>JBJMHD010000047.1:0-20640 GCA_045807565.1 Acidimicrobiales bacterium | reverse complement strand
CCCGTGGGCGGGGAAGAGGCCCGCGATGGATGCGGTGTTGACGATCCGCCCGCCGTCCGGCAGCACCTCGGCCACGGCCTTGGAGCAGAAAAAGACGCCGTCGAGGTTGGTCTGCAGGACGCTGTGCCACTCCTCGAGCGTCATCTTGCGGACGGTCTTGTCGCGCAGGATGCCGGCGTTGTTGACGAGGACGTCGAGCCTGCCGAAGGTGTCGACCGCCTGCTGCACCATGGCGCCCGCCTCGTCGAAGTCGGTGATGTCGGCGCCGTTGACGACCGCCTTCCCGCCCATCGCCTCGATCTCGGCGACGACCTCGTTGGCCGGCCCGGGATCGGCGCCGGAGCCGTCGGGCTGCGCGCCGAGGTCGTTCACGACCACCGCCGCGCCCTCGCTGGCGAGCATCAGCGCGTGCTCGCGCCCGATGCCCCGGCCCGCCCCGGTCACGATCGCCACTCGTCCGTCGCAGATCCCCACGTGCTGCCCCCTCGAGCTCGTCTCTAACAGTCGTGTCACCTTAGTGACGGGTGGACGACGCCGACCAAGCCATGCGCGCTACGGCCGGCGGCCGACGACGGTCGGGCTGGCGGGATGGGGCACGACCTCGACCTGGACGAAGCCGGCCGCCTCGAACTCGGCCGCGAGCAGCTCCGGGGGGCGTTCCGGTACCCCCCACGCGCGGAGGATCAGCTGGAACGTCGCCCAGGAGCGGGCCACGTCCCCGGTCGGGGCCGCGCGCACGGCCTCGAAGTCCACACCGACGGGCGCCCACGCCGCCCCGCCCGGGCGGAGGCACGAGAGCAGCGTCGCGAGGGCGGCCGAGCGAGACGCGGCCGGGAAGAAGAACTGGCTCCAGGAGCCGAAGTCGAAGGGCTCGTCGCTCGTGAAGCTGGCGGCGTCGCCGCAGACGACCGTGAAGCGGTCGGCGAGCCCGAGCGCGGCGGCGCGCGCCGCAGCGGCCTCGGCCAGGTCGGCGCTCAGCTCCACGCCGACTGCGTGGACCTCGGGCAGCGCTCTAAGGGTGGTGAGCAGCTGGCCCGCCAGACCGCAGCCGAGCTCGAGGAGCCGACCGCCGTGGACGAGGCGTGATCGCACGGGGTCGGCTGCGATCTCGGCGCGGCGCATGGACACGACCTCGTCGGAGAACGGGTCGGGGGAGACCGACCGGGCGAAGGTGAGCCGGTCGCTCGCCGGCATCGACCAGTAGGTGCTCGACGCACCGGCGCGCAGCAGGCGACCCTCGACGGCGTTCCCGTCGATGGCCGTGCCGAGCGGGACGAAGGCGGCGGGCGCCGCGAGCGTGCGCCACGGAGCGGTGAGCACCACCCGTCCGTCGTCGACGAGCTCGACGACGTCGTTCGCCCGCAGGGCCGCGCACAGCGCTTCGGCCATGTCCTCGCTGAGACCGGTCTGCTCAACGAGCTCGGCGATCCGTGTCGGCTCCGCCAGCGCCGTCATCAGCCCGCTCTCTGCCGCACCGGCCACGATCTCGAGCACGTTCCTCGCCGCGAAGAGCGGCGTGAGGATCTCCTCGTACGCCCCGAAGTACGCCGCCGCATCCGACATCGGGAGCGAACCTAGCGAGGTCACGCGACCCATCAGGGCGCGGCGGCCTCGTCGTCCTCCTCGGGCGGGGCGCCAGCGCAGCCCTCCGACCGAGCCCACTCGTCGAGCGCGTCGGTGGCATCCTCGGCGGCTCGTTCGTCCTCGTCCGACGACGCGCGGGTGAACGTCAGCGCCGTCGCCAGCTCGTCGCTGAGCTCCGGAGGGACGTGCTCGGTGAGGACCGGCTCCAGCTCGTCGACGAGCCGCTTGAGGTACGCGGTGGCCTCGTCGTCGCCGGAGAGGGCGGACACCGCCACGCCCTGCTCAACCGCGATCCAGACCGAGCAGAACGGGTGGTCGCCGCCGCAGTGGTCGTAGCCCCACGTCTCGACGGCCGCGTTGGCCTCGAACAGCCGGGTGAGGGTGCCCGGCGGGACGTCCTCCGTGTCGACCGTCGAGGCTTCGGCCAGCTCCTGGAGCGGGCCGCGGATCTCCTCGGGCGCGCCCGCGACCTCGACGCCGCCGAAGTCGTCGCTCGAGCGGAGGTCGTCGTAGACGTCGCACCAGCTCCCCTCTTCGGCGGCGTCGGTCGTGGACGAGGCATCGGGCGCCGGGTCGGCGGTGTCGTCGTCGCCGCCGCACGCCGCCGTGACCAGGACCAGCGCAGCGACGACGGCAAGCCGTCGCCTGGTCGTGCTGCCGTCGACGATCCGGAGGAGCCCCATGGTGGGCGTCAGGCTCGCACGATGTTGACGCCGTCGCCTCGCGGGTCGAGGTGGACCCCCCGCCCGACCCACTCGTCGGACTCCATCGCGGTGAGGAGATCCCTGTCCTCCACGCGCCCGTAGGCCCGGGCGCCGTCGGCCACGTCGGTCACCACCAGGCCCCACTCGGGTTCGCCGCCGCGGGCGTGGGCCACGGTGCAGCTGGCGACGGTGGCGTGGCCGACGTGCTCGTCGACGATCGTCGCGGGCGGAGTGGCGTCGAGCCTGGCCTGCATCGCGGCGCTGTCGGGCGGTCGCACCCGTCCCTGTGGCGGGGCCGCGGTGGAGTAGAGGCCGAACACGTGCTTGGTCATGTGCATGCCGACGCCCGTGACCATGCCCATCGAGCCCGGGTCGGCGCGGAGCACGCCGAGCATGGTGGCGATGCTGTGGAGCATGTAGTTGCTGCCGGCGCCGCCGCTGAAGGGCAGCCCGCCGGTGACGGTGAGCCCGCGAGGGTCGTGAGGGTCGAGACCGAGGGCGTCGCACGCGAGGTGCACCGAGCTGGCGAAGCAGCTGTAGAGGTCGAGGTGGTCCACGTCGTCGATGTCGATCCCCGCGCAGGTGAGGGCTTCGCGGCTCGCGGCGGCCATGGCGGGTGACGTCGAGAGGTCTGTGTGCTCGGCGAGGTACACGGGATCCGTCGCGTAGCACCAGCCGTGGAGGTAGGCGCGGCGTTCGACCGGCACGCCCAGCTCGTCGGCCTTGGCGTGGCTGGCGATGATGACCGTGGCGGCCATGTCCACGTCCATCACCGACACGGCCTGCTTCGTGTACGGGTAGCCGACGATGCGGTTCGACGCGGTGGGTGTGGCGAGGTGGTCCGCCGACAGCGCCGTGGGGAACCACGCGTACGGGTTGGTCGCCGCCACCTCGCTGAACGGCGCGAGCAGCTCGCCGATCTGCTTGGCGTAGGTCGCGGGATCGATGCCGAGGCGGGCCCGGCGAGCGATGTCGAAGACCGGGAAGGTGAGCCATGCCTGGAACACCTCGTGGGCGACCTCGGCCGGGTGGAAGGGCGCCTCGAAGGGAAACGGCGGCGCCGGCTTGGCGCGGTGGCTCCACGCCACCCGCTCGCCGGCCTTCTTGGCCTGGCGCACCGTCTCCAGTGCCTCGGCGCCGGTGATCACGGCCAGGTCGTGGTCACCGTTCAGGATGGCGAGCCCTGCGTCCTGCACGAGCACCTGCGGAGTGGTGCCCCCGATGCCCGAGTAGAGGCGGTGGCGCGGGTCGATGCCGAGGGCATCGGCCAGGCGGTCGACGGGATCGTCGTAGGGCCACGACATGCAGTAGACGATCTGCAGGCTGTCGACGGCGTCGAGCACCTTCGACCCGCCGCCCGGCCGCGCGTCCTCGGCGGCGAGGCGCGTGACGTCGTGCCACAGCACCAGCGGCTCGGGCGACGGGCCCTCCTCCGGGCGGACCGTCCGCTGGGCGGCACCGATCAGGCACGGCGTGCGCGGGTCGATGCTCACGTGCCGGTCCAGCGTGGCTCGCGCTTCTCGGCGAACGCCTTGGGGCCCTCCTTGGCGTCGTCGCTCGAGAAGACCGTGCCCGCCAGCTCGCTCTCGATCCTGTACGCCTCCCGCTGGTCGACGGCGAGCCCGCGCAGGACGCTCTCCTTGGTGGCCTGGACGGCGAGGGGCGCATTGACCGTGATGCGCGCCGCCCACTCGAGCGCCCGGTCGGCCAGCGCGTCCTCCGTGACGATCTCGTTGAGCAGCCCCAGCTCGAGGGCACGCGCTGCCGGGAACGCCTCGGCGGTGAGCAGGAACTCCATGGCGGCCGGGTAGGCCAGCTGGCGGGGGAGGCGCACGGTGGTGCCTCCGCCCGCGAACAGGCCGCGCTTGGGCTCCATCACACCGAAGGTGGCGCGGTCGGTGGCGATGCGGATGTCGACGCCGCCGAGCATCTCCATCCCGCCGGCCACGCAGGGACCGTCGACCGCCGCGATGATCGGCTTGTAGATCTTCAAGCTGCGCAGGACGGCGTCGGTGCCGTCACGCAGACGACAGCCGTCGATCTCGTCGACGTCGCCCGACTGGATCTGCTGCTGCAGCTCGGTGATCTGCGGGATGTACGTCTTGAGGTCGGCGCCCGTCATGAACTGTCCCCGCACGCCCGTGATGATCGCCACCCAGTCGTCGGCGTCGTCGCGGAAGCGTCGCCACGCCTCGGCGAGGTCTCGGAAGTGGTACAGGTCGAGGCTGTTGCGCGCCTCGGGGCGGTCGATGGTGATGCGGGCCACGTGGCCGTCGAGCTGCTCGTAGAGGATCGGCATCTACTCGGTGTCCTCCAGCAGGAAGTCGACGATGGCGGGCGTGGCGGACCGATCCTGGACCATGAACATGTGGCCACCATCGAACAGGCGCAGGCGGGCGCCGGAGATGCGGGAGGCGATGGCGGCGCCGTTGTCGGGCGGGGCGATGCCGTCGAAGCGCCCGGACGCGACGAGCGTCGGGCAGGTGATGCGCCCGAGCCGCTCCCACACGTCGTGGTGGCTACGGGCCTCGAGCTGGAGGCGAGCGCCCTCGGTGGGCTCGGGACGGCCGCCCATGAGGTCGACCAGCGCCTTGTCGTTCGGGTGCGCCGCCAGCCACGTGTCGTCGAAGCGGGTGTCGAGCAGGGTGGGGTGGAGGCGGGCGCGCTCGGCAGGGCTGAGGTCGGCGAGCTCGTGCAGCGGGTACGACGAGCCACCGACGCCCCCGGGCGACGTGCAGAGCAGCGCGAGGCGAGCGACACGGTGCGGAGCGGTGACGGCCAGCTCTTGCGCGACCATCCCTCCGAAGCTGATGCCGAGGACCCGCGGCCGCTCGAGCTCGAGGTGGTCGAGGAGCGCCAGGGCGTCGGCGGCGTAGTCGGCCATCGAGTAGGGACCCGCGGGCACCTCGGAGCGGCCGAGCCCGCGCTGGTCGTGGATGACGACCTCGAAGCGATCGGTGTACGGGCGCAGCAGAGGTGCGACCTGCTCCACCGTGCTGCCGGAGCCGTTGAGCCAGAGCAGGGGCGGCCCGCTGCCCAGCCGCTCGTAGGAGAGGTCGATGCCGTTGGCGCGTGCGGTCGGCACGCCGCTGGACGGTAGTGGGCGGGCCGGCCCAACATGACATGATCGTTAGATCGGCCGGGCAGCTAGGGGGACGGGCAGGTGAGCATCGCCATCGGGGAGGACCACGAGGCGCTCCTCGGCACCGCTCGACGCTTCACCGCCGAGCGCATCCCA
Organism: Acidimicrobiales bacterium; assembly: GCA_045807565.1. GTDB lineage: Bacteria > Actinomycetota > Acidimicrobiia > Acidimicrobiales > VFJN01 > VFJN01. Next base: position 15,114 of record JBJMHD010000047.1, on the reverse strand, counting down.
CCCGCGGTGGTACGGGCGGCAGTGGACGGGAAGCAGGAGGGGCTGCCGCCGTTCTGGGACGAGCTGACGGGCCTCGGCTGGCTCGGGCTCGCCGTGCCGGAGGACCTCGGCGGCCAGGGCTACGGCATCGCCGAGCTGGTCGTGGTCCTCGAGGAGCTCGGCCGGGTGGTTGCACCTGGCCCCGCGCTCACCACGGCCTGGGTGGCCACCGTGCTCGGTCGCCACAGCGTGCTCCGGGGCGAACCGGCAGTCGACGATGCCATCGCCGACCTGGTCGCCGGCCGACGCTCGGCCGCCGTGGCCTTCGATGCCGACGTGACGAGGCTCGCCGACGGCACGGTCACCGTGTCAGCGACGCCGGTGCTCGAGGGCGGCAGCGCCGACCTGCTCCTCGCCGGCTCGGCCGACTCGGCGCTGGGCCGGGGCCGCTGGTGGCTCGTCGACCTGAGTGACGCCGCCACCACACCGGTCGATGCCCTCGACCCGACCCGCGGGCTCGCCACCGTGACGGCGACGAAGGTCAGCGCCACGCCGTTGCCCCTCCTCGAGCGATCGCAGGTCGAGGCCGTCGGCACCGTGCTCCTGGCCGCCGAAGGGTGCGGCGTGGGCAGCTGGTGCGTCGACACCGCCGCCGGGTGGGCGCGCGACCGCAAGCAGTTCGGTCGCCCGATCGGCCAGTTCCAGGGGGTGAAGCACCGGTGCGCCAACATGCTCGTCGCCCTCGAGCAGGCGCGAGCGCTCACGTGGGACGCCGCCCTCGAGCTCGACGACACCGACGCGACCGGTGTGGGCCCGCCCGAGTCGATCGCGCTGGGAGCCGTGCGGTCGCTGGTGCCCGACCTCATCGTCGACCTGGCCAAGGACTGCATCCAGGTCCTCGGCGGCATCGGGTTCACCTGGGAGCACGACGCGCACCTCTACCTGCGGCGCGCCACCGCCGCACGGCAGCTCTTCGCGCGCACGGGGAGTGCGCGCCGCGACCTCGCGAGCGCCGCGCTCGCGGGGGCCCGCCGCCACCTCACGCTCGACCTGCCGGAGGACGTCGAGTCGCTCCGGCGCGAGATCGCAGCGCTCGCCGACGACATCGCCGCCGCGCCGCGCGAGGAGCGGCGCCTGCTCCTCGCCGATGCCGGCCTGATCGTGCCGCACTGGGACCCGCCGTGGGGCCGCAGCGCGTCGGCGGTGGAGCAGCTGGTGATCGACCAGGAGCTGCGCCGCGTCAAGGTGCGGGTCCCGCACCTGCAGGTGGGCGGATGGGCAGCGCCGACCATCGCCGCCCACGGCACCGTCGAGCAGCAGGAGCGCTGGGTGCGCCCCACCCTCCTCGGCACGATCGCGTGGTGCCAGCTCTTCAGCGAGCCGGAGGCCGGCTCCGACCTCGCCGCCCTCACCACCACGGGCACCAAGACCGACGGCGGCTGGCTGCTCAACGGGCAGAAGGTGTGGACCAGCATGGCCAAGGAGGCCGATTGGGGGATCTGCCTGGTGCGCACGAACCCCACCGCGGCCAAGCACCTCGGCATCACCTACGTGATCGTCGACATGAGGTCGCCCGGGCTCGACATCCGGCCGCTGCGCGAGATGACGGGCCTCGAGATGTTCAACGAGGTGTTCCTCGACGACGTGTTCGTGCCCGACGACTGCGTGATCGGCGAGGTCGACGGCGGCTGGCCCCTCGCCCGGACCACGCTCGCCAACGAGCGCGTGTCGATGGGCAGCGGCGCCTCCTTCGGCGGCGGGATCGAGGCGCTGCTCGGTCTCGTCGGCCAGCGCATCGAGAGCGGGGACCTCGACGGCGAGGACCTCCTGCTGCTCGACCGGGTCGGCGCCCTCGTCGCCGAGGCGCACTCGCTCGCGGTGCTCGGGCTCCGCACCACGCTCCGGTCGCTCACCGGCGCCAAGCCGGGCTCGGAGGCGAGCGTGCGCAAGCTGCTGGGCGTCGAGCACGACCAGCGCACGCAGGAGCTCGGCCTCACGCTCCTCGGGCCCGAGGGCGCCACCACCCTGGGCGCGGCGGCTCAGTGGACCTACGGCTTCCTCGCCAACCGGTGCCTCACCATCGCCGGGGGCACGAGCGAGATCCAGCGCAACGTGATCGGCGAGCGCCTCCTCGGCCTCCCGAGGGACCCATGACGACGTCTCTGCGGACTTTTCGTCGGATGCCGACCAGAAGTCCGCACAGACGTGGTGGACGACGATGACGCAGTCATCGGCGTCGCAGCTGCTGCCGGACCAGCTGCGGATGATGGCCGAGGCGTTCCCCGACGAGGTGGGCTACACCGACGTGGGCGCGGACCTCGACCTGACCTTCCGGGACTGGGAGGCGCGGTCGAACCAGCTCGCCCGCTGGCTCATCGGCCAGGGCGTCGAGAAGGGCGACCGGGTCGCCATCCACGTGCCACCCGAGGAGGGCGACCGGTTCCTCATCAGCTACTCCGCCATCCACAAGGCGGGCGGGGTCGCCGTGCCGACCAGCACCCGCCTCGTCGCCCGGGAGCTCGGCTACGTGCTGAGCCACGCCGGCGCCGTGGTCGCGATCAGCGGGGCGTCGAGCACGCCGGCCCTCCTCGAGGCGCGGCAGGACGTGCCGGCGCTGCGGTCGCTCGTCACCACCGGCGGCGCGAGCGACGGGCTCGTGCGGTGGGACGAGGCCACCGATGCCGACGACTCGGCGATCCAGGTGCCGCTCACCGGCGACGACATGGCCGACCTCATGTACACGTCCGGCACCACCGGTCGTCCGAAGGGCGTGGTGGTGCGCCATCGCAACGTGGCCATGGTGCCGAACGGGCTCCCGAGGTGGAGCGGCGCCGGGTGGCTGCACGCGTCGCCGATGTTCACGTTCGCCGGCATCGCCTCCACCTACAACCCGATGAAGCTGGGGCTGCGGCTGCTGTACCTCCCGCGCTTCGACGTCGACCGCTGGTTCGACGTGGTCGAGAAGCGCAGGCCCACCGCGACGTTCCTCGTCCCCGCCATGGCCGAGCTCCTCATCGCCAGCCCGCGCTTCGAGGAGGCGGACCTCTCCAGCATCACGATCTGTCCGCTGGGCAGTGCACCGGTCACACCGGCCACGCTTCAGCGCCTGCAGGAGAAGCTGCCGAACGCGATGGTGTCCAACTCCTGGGGCATGACCGAGGCGGGCCCGGCGTTCTGCTTCATGCCGCCGGAGGAGCAGAGCAAGCGCATCGGTTCGGTCGGCAAGGCGATCAAGCCCACCGAGTTCCGAATCGTGAACGAGGACGGCAAGGAGCTTCCGGCACGCGACATCGGCGAGCTGATCGTCCGCAACCCGGGCCGGGAGCGCGAGTACTTCCACGACGAGGACGCCACCGCCAGCACGTGGCGTGACGGCTGGCTGCACTCGGGCGACCTCGCCTACCTCGACGAGGACGGCTTCCTCTACATCGTCGGACGCCAGAAGGACGTGATCATCCGCGGCGGCAACAACGTGCACGCCACCGACGTGGAGGCCGTGCTCTACGAGCACCCAGCGGTGCGGGAGGCCGCGGTCGCCAGCATCCCGCACGCGGTGCTGGGCGAGGACATCGGCGCGTGGATCGTCCTGGCCGAGGGCAGCACCGCAGACCAAGAGGAGCTGCGCGCGTTCTGCGCCGAGCGCCTCAGTGACTACAAGGTGCCGCGCGCGTGGACGTTCCTCGACGAGCTGCCCCGCAACGCCACCGGCAAGGTCCTCAAGCGCGAGCTTCCCGGACGGGAGGAGACCCCATGACCGAGCTCGACGACACCAACGTCGTCCTCCACCTGTTCAGCCCAGAGGCCGCGGCTGACCCCCATCCCGTGTACCGGCAGATGGTGGCCGAGTGCCCGGTCGCCAAGGGCGACTTCGGCGGCACCGGCGGCGTGCTCCTGTCGCGCTACGAGGACGTGCTCCACGCGCTGCGGCACCCGGAGACGTTCACCAACGAGACGGGGCTCGGGCTGGGCGACCAGCCGCTGCTGCCGCTCGAGGTCGATCCACCCGTGCACACCGGCTACCGCCGCCTCCTCAACCCGCAGTTCGTGCCGCGGGAGATCGAGAAGCTCGCGCCCGACGTCCGCGCGCGCGTGGTCGAGCTGCTGGACGGGTTCGCCGGGCGCGGGTCGTGCGACTTCCACCAGGACTTCGCCACGCCCCTGCCGTCGGGCATCTTCATCACGTTGATGGGGTTGCCGGAGTCCGACCTGCCCAAGTTCTACGAGTGGCGCGACAACACGATCCGGCCCGATGTCGAGCCGGGCGACCTCGAGGGCGCGGCTCGCATCCGGCAGGAGACCGGCCACGCCATCTCCGAGTACTTCAAGGAGCGCATCGCCGAGCGGCGAGCCGATCCGGACGACACGCTGCTGTCGAAGATCGTCCACGCCGAGATCGGCGGTCGGCCCCTCGACGAGGTGGAGCTGCTGGGCATCAGCCACCTCCTGCTCCTCGGCGGCCTCGACACCGTCACCGCCACCCTCGACTGCATGATCGAGTACCTCGCCACCCACCCCGAGCAGCGCCAGCGCCTCGTCGACGACCCGAGCTGCATCCCGGGCGCCGTGGAGGAGCTGCTGCGTTGGCTGACCCCGGTGATGGTGGTGCCGCGCCTGGCCGCGCAGGACGTGACGATCGACGGCGTCGAGATCAAGCAGGGCGACAGCGTCACCCTCGTGCTGGGCGCGGCCAACGAGGACGAGGCGCAGTTCGAGGCCGACGTCGTCGACTTCGACAGAGAGCCGAACAAGCACCTCGCCTTCGGCGGCGGCCACCACCTCTGCCTGGGCGCCCACCTGGCCCGCATGGAGCTGCGCATCGCCCTCGAGGAGCTCCATGCCCGCATCCCGGACTACCGCCTCGCCGACGGCGCCGAGATCGGGTTCTCGACCGGCATCCGCCAGGCCCACAGCCTCCCGCTGGTCTGGGACGCCTGATGTCGTCCACGACCGCGATGCCGGACGCACCCCCGGTGCGGTACCGGATCGTGTCGGTGGACGACCACCTGATCGAGCCGCCCGACCTGTTCGAGGGGCGCATGCCCGCGGCGATGGCGGACCGGGCGCCGCGCATCGTCACGGGTGACGACGGCCGGCAGGTGTGGACCTACGAGGGGAACATCTACCCGAACATCGGGCTCAACGCCGTGGTCGGGCGTCCGAAGGACGAGTGGTCGATGGCCCCCGCCGACTTCGACGAGATGCGCCGTGGCTGCTGGGACATCCACGCACGGGTCGCCGACATGGACCTCGCTGGCATCGGCGCGTCGGTGTGCTTCCCGTCGCTGATCGCCGGGTTCTGCGGCTCGGTGTTCTCCCAGTCGAAGGACCCCGAGCTGGGCCAGGCGTGCGTGGCGGCGTGGAACGACTGGCACCACGAGGTGTGGGCGGGCACGTACCCCGGTCGGATCATCCCGACGCAGATCACGTGGCTGCACGACCCCCACCTGGCCGCCGACATCGTGCGCGCCAACGCCGCCCGCGGCTTCCGGGCGCTCAGCTTCGCCGAGATGCCCGCCAAGCTCGGCGTGCCCTCGTTGCACACGGGCCACTGGGACCCGCTGCTGGCGGCGTGCGAGGACACCGACACCGTCGTGTGCCTCCACACCGGCTCGTCGTCGTGGATCCCCATGCCGAGCGACGATCCGCCCTTCGAGATGCTGCCCACCCTGTTCTCGGTGAACGCCTACGTGGCCGCCGCCGACTGGCTCTGGTCGGGGGTGTGCACCCGCTTCCCTGGCCTGAAGATCGCCATGTCCGAGGGAGGCGTGGGTTGGGTGAACATGCTGGCCGACCGCGTCGACTACGTGCTCGACCACTCCGGCTCCGGCAAGGAGGGCGGGGCGTGGACCGACGAGCGGCGCCCGAGCGAGGTGCTGGGCCAGCAGTTCTGGTTCTGCTCGATCGACGACCCGAGCACGCTCCCGGGCGTGCTCGACCGCTTCGGGCCCGACCACGTGCTGCTCGAGGTCGACTACCCGCACGCCGACTCCACCTGGCCCGACACCCAGACCTTCGTGCACGAGACGATCGGTCACCTGTCGCCGGACGTCATCGAGAAGATCACCCACACCAACGCCGAGGAGCTGTTCCGGTGGCCGGCGCACTGATCCGCGGCGGCCTCGTCGTCGACGGCACCGGTGCGCCGGGGGCGGTCGGCGACGTCGCCATCCGCGACGGACGCATCGTCCCGGCCGACGAGCTCGAGCCGGGTGCGCGGGAGATCGACGCCACCGGGCTGGTGGTGGCGCCCGGGTTCGTCGATCTGCACACGCACTACGACGCCCAGCTCACCTGGGACCCGTCCGCCAGCCCGTCGTCGCTGCACGGGGTCACCACGGTGTTCGGCGGCAACTGCGGCTTCACCATCGCCCCAGCGGGCGAGGAGCACGCGCCGTACCTGATGCGGATGATGGCCCGGGTCGAGGGCATGCCCTTGGCGGCGCTCGAAGCCGGGCTGCCGTGGGACTGGACGAGCTACACCGATTGGTTCGAGCGGCTCGACGGTCACATCGGCGTCAACGCCGGCTTCCACATCGGCCACTCGGCCGTGCGGCGCGTCGTGATGGGCGACGCCTGCCATGAGACCGCCGATGCGGGGCAGATCGCCGAGATGGCGCGCCTCGTCTCGGAGGCCTGCCGCGCCGGCGCCATGGGGTTCTCCACGTCCACCGCTCCGACCCACAACGACGGCGACGGCGAGCCGGTGCCCTCACGGGCGGCGTCGCGTGACGAGCTGCTGGCTCTCGCGTCCGCCGTCCGCGACGTCGAGGGCACGACCCTCGAGGCCATCCTGGCCGGCTGCATCAACGGCTTCACCGACGACGAGCGCGACCTGCTGGCCGACATGTCCGCCGCCGCGCGGCGCCCCCTCAACTGGAACGTGCTGGGCGTGTCGTCGATGAACCCCACCGGCCACGAGTCGCAGCTCGCGGCGTCGGACCACGCCGTCACGCGGGGCGGCCGGGTGGTCGCGCTCACCCTCCCGCACTCGATGCGGTTGCGGCTGTCCTTCCTCTCCGGCTTCGTGCTCGACGGGTTCCCCGGCTGGCGCGAGGTGCTGTCGCTCCCGGTGCCCGAACGGATCGCGGCGCTGTCGGATCCCGCGACCCGCCGCCGGCTCGACGCCGGCGCGAGCTCCGAGGAGGCGGGCCTCCTGCGCGGCCTGGCCAGCTGGAAGGGGCTCGAGGTCATCGAGGCGTTCGCGCCGGAGAACCGGGCTCACGAGGGGCGGACGATCGGCGACATCGTGGGGGAGCGAGGCGGCGACGACGACCCCTTCGACGTGCTGCTCGACATCGTGGTCGCCGACGAGCTCCGCACCGGGCTGCGACCCTCCGGCCTCAAGGACTCCGAGCCGGACTGGGCCCTGCGCGCCGAGGTGTGGCGCGATCCGCGAGCAGTCATCGGTGGGTCCGACGCCGGCGCCCACCTGGACATGATGTGCGGCGCCATCTACAGCACGGCCCTCCTGTCGCACGGCGTGCGCGAGTTCGGCGTGCTGTCGCTCGAGGAGGCCATCCACCGCATCACCGACGTGCCGGCCCGCCTCTACGGGCTGCGGGGACGGGGCCGCATCGCGCCCGGCTGGGCCGCCGACCTCGTGCTCTTCGACCCCGACCGGGTGGGCTACGAGCCCGAGCGCATGCGGTACGACCTCCCGGGCGGCGCGTGGCGGCTCCACTCCGACGCGGTGGGGATCGACCGCGTGCTCGTCAACGGCGTCACCATCGTCGAAGGCGGTGCTCCCACCGGGGCCACCCCTGGCACGCTGCTGCGATCGGGCCGGGACACGGAGACCGTCCTGCCGTGAACGTGGAGATCGACCGCGAGCGCTGCATGGGATCGGGCAACTGCATCTACTGGGCGTCGAAGGTGTTCGACATCGGCGACGACATGGTCGCCGTCGTCATCGGCGATCCAGCGCGCGACCGCGAGCGGGTCGAGCTCGCCGCCGAGCACTGCCCGACCAACGCCATCCGCGTCCTTCCCTAGATCTGTGTCGCCTTCTGCGCAGCATGTGCGCAAAAGGCGACACAGATGTCGTCAGGTCTGGAGCTCCCGGCGGCGGCGGGTGAGGAGGTCGCGCTCGGCTTCGTTCTCGGTGAGCCCGGTGGCGGTGTCGTAGGCGTCGACGGCCTCGTCGATGCGGCCGAGGCGCTCCAGCAGGTCGGCGCGGGCGGCGTGGAGCAGGTGGTACTGGGGCAGGTCCAGCTCGTCGAGGATCGCCAACCCAGCGTCCGCTCCACGAAGCTCGGCGATCGCGATCGCTCGGTTGAGGGCGACCACGGGGGTGGGCACGACGGCGTAGAGCTGGTCGTAGAGCGCAACGATCTGCTCCCACGCCGTGTCGTCGGGGCCGGTGGCATCGCTGTGCACCGCGGCGATCGCGGCCTGGATCTGGTACGGCCCCGGGGTGTTGCGACGGAGCAGCTCGCGCACGATCGCCTGGCCCTCCGCGATCAGGGCGGTGTCCCAGAGCGAGCGGTCCTGATCGGGGAGGCGGACGAGCCGGCCCTCGCTGTCGGCGCGCGCTGGTCGCCGCGACTCGGTGAGCAGGAGCAGCGCGAGCAGGCCCTGCACCTCGGGCTCGTCGGGCATGAGATCGGCAAGCGATCGAGTCAGCCGGATCGCCTCCGTGCACAGCTCGGTGCGGATGAGCGCATCGCCGGACGAGGCGAGGTAGCCCTCGTTGAACACGAGGTACAGCACCGACAGCACCGGCCGCAGCCGATCGGGGAGCTCCGCATCGGACGGCACCCGGTAGGGGATGTTGGCCGCCTTGATCTTCCGCTTGGCGCGCACGATGCGCTGCGCCATCGTCGGCTCGGGGACGAGGAAGGCCTTCGCGATCTCCGGGGTCTGCAGCCCGGCGATGAGCCGGAGGGTGAGCGCCACCTGCGCCTCGGGGGCGAGGGCCGGATGGCAGCACGTGAAGATGAGGCGGAGCTGGTCGTCCGCCACCGGACCGAGGTCCTTGGGTTCGTCGGGTTCGAGCATGCGCGTGGCTTCGGCTTGGCGGTCGTCCCGGGTGGACTCACGGCGGATCTGATCGATCCCCCGGCGGCGGGCCGTGGTGATGATCCAACCGGCAGGGGAGGGCGGGAGGCCCTCCTCGGGCCAGCGCTGGAGCGCCACCACGAACGCGTCCTGGACCGCTTCCTCGGCGAGGTCGATGTCGCCGAAGAAGCGGACCAGGGTCGCGACCGCTCGTCCGGACTCGGAGCGGAACACCCGCTCGATCTCGGACGTGTCCAGCTTCGTCATGGCTCCGGCTCAGCGCCGAAGGCGGCTGGTTCTGCCACGCCGCCGGGAGGCACTTGCGGAGGCGCATCGAGCGAAGCGAGGCCCGGAGCACGCATCAACTCAGGCGTCGGGCTCGGACTGGAAGGGGCGCACCTCGACGGTGCCCTGGCAGGCCTCGGACGCCTCGGCGGCGAGGGCCAGGGCTTCGTCGAGATCCTTGGCCTCGATCACCCAGAAGCCACCGATGTGCTCCTTGCCCTCGAGGTACGGGCCGTCGGTGACGACGTTCTTGCCCTCGGTGTTGTCCACGACGCTGGCGGAGCTCGGACGCTCGAGCCCGCCACCGAAGACCCACTGGCCCGAGGCCATGATCTTGTCGTTGAACCGGCCGGTGGCCTCGAACGATGCCTGCATGTCCTCGAAGGGGGTGTCGTAGACGGACTCGGGACCGTGCACGGCGAGCAGGTACTGGGTCATGGCGTTCCTCCTGGTTCGGTGACCGGGCTGGTACCCGGCCTCACCACCTAGACGAACGGCACCCGCACCGATCGACAGGCCGACCGAAGGATCTTCGCGGAATCTCCGCAGACGTTCAGACGGCGTCGATGACCAGGTCGGCGAGGCGTTGGCGCTGCCACGCCTGGCGGCCGAAGAGCACGTCGTTGGCCTTCACCCGCCGGAAGAGGAGGTGGCAGTCGACGTCCCAGGTGAAGCCCACCCCGCCGTGGACCTGGATGTTCTCGCCGGTGATCATGGCGGCCGCCTCGCCCACGAAGCCCTTGGCGATCGCCGCCGCCGCCTCCCGCTGCGGGTCGTCGACGCTGCTCGCCCACGCCGCGTAGTGGGTGGCGACCCGCGCCAGCTCGAGCTGGTGGAGCATGTCGACGAGCTTGTGGCGGATCGCCTGGAACGTGGCGATGGGGCGGTCGAACTGCACGCGGTCCTTGGCGTACTCGGTCGCCATGGCCAGCGCCCGGTCGCACGCACCGACGCTCTCCGCGCACAGGGCGATGCCGATGTCGTCCACGACGCGCTGGAGGAGGAGCCGCTGGTCGCCGGACGGGCCGATCCGGCGGGCCGGTCGCCCACCCAGCTCCACGCGCGCCAGCTTGCGGGTGACGTCCATGCTCGGCACCGGCTCGCCACGGGGCGAGTCGAGCGCGAACGTGGCCAGGCCGTCGCCGTCGCGCGCCACCACGTAGGCGAGGTCGGCCAGGTGGCCATCCAAGACGACGGGCTTCGCCCCGTCGAGGTCCCAGGTGTCGCCGCGCCGACGAGCGGTCGCCGCGATCCCACCGAGCGGGTCCCGGTGCCCGCCCTCCTCGACGGCCACGGTGGCGAGCACGGAGCCATCGGCCAGCCGACGCAGCACGTCGCCATCACCGAGCCGCGTGGCGACGAGGGTGGCGGCCACCGACGATGACAGCCAGGGCCCGGGAAGGGGCAGCCGGCCCATCTCCTCGGCGAGCACCACCACCTCGAGCATGCCGAGCCCCGCGCCGCCGCGGGCCTCAGGGACGAGGACGCCCGTCCAGCCCATGTCGGCGAGCCGATGCCAGAGGTCGCCGGTGTACCCGCGGACGTCGTCGAGCATCGCCCGCACGTGGTCGGCGCCGACCTCACGATCCAGGAAGGAGCGCGCGGTGGCCCGCAACGCCTCCTGTTCCTCGCTGAAGGTGAAGTCCACGGCCGGGGAGCGTAGGTGACGTGACTGTTAGGTTCGCTCGCCGTGGACTTCGCCTACACGGAGGAGGACGAGGCGTTCCGCGCCGAGCTCCAGGCGTGGCTCGACGACAACCTCGCCGAGTTCCTCGAGCAGGGCGAGATCGGCGAGGAGCACGCCGACGAGACGCGCCGCACGATGGCCCGGCGCCAGGCGTGGCAGCAGCGCCTCCACGCCGGCGGGTGGGCGGCCATCAACTGGCCCCGCGAGTGGGGCGGGCGCGAGGCCACCACGATGCAGAACGTCATCTACTCCGAGGTGATGGCGCACGCGAAGGCGCCGGGCATCTACAACGCCAACGGCATCTGGCAGATCGGCCCGATGATCATGCGCTGGGCGTCTCCGGAGATGCAGCGGCGGTGGCTGCCGGGGATCATCGGTGCCACCGAGCACTGGTGCCAGGGGTTCTCCGAGCCCGAGGCGGGCAGCGACCTCGCCAACCTCCGCACCCTCGCCATCTCCGACGGCGACGAGTACGTGGTGAACGGCACCAAGATCTGGACGTCGACCGCCCACCTCGCCCGATGGGGCCTGTTCCTGGTGCGGACCGATCCGACCGCCATCGCCCGCGGCGCCAAGCACGAGGGCATCACCGCGCTGGTCATCGACATGGACACGCCTGGTGTGCAGTGCAACCCGATCCGGGAGATCACCGGCGAGGCGATGTTCTGCGAGGTCGTCTTCACCGACGCACGGGTGCCCGTCGGCTTCCGGCTCGGCGAGGAGGGCGAGGGGTGGAACGTGGCCATGGGCACGCTCACCCACGAGCGCGCCGGCACCGGCGGCATCGCCATCGGCCTGCGCGCCGAGCTCGAGCAGATGATCCGAGCGGCTCGCGAGCACAACCCCGATGCCCTCGAGGATCCCGACACCCGCGATCGCATCGCGAGGATGTGGGCGCAGGTGGAGCTCACGCGCTTGCTGAACGCCCGAGCGCTCTCGAAGGTCCTGAAGGGAGAGCGCTCGTTCCCCGAGGCGCAGATCGCGAAGCTCCAGTGGAGCCACCTCTCCCAGGCGCTGGCCGAGCTCAACGTCGACCTGCTCGGTCCGCTCGGCATCCTGGCCAAGGGCGGTCCCGATGCGGTGGACGGCGGGCACGCCGCCCGCAACTACCCGTGGCAGCGGTTCACCTCGATCGGCGCCGGCGCCACGGAGGTCCAGAAGAACATCATCGCCGACCGCGCCATCAAGCTCCCGCGCCGCTGACCTGGCCGCCGATCGCTGACAGCGCCTGACAGCATCTCCCCGGTACGGTCCGGCCGATGGTGGCGTGGAGGGAGATCGAGGCGGCCGAACCGGAGCTGGCGGCGCGGGTGCAGCGTCTCTTCGACGCGGGCCGCCACAAGACGATCGCGACGCTCCGGGCCGACGGCTCTCCCCGCATCTCGGGCATCGAGTGCGAGTTCGTCGACGGCGAGCTGCGGTTCGGTTCCATGCCCGCCGCTCGCAAGGGTGCGGACCTGGCGCGTGACCCTCGCTTCGCGCTGCATGGTCCCACCGTCCATCCCGAGGAGGGCAAGGAGGCGGAGTGGCCGGGCGAGGCCAAGGTGGCCGGCCACGCCATCGCCGTCGGCCCGGTGCCGGGCGGCGGAGACGGCGGCGCTCCCGAAGGCGAGATGTTCGTCGCCGACATCGCCGAGGTCGTGTTCACGCACCTCGATCCTGCGGCCACCAAGCTCGTGATCGAGTCGTGGACGCCCGATCGAGGGCTGCGGGTCGTCGAGCGCGACTAGCGGCCGAGCCCCTCGCGGTAGGTCATGGGAAGGAGCTCGAGGATCTGGCCGTCGGGGTCACGGACGTTGATGGCCAGCCCGCCCATGTCGGTGTCGCGCAGCACCTCGCCGCCGTGCTGCTCGACGAGGGCGCAGGTGGCGGCGACGTCGTCGACCGAGAACGAGATGTGGGTGAGGCCCGGCTCGGTGAAGGAGCGCTCCCGCCGCGGAGCGTTGCCGTCGCGGTCGAAGTGGAGGAGCTCGAGCACGAACCCGTCGAGCTCGAGGTAGACGGCCGTGCAGCCGACCGGCTTCGGTACCTGGAGGAGGCGCGACGCGGCCACGTCGGGCACGGGCAGATCGCGCTGGTGCGCGAACCCGAGCACCTCCTCGTAGAAGCGCCGCGAGCGCTCGAGGTCGGTGACGCAGACGCCCACGTGGTTGACGACACCCATCGGGCGGGAGCGTAGGCGGCCCGATTGGGGCGGTTGATCCGCACTTCGCTAGGAAGGACCGATGACCGGGCTGCCCCACGCCTCCGACCTCGAGCTGTTCGGACTCGTCGTGTCCGAGGACGGCGGATCGGGCCGCTTCGAGCTCCGCGGCGGGCTGGTGCGCCACGACGGCGCGCTCTACGGCGGCACCGGGCTCGCCGTCTCGGTCGTCGCCCTCGAGGCGGCGACGCAGCGCCACGTGCTCTGGTGCTCCACCCAGTTCGTGAGCCAACCGTTCCTCGGCGACACCGTCACGTGGGAGGCGGAGCGCCTCGCCGTCGGCAAGCGGGCCGCCCAGGTGCTGGTGCGGGCGTCGGCCAACGGCGAGACGGCGTTCGTGGCGATCGGCTCGACGGGTCTGGCCAAGGAGGACGGGCTCACCGGCCAGTACGTCCCCATGCCCGAGGTGAGCGCGCCCGACGACTCGCCTCCGCACGTCATGAACCGCGGCGGCCGACGTGACGGGCAGCAGCCGTCGTCGGCCGAGGAGGACCTGCAGGCCCGCTTCCTCGAGCAGATGCCCGAGCCGAGCGCCGACAGCTGGACCAAGCACATCGAGATGCGCCAAGCCCTGCCGCAGGCGGGGGTGCGCCCCACCGTCGCCTTCTGGGCGCGGCGCCGCGACGACGGTCCGCTCACCCCGGCCGTGCTGGCGTTCATCGCCGACATGGTCCCCGTGGCGGTGGCCCGCGCCGCCGGGAAGCTCGGCGCCGGATCGAGCCTCGACAACAGCATGCGTTTCAAGGGTGGCGTGGCCGACACCGGCTGGGTGCTGATCGAGCTCCACGGCGAGCTGGCGAACGGCGGCTTCGGGCACGGCTCGCTCCGCGTGTGGACGGCCGAGGGCGAGCTCGTCGCCACGGGCAGCCAGACAGCGTCGATGCGCTTCCTGTTCGACATCGGGGATGCGCCGAACCTGCCCCAACCTCCGCCCAGCCTCGGCGGCTAGAACGGGCGCGATGCTCGACCCGGAGCTCTTCCTCCCCGATCCGGAGCCCCGCGACGTGCTCGCCACGATCATCTCCGTCGACGACCACCTCGTCGAACCGGCGGACATGTTCGACGGCCGGCTGCCCACGCACCTGCAGGATCGGGCGCCGAGGATCGTCGTCAACGACTGGGGCCACGAGGTGTGGGAGTTCGACGGGCAGCAGCACGCGCAGGTCGGCATGAACGCGGTGGTCGGCCGGCGGCCCGACACGGTGAAGGTCGAACCCTTCCGCTTCGAGCAGATGCGCCCTGGTTGCTACGACGTCGATGCCCGCGTGCGCGACATGGACATCAACGGCGTGTGGGCCTCGCTCAGCTTCCCGTCGATGATCACCGGGTTCTGCGGCCGGGTGTACTCGCAGTGCTCGGACGCCGAGCTGGGGCTGGCCACGACGCGCGCCTTCAACGACTGGGTGCACGACGAGTGGTGGCAGCCCCATCCCGAGCGGATCATCCCCCTCGGGATCACGTGGCTGTCCGATCCCGAGGTCGGCGCCGCCGAGATCCGGCGCAACGCGGCGCGGGGGTTCCGCGCCGTCACCCTCCCGGAGCGGCCGCACCAGATCGGCTACCCGTCCATCTTCGACGAGCACTGGGCGCCGATCCTGGAGGCGTGTGCCGAGACGGGCACCGTCGTGTGCCTGCACGTGGGCTCGTCGGGCATGGGCGACCTTCCGCCCGACTGCGGCCGGGCGATCATGCCCCTCACCGCCACGCTCTTCAGCCAGCTGTCGTTGCAGGCGTGCACCGAGTGGCTGTGGGCAGGGTGGACCGTGCGCTTCCCCGAGCTCCGGGTGGCGATGGCCGAAGGCGGCATCGGCTGGGTCGCGATGCTGCTCGACCGCCTGGACAACCTGGTCGACCGCTCGGGGTACGGCCTCGGATGGGACGAGCGGCCTGCCGACGTGCTGCGGCGGAGCTTCTGGTTCTGCACAATCGACGACCCGTCCACCATCGACACGCGCCACCGGAT
>JBJMHD010000046.1:0-4261 GCA_045807565.1 Acidimicrobiales bacterium | reverse complement strand
GCCACACGCCCGCGGCGACGTACGCGCAGACGTTGGCATCGAGCTTGTCCTGCTCGATCGTGTCGCCCAGGTAGTACTGGTGCCACGCGCCGTCCCGGCGCTGCGTTCGCACCAGCCACTCGTAGGCGCGCTCGGCGTCGGCCCGCCGGCCGCCGAGGTCGAGCGCCATCGCGGCCTCGACGTGGTTCCACGGGTCCGCGTGCCCACCGGGGAACCACGGCACCATGCCCGAGGGCAGCTGCCACTCGGCGATCGCGTCGACCGTGGCCGACAGCTCGGACGCGGACACCACTTCGTTGATGTCGCGCAGGAACGACCCGCTCATTGCCCCTCCACTCCGCCTGGCTCTTCTTCGAACGGCTTTGTTGCGTAGACGACGATCGACTTTCCGATGAACGGGTTCGCGAGGCGGTCGAGCCACCGCGTCACCGTCCCCATCGGCTGCGCCTGGCCGATGTCCCACAGCAGCACCTGGTGGTATGCCTTCACCACCGGGTTCGTGTCGTTGGTCGGGCCGACCGCGCACTTGAGCCACCAGTAGGGCGCGTGCAGCGCGTGCGCGTGGTGCGCGGCGCCGGGACGCAGGCCCGTCGCCCGCAGCTTCGCCCGCAGCTCGGGCTCGCTGTAGATGCGGACGTGGCCGCCCTCCACGAAGGGCGCGTGGTACTCCTCCGACAGCGCCCAGCAGATGCGCTCCGACAGCCAGGCCGGGACCGTGATGGCGATCGTGCCGCCGGGGCGCAGCACCCGCGACAGCTCGGCCAGCGCCGCGCTGTCGTCGGGGATGTGCTCGAGCACCTCGCTGGCGATGATCCGGTCGAACGCCCCGTCGGCGAAGGGCAGGCGGGTGCCGTCGCCGTTGACGCAGCCGCCCCACGCGGGCGCGGGCAGCGTGGCCGCCTCCTCGTCCCCGATCGCGGCGAACATGCCCGACACGTCCTTCAGCTCGGCGAGGGAGAAGTCGCAGGCCACCACTCGGGCGCCGCGCCGCATCGACTCGTAGGCGTGCCGGCCGAAGCCGCAGCCGAGGTCGAGCACGCGGTCCCCCGGTTGCACGCCGAGCTGGTCGTAGCGGACGGTCAGCAACGTGCTACCGCTGAGGCTCCGCGAGCAGAGCCCGATACTGCTCGAGGGTCTTGGCGGCCGTGATCTTCCAGCTCCACCGTTCGATGATCCGTTGACGGCCGCGGGCGCCGACGGTGGCGCGCAGCTCCTCGGGGCGCTCGAGCGCCCACCGCAGCTTCGCCGCCAGCTGCTCGCTGTCGCCCGGGTCGACGGTCAGCGCGGTGTCGCCGTCGGCGCCGACCACCTCGGGCAGCGCGCCCCCGGTCGTGGCGACCACGGGGATGCCGCACGACATCGCCTCGATCGCCGGGAGCGAGAAGCCCTCGTACAGCGACGGCACGACGGCCAGCTCGGCCTCGGCGTACAGCTCGATGATCCGCTCCTCGGGCACGCCCGTGATGAACTCCACCGAGCTCTCGAGCCCGAGCCGGCGGATGGCCTCGTCGCTCGCGCCGCCGACCTTCCGGCGGCCGATCACCACGAGGTGGACGTCGTCGCGCTCCGTGCGCAGCTTGGCCACCGCTTCGAGCAGGAACTTGAGGCCCTTCATCGTCACGTCGGCCGACGCGGTGGTGACCAGACGGCCGCGGACCGGCTTGATGTGGGGGAGGGGACGGAAGCTCTCCTCGTCGACGCCGACCGGGACGATGTGCAGCCGCTCGGGCGCAACGCCGTGGTCCTTGACGATGTCCTTGAAGGACGACTCGGACACCGTGATCATCCGGTGGAGCCGTTGGGCGACCCTCGTCTGCATGTTCGTGAACGAGTACCAGCGGCGCAGGGTGAACTGCTTGTAGCGGCCCACCGCGTGCTCGATCTCGAGCCTGCGGTCCACCGTGATCGGGTGGTGGATCGTGCCGAGCAGCGGGAAGTCACGCTGGATGGCGAGCAGCCCGTAGCCCAGCGACTGGTTGTCGTGCACCAGGTCGAAGTCGCGCTTGCGGTGGCGCAGGTGGTCCCAGGCCCGCAGGCTGAAGGCCAGCGGCTCGGGGAACTGGCCGAACGAGAACGAGGTGACCTCGACGAAGTCCGGCCAGTGCTTCAGCTCCCACAGGCCCGGCATCCGCATCGGGAAGTGGTCGTTGTAGATGTCCAGGCTGGGCAGCTCCACCAGCGGCACCCTGGGGTCGAGCACGGGGTACGGCTGGCCCCCCAGCACCTCGACGTGGTGGCCCAGATCGGTCAGGGCCTTGCTCAGGTGGCGGGTGTAGACGCCCTGGCCGCCGACGTGGGGCTTGCCCCGGTAGGCGAGCAGCGCGATGCGCAGCGGACGGTCGACCCCCTTCTCCATAAGCGGTCAAGCCTCGCCTGGGCTGACCGAGCGGTCAAGTGCGCCCCCGCCCGCCTCAGCCGGTGAGCTTCCACCGCCAGGCGGTCGTGGCCACGAGGGGACGGTCCGGCTCGACCACGAACGGGTCGACGTTGAGGGCGTCCGGCGGGGCCGTCTGGGGCTCGACGCACATCGCCGTCTCGGGGTACGTGTAGACGACGACGTCGGGGCAGGACGCCTCGATCAGCAGCGTCGCCGCCTTGGGCCACGCGATCCGGGGCGGCTTGCCGATGCCCGTGAAGCAGTCGTCCCACGGGCCGGGCGGCGGTGGCGTCACCAGCGTCCGGGTGGCGACGAAGTCGTCGTCTCGCTCGTACATCGAGCGGACGTCGAGGCTGAGCCGGGCAGGGCCGCCCCGGGCGAGCTGGCGGCGGAACCACGGGTGCCAGCCGCACGATGCCGGCATCGGGCCGTCCGCGCTGTGGACGGTGAGCCGCTGCTCGAGGTGGTCTTCGTGCACGGTGATCTCCTGCTCGGCCCATCCCTCGAAGGGCCATGCCGGACCGAACGAGCACGACAGCCGGGCTCGCCGCGGGTCCGCCTCCTCCACCACCCATGCCCGGTCGCGCACGGTGCCGTGGATCGAGTGGTGGCCGGAGTTCACCGGCAGCTCGTGCTCCTTGCCGGCGAAGGTGAAGCGCGCCTCGCGTGTGCGGCCGGCCCACGGCGCCATCGGGAACGAGCCCCAGTGCAGGCCGCCGGGGTCGTCCGCCGGCGTCAGGAGCAGCTCGAGGTCACCCACCGCCAGGCCGAGCAGCCGCCCGCCGCGGTCGGGGTCGACGTCAACGCGCACGTCGCCGGACCGCAAGGTGAGCACGAGCCGCCACCGTAGAGTGCGGGCCCGTGCGGGCGCTGGTGCAGCGGGTGAGCGAGGCGAGCGTCTCCGTGGACGGCGAGGTCGTCGGCGCGATCGGACCCGGTGCGTGCGTGCTCGTCGGCGTCACCCACGACGACGGTGACGCCCAGGCGCGGAAGCTCGCGGAGAAGGTGGCCCACCTGCGCGTGTTCGACGACGCGGCCGGCGTGATGAACCGCTCGCTCCTCGACGCGAGCGGCGCCGCGCTCGTCGTCAGCCAGTTCACCCTCTACGGCGACACGACGCGGGGCAGGAGGCCATCGTGGATCGACGCCGCTCGTCCCGAGCACGCGGAGCCGCTCATCGACGCGATGGTCGAGCACCTCCGCTCCCTCGGCATCGAGGTCGCCACCGGACGGTTCCGCACCGACATGAAGGTGGCGCTCGTCAACGACGGGCCGGTGACGCTGCTGCTGGAGGTCTGAGCAGCGCTGCTCAGCGCGGCTCTTCGCGCTGGTCGACCACCACGGGCTTCCCCGGACCGCACTGCACCTTGATCCGCGACCGGTGGGTGTCGCTCTCGAAGCGCACGTCCACCTCGTCGGGCCCCGCGCTGTTCACCTCCGAGCCGAAGCCCTGCGCGGGGCTGCTGTAGACGAGCTCGATGACCGAGCCCGTGCACCGGACGCCGATGGAGCCGCCCTGGAGGCTGTAGCTCGTGGTCGCGCCTGGCTCCTTCGCCGGCTCGGTTTCCTCGGGCTGGTGCGCCTCCGGCTCCGGCTCGACCTCGGGGGCCGCGCCCTCGGCCTCGGGCTCGGGCGCGGCCGTCTGCACCGTCGGGTCCGGCGCCGACGGCACCGCCCCGACGGGCGCTGCGGTCTCGCCGGCGGGCGCCACCGGCGTGGTCGTGGACGTCGAGGAGGGAGGCGTCGTGGAGGTCGTCGTCGACGAGCTCCCGGACGTGGCCCGGGCGGCCGCGGCCGGCGTGTCGGTCACCTGGTCGCCGATCGCGCCGACGGCCTGGAGCGCGACGAGGACGGCGAGCACCGTCGCCGTCAACCACGTCAGCC
>JBJMHD010000045.1:0-21506 GCA_045807565.1 Acidimicrobiales bacterium | reverse complement strand
CGTGGCCGTCAGGGACGGGTCCCGCCGCTGAGCGCGGGCGCGTCGGCGCGCGCGTCTGCTGCACGCGCGTGCCGCATCGCGGGCAACCTGTGGGCGTGCGTTGTCGAGTGCTCGTGATCGCGTCGGTGCTGATCGCAGCTGGATGCGGGGGCGACGGCGGCGGAGCGGGTGCTCCGACGACGGAAGGTCCCACCTCTTCGGTGGCCGCGGCACCGGCCCGTCAGCCCGTGCGGCCCACCTATCCAGCGTCGGAGTGCTGCGACCAGGCGGGGATGGGCGGGGGATGGGAGCTGGCCGGTGATGCCTCCACCGGCTGCGTGTGGCTCCGCGCGCTCGACACCGACGAGGACGTGCGGCTCTCGACCGTCTGGCCGGAGGGGTTCTCGGTGTCGTTCGATCCGCTGCGCGTGTACGACGGCCAAGGGAACCTGTTCGCCGAAGGTGGTACCCGGCTGGGGATCGGTGGCAGCGAGGACGACGACCCGCCCGACGAGTGCCGCCAGGGCACCGCTCCGTGGCCGGGTACGTGGCGCGTCGGCTCGCTGCACACCGTGGATCCCTCGCCCTAGCCTCGAGGCACCGCTGAGCGAACCGCAGATGCTCAGCTGCAGACGGTGTCGGCGATGGCTTGGACGTCCTTCACCGAGATCCCGTAGTCCTTGTGGAGCTGACCGGGCGCCATGTCACTGGTGCTCTCGTACGAGAGCCAGACGCCATGGCAGTTCGTGCCGTCCGCGTTCGGTGGCGCGGCGCCGAACGCAGGGGTGGTCATCAGGGTCCCGCCGATCGCGGCAACCAGTGCGAACGCTGCCATCTTGCGCTTGATGTTCATGGTGTTCCTTCCGGGTTGGGTGCGGCGTCGATCGACGGGGTGTCGCCGACGGTGCGACCGCCGGTGGCGATCACGGGTGTTCATGCCGCTGAGGATGCGCCGCTGCGGCGCCGCGGCCTTGGAGACCACCTGGAGAGGACGTGGAGCCCTCCGCGCTGACGTCGCGCTCGCCACGCGGAGTGGCTTCCGCGCGACTAGGCGTGCGCGCCGTCGGGTACCTGACCGGCTGACGGGTTGAGGGTGCGCTCAAGCAGCGGGCGCCGGAAGGCGAACGCTGTTGGCCAGCAAGGACGAACCGACGTTGGACGAGGTCCAGAGGCAGCTCGACAAGCTGGCCGAACGGCGTCTCCTGACGGGCCTCACCCGCCGCGAGCTCGCGGAGTACCAGGCCCTCGTCGACCTGGAGGCCCGCCACCTCGCACGCCGGTCGAGCAGCGACGCCGCGGCACGCCCCTAGCGGGTGCCGACGCTCTGACCGTCCCCGATCAGCGCGGCTGGCCGGCCGAGGAGGTAGCCCTGGCCGAGCGCGACGCCGAGGGCGCGCATCGTCTCCAGCTCTTCGACGGTCTCGATCCCCTCCGCGAGGAGGACGGCGCCGGTGTCGGCTGCGAACACCCGCATGCTGTCGACGAGGGACTGGCGCTGGGGCTGCTGGTCGATCCGCGCGGTGAAGGCCCGGTCGAGCTTGATGATCTCCGGCGACAGGTTCACGACGTGCGCCATGCTCGAGTACCCGGCCCCCACGTCGTCGACCGCGAGCCGCAGTCCTCGCGCCCGAAGCGGGTACAGGGCGTGGAGGAGCCTGGTGTAGTCGGCGACGGCGGCGTGCTCGGTGATCTCGAGGACGAGGCGGTCGACGGGCATGTCCTCAAGGGTCTCGGTGAGGAGGGGACCGATGGCGGACTGCGGTGAGAGGTTGATCGCCAGGAAGGTCTCGCTCGGCAGGTCGTCGAGCGCGGGGAGGGCGGCGGCGATGGCGAGCTGTTCGAGGTCGCTCAGCCGTCCGACCGCGCCGGCCTCGTCGAACCACTGGCTGGTGGGGAGCCGTCGTTCGCTGTCGATGCGGGCGAGGGCTTCGTACCCGACGATCGCGTCGGTCGCCAGGTCGAGGATGGGTTGGTAGTGGGCGGTGACGGCTCGGCGTACCAGCACGTCGTCGATGACGTTCAGCGTTCGGGCGTGCTGCGCGACCTGCTGGCCGGTGGCGACGAGGGTCTCGCGCAGGTGGGCGACCACGGTGGTGTCGACGCCGGGTGAGAGGTACACCGCGCCGGCGGCGACGGCGCGGATCGCGGCGATGATCTGGTAGTCGTCGCCGGACTTCACGACGTACCCGTTGGCGCCGGCTTCGATCATGGCGAGGACGTCACCGGCCATGTCGTACGCGGAGAACGCGAGGACCCGTGTGTCGGGCGACAGCATCCGGATCAGCTGCGCGCCCTCGACGCCGCCGCCCCCGGGCATGCGCACGTCGATCACGGCGACGTCGGGCTGCTCGGTGCGGGCCAGCTCGACAGCGGCCGCGGCGTTGTCCGCCTCCCCGACGAGGCGGAGGTCGGCGCTCAGCTGGATGAGGCTGCGCAGCCAGAGCCGGATCGACTCGTCGTCGTCGGCGACGACGACGGTGACCGCGGTCGGATCCACGGACCGCTCCACCACCGGTGACCCACCTCCCCGCATCGGGCTCTCGCCGACGGCACCCCAGCGCTCGAACCCTACCGCACGGATCGTGCGGATCCCACCACGTTCTGTGGTCTCGCGTCGATGGCGATGACCGGACGTCCCGGCGGGATCCCTACAGCGGCGCGATGCGGACCGTCGTCGTGCTCCCGGGCTGCTGGGGCACGCCCACCACCTCGACGCTCGGCACGTCGAGGCCGAGCGGGACCGAGAGGTGCAGTCGTCCGGCGCCATCAGCGGTGACGGTGGTGGTCGACGTCGAGAGACCGCTCCCCATCGTCACGCGCAGGCTCGCGCCCGGGAGGTAGAGGGCGGGGGTCGTCACGGTGGCACGTCCGACGCCGGTGAGCGCGAACCCGCCGGGTCCCGCCTCGGCGAGCGTGGTCCAGTCCTGTGGCGAGAGGCGCTGTGCGGTGACGGTCCAGCCCCACTGCGACCACGTCGGCTCCACGGAGCGGTACGAGGCCTGAGCCGGCGCCGGCGGCGGCGCGTCGAACACCGCCATCGCGTGGGGGAGGTACTGGCGGAGGTCGTCGGCCCAGTACGCCCAGGTGTGCGTCCCGTACCGGTAGTCGACGAGGTGGTGGGGCACGCCGAGCTGCCGGGCCCGCTCCGCGAACCCCGTCGTCGAGGCGTAGGTCAGCCCTTCGATGCCTGACGCGGCGGGGTTCGGCTGGCCGGTGTCGTGCTCGCCCGGGAACCCGGTCGCGGTGTACAGCCAGATGTCGAGGCCCCGCAGGTTCTCGGCGAGGGTGGCGGGATCGTGGCCCTGCCAGTTGATCTCGTTGGTGGCCCGGGACCCGAACATCGCCTCCGGCTGCGTCCGGTTCAACCCGAGCGCGGTGCCCTCGATCACGACGGTCGCGCCGGCGGCGATGAGGGGGTTCCAGTCGATGTCCGGTGCGCCGGAGAACGACGCCACGGACACGAACGTGTCCGGGTGCCGTGCCGCGTAGGTCATCGATCCGAAGCCGCCCTGCGAGAGCCCGGCGACGGCCCGGCCTTGGCGAGACGCGATCGTGCGGAGGTTGGCGTCGACCCACGGGATCAGCTGGTCGACGTGGAAGGTCTCCCACTTGGACGGGCCGAGCGGCGTTGTCTGGTCCACCCAGTCGGTGAACCACCCCCCGCCGTTGCCGTCGAACCCGGCGTCGGGCATGACGACGATGAGCGGGAGGTCGGCGGTCGTCTCCACGACACCACCGGCGTCGACCCAGTCCGACGCCCGCCCGCTCGTGCCGTGGAACAGGTAGAGCACCGGAAGCGCCGGCGCCGTCGACGGGTCGGCAGCCGCATACCCGGTCGGGACGAGGATCCGGACGTGGACGGGACGGCCGAGGGCGGGGGTCAGGACGGACACGTCGTACTGCCGCTCGTCGAGCTGCTGGACGCCGACCACCTCGATGCCATGGGCGTCGGCGAAGGTGACCGCCGCGTCGGTGGCAAGGGCCGGCCGGGCCGAGGCGTCGGTGAGCACCGGCGCCACCAGGGCGAGTGCCAGCACGATCCGCGCGCGCACCCACCAGCGACGAAGCCCCATCGCACAACCGTTCGCCAGCGCACCGCGCCCTTCCTGCTGCCGAGGTGGGTGGACGTCGGCTCGGGACGCGCTCGTGGGCCGGTCCCGACACGATGCCGGGCCGACCCACGATGCACCTCAGCGCTGCCGGATCACTGCGTCGCGATCGCCGCCAGCACGTTCAGCCGACCGGCCCGGCGAGCCGGTCCGAGGGCGGCGAGGACACCGGCCACCACGGCCAGGGCGACGATGGTGATCATCTGCCCGGTCGGGAGGACGAACGTCGACACGCCCTCGTCTGCCAGCGCCTGGGTGATGCCCCAGGCGCCGCCCACGCCGAGCACGAACCCGAGGCCCGTGCCGAACAGCGAGATCAGCACCGACTCCCAACGGATCGCCGTGCGCAGCTGGTGCCGCGTCATCCCGACCGCTCGGAGCAGCCCGAGCTCACGGGTCCGCTCGTGCACCGAGAGGGCCAGGGTGTTGGCGATGCCGATGAGGGCGATGATCACCGCCAGGGCGAGCAGCCCGTAGATCAGGTTGAGCATCATGTCGATCTCCGACGTGATGGCCTCCTTGAAGCTGGCCTGGTCCTGCAGCTCGGCGTTGGGCCACTGCTCGAGGCTCGCCTCGAGGGCGGACGTGGCGGTCGCGGCATCGATGCCGTCCGCGATCTTCACGTACACCTGGCGGTCGAACTGGTCCGTGACGTTGGCGTCGAAGGTGTCGAGGCCGACGAGGTAGTTGCTGTCGCCGGCACCGAGCACCTCCCCGTCGTAGAGCGCCTGGACGGTGAGGTCGACGTCACCGGTGGCCGCGAAGCCGACGGTGAGGGTGTCGCCGAGGCCGAGGCCGAGCTCCTCCGCCCGGTGCGAGGCGAGGGCGATGCCCGCGCCGTGCACCTCGGGCAGTGAGCCCTCGACCACCTCGAGGTCCATGAGCTGATCGATGACCGCCGTGTCGACGGCCAGCACCTCGGTGCTCCCGTCGCCGATGTTGACCGGCGTGGAGCGCATCGGGGAGATCACCTCGACCCCGGGCACCGCCGCGAGGTCGCCCTCGATGGTGGTGCCGAAGCCGCCGTCGCCCCACGAGCCGGAGTCGACGACGTAGTCGGCTCGCAGCGAGGTGTCGACGGCCGCCGCGGTGGAGGCCTTGGTGGAGCTGGCCACGATGGTGATGAAGCCCACGAGGGCGACACCGATCATCAGGGCCGACGCCGTGGCCGCCGTGCGCCGAGGGTTGCGACGAGCGTTCTCCATCGCCAGGTGGCCGGTCGCGCCGGACACCTTGGTGGGCACGCCGAGCACCCGCATCACCGGACGGGCGACCACGGGGGCGAGGACGAACACGCCGAAGATGAGCAGCAGCACGCCGAGGCCGAGGAGCTGGAGAGCCCCGGGGCCCGAGCCGGCGATCCCCGCCGCGAAGGCGACCGCGCCGCCACCGGTGATGGTGAGGCCGAGCACCGTCCGCTTCAGGGAGGCGTTCGTGTCCTCGATGGCCGTGTCCCGCAGGGCCGCGATGGGCTTGATGCGGCTGGCCCGGAGGGCCGGACCGACCGAGGACAGCAACGTCACGGAGACACCGACCACGAAGGCCGTGATGACCGTGCCGGAGGTGATGACCACGTCACCGCTCGGGATGTCGAGGCCGACCGCTCCGAGGAGCGCCCGGAGCCCGAAGGACATCCCGATCCCCGCCGCCAGCCCGACCGCCGAGGCGACCGCGCCGACGATGGCCGACTCCAACAGCACCGCTCGCAGCACCTGCCGGCGGCTGGCGCCGACGGCTCGGAGCATCGCCATCTCCCGCATGCGCTGGGCGATGATGATCGAGAAGGTGTTGTAGATGATGAACATGCCGACGAACAGCGCGACGTACGCGAAGGCCATGAGGAACGTGTTGAAGAACCCCATGTCCTCCTTGAACGTGGCCTGCTTGTCCGCGGTGTCAGCGTCTCCGGTGAGGACCTCGAGGTCATCGGACCCGACCTCGGCCTCGACGGCCGTGGCCAGCTTCTCGTTCGTCGATGAGCCGTCCGAGGCCACGACGATGGAGTCGTAGCTGCCGGGTTGGGCGAACATCGCCTGGGCGGCGGTGTCCTCGGCGGCGACGACGGTGAAGCCGGGGATGCCCTCGACCTCGCCGAAGGTGGCGGTGCCGACGATGGTCATGTCGACGGTGGCCTCCTGGGCGAGGACGCCGATGGAGTCGCCGATGGCCCACCCCTCGTCGTCCACGGTGGCCTGATCGAGGATGACCTCGTCGGCGGCCTCCGGCGCACGGCCGGCCGACAGGGCGAACGGGTTCAGCCGCTCGTCCTGGATCCAGCTCACGCCGATGGTCCCGCCGACGCCGTCGCCGTCGTGGAGCGGAGTCCCGTCCGGACCGACCACCTGGGCGAAGCCCTCGATCGAGCCGGCGGCGGTGTCGACGCCGTCGACGGCCTTGATGGTGTCGACGAGGGACGCGTCGACACGCTCCTGGACGTCGATGCCGCCGGTGCTGTCCACACCAGTGGTGCGGTGCACGACGACGTCGATGCCTTCGTTGGACGTGGCGAAGAGACCGTCGAAGGTCTTCCCCATGGTGTCGGTGAGGATCATCGTCCCCGCCATGAAGGACACGCCGAGGATGACGGCGAGCCCGGTGAGCAAGAAGCGCACCTTGTGGGCCCAGAGGCCCTTGCGTGTGAGGTTGAACATCTCGATCTACCTTCCGAAGCTCTTCATGCGGTCCAGGACGGACTCGGCGGTGGGGTGCAGGAGCTCGTCGACGATGTGGCCGTCGGCGAGGAAGACGACGCGGTCGGCGTACGACGCCGCCACGGGGTCGTGGGTGACCATCACGATCGTCTGGCCGAGCTCCTGCACGGCCTGACGCATGAAGGCGAGGATCTCGGCGCCGGTGCGGCTGTCGAGGTTCCCGGTCGGCTCGTCGGCGAACACGAGGTCCGGACGGCCGGCGAGGGCGCGGGCTACGGCCACGCGCTGCTGCTGACCACCGGAGAGCTCGCTCGGCCGGTGCTTGAGTCGCTCGCTGAGCCCGACCGTGGACACGACGAGGTCGAGCCACACCGAGTCGGCCTTGCGGCCGGCCAGGTCCATCGGGAGCGTGATGTTCTCGAGCGCCGTGAGCGTCGGCACCAGGTTGAACGCCTGGAACACGAAGCCGAGCCGGTCACGGCGGAGCTTCGTGAGCTTCTTGTCGTTCAGGGTGGTGATGTCGACGTCACCGATGAGCACCTGGCCCTCGGTGAGCTCGTCGAGGCCGGCCAGCGCGTGCATCAGCGTGGACTTGCCGGAGCCGGACGGCCCCATGATGGCGGTGAACTGGCCGGCGTAGAACTCGACGTCGATGCTGTCGAGGGCCCGGATCTCGCTCTCGCCCTTGCCGTACGCCTTGGTCGCCCCGATGGCCCGGGCGGCCGGCGTGGCGGGCGCTTCGTAGGTGGTTGCCCCGGAGGGGGCGGTGAGGACTGCGGTCATGGCGGTGGGTCTCCTGGCTGGTCGGTTGGTGCGGCCACCGTGCGCCCCGTTGGTGACCGGCGCCTGACGACCCAGCTGACCTCGGGGTCAGCGCCGAGTCAGCGACGGGGGAGAAGGTGCACGCATGCCCCCCGAACCACGACCTGCCACCGGTGGCACGCGCCGGCTGTCCAGCGCGGAACGCCACCACCTCGAGATCGTGGAGCTCGCGCTGGGTGGGGACGTCGCTCGCGCGTCAGCCCTGGCGCGCGAGCACCTGGTCGAGCACCCAGACGACGCTGAGGTGGCCCGGCTCCTCGCCGGCTGGGAACCTCAGTGAACGAGGCTCACCCGACGAGGGCGTCGATGTCGGCGCTGCGCCCCTCCCGCCGGAGCTCATCGAACCGCTCGGGTCCCAGCTCGTCGAGGAGCACCTCGCCGATCCGCACGTCGTCGGACGCCGGGCCGGCGACGGCTCCGTCGACGCCCCGCAGGTGGCCGGCCAGGCCCAGGAGGGTCGCGCCGCGCTCGTGGTCTCCCCGCGCCACCGCCACGCCGGCCAGGCCCTCCAGCGCCAGGGCGACGAGCCGCTCGTCGCCGAGCTGGCGTGCCGCCGCGAGCGCCTCGGTGTGGAGCTCGTCGGCGCGGCGGACGTCGCCCAGGCGCTCGGTCACGAAGCCGAGCAGCGCGAGCGACAGAGCCTGACCGGAGACGAGCTGGGTGCGCCGGTAGACCGCCAACGCCTGGGCCGCGGCTGCGGCCGCCTCCTGGAGCCGGCCCTGGGCCCACCGCACCATGCAGCGTCCGGTCAGGATGACGCTGTAGCTGACGCGCGAGCCCACGGACTCGGCGAGGGCCATCGCCTCCTCGTGGAGGGCGTCCGCAGCATCGACGTCGCCCTGGCACAAGCGGAGGTTCCCGAGGCGCGCACCGAGCTGGATCTCCGCCAGCTGCAGGTTGAGACGGCGCGCGGAGAGCAAGGCCCGCTCGGTGAAGGCCACCGCAGCGTCGAGGTCACCACGCGCCTCCACCACCCGCGCGATGTCGGAGCCCACGTTGGCCACCGCCCACTCGGCACCGATCGCTTCGAAGTGCTCCATCGACGCGAGGTGGAGGTCGAGGGCCGCCTGCAGGTCGCCGCGGATGCCGGCCGCCAGTCCGCCGGCGGACGCCGCCACCGCTCGGCTCCACCCGTCGTCGCGCGCCGAGCACAGAGCGACGGCCTCGTCGAAGAGCTCCAGCGAGCGAGGGTGGGCCGGTCGCATGTGGGCGAGGGCGAGGAGCTCGCAGGCGTCGCCCAGCGACACCCGGTCATCGGGCTCCACGTCCCGCAGCACGGCGACCGCCTCCTCGCCTCGGGCGATCGCGAGGTCGACGCCTTGGCCGGTGTTGGTGCCGACGGCACACGCCCAGGCGAGCGCGAGCGCCCGCGTCCGGGGATCCACCGACCCGTCGCTCGACAGGGCGGAGTCGAACCACCGCAGTCCCTCCTCCCCGTTCCCGCCCATCCACCAGGTCCACCCCATCCCTCCGACGAGGCGCTGCGCCGCCTCCGCGTCCTGCTGGTCCACGAACCACGCGAGCGCCGAGCGGAGGTTGTCGCCCTCGCGTGCGATCTCGGCGAGCCAGGCGACCTGTTGCTCGCCGCGGAAGGCGGCGGGGCCGCGCTCCGCGAGCTCGAGGTAGTGGGCGGCATGGCGGGCTCGCGCGTCGTACGCCGCCTTCGAGGCGGCCAGACGCTCCCGTCCGAACAGCGCCAGCGTCTGGAGGAGGTGGAACCGGACCTCGCCGTCGACGGGGTGGGCGACGACCAGGGACTTGTCGACGAGGTGGGCCAGCAGGTCAGCGACGTCCTCCGTCGCGATCTGCTCGCCGGCGCACACCGCCTCGGCGGCCTCCAGGGTGCAGCCGCCGGCGAAGACGGAGAGCAGCTCGAACACGTGCTGCTCGTCGTCGAAGAGCAGGTCGTAGCTCCACTCCACCACCGCTCGAAGGGTCTGTTGCCTCGGAAGCGCGGTCCGCGCTCCTCCGGTGAGGAGCCGGAAGCGGTCGTCGAGGCGGTCCGCGAGCTGCTGCACAGGGATCACCCGCACTCGTGCAGCCGCCAGCTCGATCGCCAAGGGGAGGCCATCGAGGCGGGTGCACACGTCCTCGACGACCGAGGTCGAGCCCAACGAGCCACGGTCCGCACCGGCGGCGCCGGCACGATCGGTGAAGAGCTCGACCGCGTCCTCGATGGCGAGCGGCGGCACCGGCCAGATCGTCTCACCGCCCAGCCCGAGGGCCTCGCGGCTCGTCGCCACCACGCGCAGCAGCGGGCAGTGCACGAGCAGGTGCTCGACCACGCGCGCAGACTCGACGATGACGTGCTCGCAGTTGTCCATCACCACGATGGTCGGCCGGTCGGCGAGGTGCTCGACCAGCCGATCGAGGCCCGCCGACGCGTCAGGTTCGATGGGGCCGCGCTCGCGAAGCCCGACACCGACGGCCACCGCCTCGGGAACGGCGGCCGGGTCGCCGACGGGTGCGAGGTCGACGAGGAAGGCGTCGTGCTCGGGCTGGCCCCGTGCGTGCTCGAGCGCGAGCCGCGTCTTGCCCGCCCCACCCGGACCGACGATGGTCACCAGTCGGCGGTCGGCCACGAGCTGTTCGAGGGCGGAGAGGTCGCGCTCCCGCCCGATGAAGCGGCTGAGGCCCTCGGTGATGTTGCTCCGCCGCCCGAAGCCGCCCGCGCGTGCCCGGGTCAGCAGGAGGGCTGGGTCCTGATCGAGGATCGAGGCTTCGAGCGCTTGCAGCTCCGGGCCAGGATCGAGGCCGAGCTCCCCGCCGAGCACGGCGCGGGCAGCTTGGTAGGCGCGCAGCGCCTCCGCCTGCCGGCCGGCGCGGTAGAGCGCGAGCATCAGGTGGCCGTGGAGGCGCTCGCGCAGGGGCGCCTCCCCGACGAGGTGCTCGAGCTCGGCGACCAGCGCGGCGTCGTGCCCGCTCCGGAGGTCGCAGTCGATCCGATCCTCCAGCACTGCCCAGCGGAGGTCTTCGAGGCGGGCCGCCTCCCGATGGAGCACCCCCTCATCGTCCGACCCATCGAGGGCCGGGCCTCGCCACAGCTCGAGGCCCGCTCGCAGCGCCTCGCCAGCCGTGGCCACGTCGCCGGCCCGGAGCGCCTCGCGACCGACCGCGGCGGCGGCCTCGAACCGCCGGGCGTCGATCTCCTCGTCGGGCACGTCGAGGCGATAGCCGCCCGCGCTCGTCGTGAGCGTCCCGCTCAACGGGCCGAGCGCGCGGCGGAGCTTGGACACCAGGGCCTGCAGCGCGTTGGCGCCGCCCGCGGGCACGTCGTCGCCCCAGAGCTCGTCGGCGAGGCGCTCCGCCCGAACGGTCTCACCCGCCCGCACGAGCAGGAGGAGCAGGAGGGCACGCTGCTTGGCCCCCCGGATGGGCACGTCCACGTGGCCGTCGGCCACCTGGAGCTCGCCCAACATGCGGAACCTCACACGTGGACGCTACGCCCGGCGACGCCGGCCGACCGGGCGGAACCGGCAGGGAACGGCACGAACGGGGACGAATCCGTACCCCGTTCGAGGAGGACCTGTCGCCCATGAAGTCCCGTGCTGTGCTCGTCGCCGTGGCCGCCCTGGCCATCATGCTCGCCTCGCTGCCGGGCGCCCTCGCATCGAACCCGCCCTCGGGGGGCCTGACGCCGCCCGCCGAGGACGGGACCGCCTCGGTCAGCTGGTCCGGCGGCCCCTACTCGGGCCACGTGGACACCCCCGAGGAGTGCACCGACGTCACCTGCGACGAGTACACCCTCGAGTTCGCGGCGGGGCCCGACTACTGGGGCAACCACGACGGCGAGGTCACCGTGGAGATCACGTGGTCGCTCCCCACCGACGACTTCGACCTCTACGTCTACGCGCCGGACGGCTCGGTGGTCGACAAGTCCGCCGATGCGGCGTCCACCTCCGAGGCGATCACGGTCGACCGGCTGCCGGGCGGCACGTACCGCGTGCTCGTCGTGCCGTTCACGACGGCCGCCGCGAGCTACTCCGGGTCTGCGACCGTCACCGCGCACGACATCCCCACGGGCATGGCGTTCCCGGAGGACCGCTCGGCCGTGGAGCACGAGCTCGTGCAGGACTACCCGCTCAACGTCATCTTCGTGGGGCGCACGCCCACGGCGGCCGAGGTCGCCGAGCTGCGCTCGCGCATCCCGACGCAGTACCGGCCGCCGGTGTCCAACAAGTCGGAGAACACCTGCGAGCTCGGCCAGTCAGGTGCAGGTCTCCTCAACTGGAACAAGTGCAGCAGCGGCAGCGACGACCCTCCCTACTTCGTCGGCACCACCTTCCGGTACCAGCTCAACGTGCTGGTGGCGAACGAGGCGTACACGAAGGAGCTGTTCCAGGTCGCCGAGGACAACACCGCGCCGGCGCAGGACTACCGGAGCGGCAAGGCGCGAGCCCAGAACCAGGCCCGCTACGACGCCGCCTTCGGGACGTACCGCGTGCTCGCCAAGGGTGGTGACCCGACGTACAAGGTCACCGACCCGACCAAGACCGATCTCATCGACGGGTACGCCATCGAGGACTGGATCTTCGACACCCGCACCGACGGTGCCCACTCCTGCGCCTTCACCAACGTCGAGACCGGCGCGTGCGTGCCCGCCTCGGTGGTGGCGCCGGACCGCACCGCCTACCACGACCCGTTCTACGACAAGGACGGGCTCAACCTCGACCGGATGCCCGAGGGGCGCAACAGCGGCTCGTCGTTCTTCTTCCTGGACACCTTCACGCCCGACTACGCGAGCAGCTACTTCCGGCCGAGCGCGTACCACACCTACGGCACGGACAAGGTGATCGACGGGGCGATCGTGCCGAAGCCGGTCGAAGAGGGCGGGTCGTGGCGGATCACCGACCCCGACACCAAGGCCTGGGACGGCGTGGACTTCGCTCGGACCTGGGGCGGGCGCTACCGCTTCCACTTCGTCGACATCGGTGCCGCTCCCAACGACTACGAGGACGCGTCCTGGGCCAACTACGGCCTGGTGATGTCGAGCGACTACCCGCACGGCGATCCGCCGGTCTGGCAGTACACCGCCGACCCGCTCTGGAAGCAGGAGGGCGAGACGTGCGCCACCGATGGCCAAGGGATCGACCCCAACCTGGCTGACCTGCCGTGGCGCAACGACACGCCCTGCCGCCTGATGCCTCGTCTGGCGCGCGACGTGGCGTACGGCCTGTTCTTCCGCTCGACGTCGGGCTACCTGTATCGACCGATCCCGCGCGGTGACGTCAACTGGCTGGCCGTCTCCAACTGGACGGACTTCTACTCGCGCCCGCAGTGGGTCAACGGGCAGCTCACCAACGGTGGCGGCGTGTACGGCACCTGGTGGACCAACATGGACATGCTCTACAAGATCGACGAGGTGGGGGCGGAGACGCCCGACGACACGTTGCGGTGGCTGTCGTCGGCGACCCCGTACACCCGCTGGGTGGGACGCAAGGGCGAGGTCATCCCCCTGTACGACCCCACCAGCAACCAGCCGACGGGCGAGCACCTCGACACGTCGCCCAAGTACGAAGACCTGCCCGCGCCGTCGCACCACGTGAAGCTCGACGGCGGCGAGGTGGACGTGGTCCCCGAGCCGCTGCACACCGGCGAGCACGTGCACACCGACTACGGCGTGGACCTCACCGAGGTGTCGGACACGATCGAGAAGGCCAAGGCAGCCGGCGCCGACGCCAAGACGGAGCTCAGCGGGATCGGCAGCTACGACGACGCCGTGAACGGCGGTGTCGTCCGCGACTACGTCGACTCCCACCCCACCGGCATCGCCGACAAGGTCGACGGCGTCAACACGATCCCGTCGATCAACATGACCTTCGAGAAGGCGTACACGTGGTCGCTGCCCGTGATCGTGGGGGGCATCGCCTTCTACACGGAGGACGGCGAGGCGTGGGGCGTCCTCAACAACGTCAACGATCGGTTCAAGGCCGCGCACTCCCACTACCCGGCCGTGCAGCCGGGCGACGCGCCGGGGTCCAAGCGGTCGCTCACCGACCAGTCGCTCCCCACCCAGAACCCCGGGAGCGGGATGTCGTACACGGTCGAGCACGAGGCGGCCCACAACCTCGGGCTGTCCCACCCGCACGACGGCTCCTACGGCGTGGGCAAGTGCCCCGATGGCGATCCGAAGGCGGGCCAGTGGGCCTGCTACTGGACCGGGCTCGGGTGGATGTACGACGTCTCGGCTGCCCCGACGACGTACGCGATGTCGTACCGCCCCTACGAGGTCGAGGACCAGGACAACCTGCAGCGCGGGCACACCGCGGAGTACCTGGTCGGCGCCCAGGACGCGCTGCGCGAGCGGCTGTCCAGCGAGGCGGCGGCGGGGCGCACCACGCCGAGCGCCGCCTGGCTGGCGGACTTCGACCGGATGAAGCAGTGGCGGACGCAGGCTGGCACCCTCTTCCGCGCGGGCGACTACCTGCACTCGGAGTACGCGGCGCGCAACGCCTCGCTGGCCGCGCGTGGCTTCCCGCAGACGACGGCCAACACGTCCGACCCGAAGCTCGTCGAAGCGGGCCAGGTGTACTACTTCGACGTCCACCCGCAGCCCAGCGGCGCCGAAGCGCCGAAGCCGAACCTCACCCCGACCGATCTGGCGGCGTCGCAGGCCAAGGCGAAGCAGGTGACGCTCACGGCGAGGGTCACGAACCCGTCCTCGGTGGCGGCCCAGCGCGTGGTGGTGCAGTTCCTCGACGGAGGCGCCGTGATCGCCACGTCGTCACCGATCAGCGTGGCCGCCGGTGCCGCGACCGACGTCTCGGTGACGTGGGAGACCGCTGGGATCAAAGGCGACCGCGAGATCACCGCGGTCGTCGACCCCTCGAACACGGTTCCCGAGTCCAACGAGGCAGACAACCGGCTGACGCGAACGGTCACGGTCAAGGGCAACAAGGTGACCAACGGGTCCTTCGAGACGGGTACCACCCAGCCGAACGCCTGGACGTCGTCCAGTGCCACGTATGACACCTCGGGAACGCACGCCAGCGACGGTACGGACGCGATCGGGCTGCGCCCGCTCGGTTCCATCACCTCGGCGCCGATCTCGGTGGAACCGGGGGCGACCTACCGGCTGGCGGTCGACTCGGTGTCAGGCGCCGCGCCGAAGGTGTCCGTCGGGTACCTGGACGCCGCTGGCAAGGTGGTGAGCGCCGGCACAGCCGTGGTGTCGGGCCTGACGGGGTCGCTGACGGTCCCGACGGGCGCCACGCAGCTCAGGATCACCTTGGCCGCGCCGAGCAGCCTCCTCGCCGGCCAGACGATCTGGGTCGACGACGTCTGGCTCTGGTGACCGGCGCGTCGTAGGCGGCGCCTCGGATCAGGCGACGCGCGAGCATGAGGTCCCATGGACCACGTCGGAGAGCAGCCCGACGCGCCGGTCAGCGAGGAGGTCGCCGCGCTCCTCGACGCGTGCACGACCACCTGCCAGCTGTTCGCCGAGCAGGACGAAGGCCCCTACCGCCGCGGCGATCAACCGTGGCGCCGGGACGTGGTCGAGGACCGCGAGGGCGCGCCGCTCGGCCTGGGGCTTCGCCTCGGGGCCCCGGGTGGCGAGGCCGCGGCAGGTGCCGAGGTGGAGATCTGGCACTGCGATGCTGACGGGCGGTACTCGGGCTACCCGCCGAACGATCCCACCCTGGCCGTGTCGCCGTCGCCGCAGCGCGCGCAGTACCTCGACGACCAGACCTTCCTGCGCGGGCGGCAGACGTGCGATGCCGACGGTGTCGTCGAGTTCCGCACGATCTACCCGGGCTGGTACCCCGGGCGCGCCGTGCACATCCACCTGATGGTGCACACCCCGTCGGGCTCCTTCGTGAGCCAGCTCTACTTCCCCGAGGACCTGACCGCCCAGGTGTTCCGGGACGATCCCTACCGAGCGCACGGACTGCCGGACACGTCGCACGCTTCCGACGGCATCTTCGCGACGGGCGGCACCCCGGCCGTGCTCGACGTACGCCCCGCCGGCGCCGGCCACCTGGCCGGCATCTCTCTGCTGCTCCACTCCGGGGAGGCCCGGTGACGGCGCCCATGCCCGCGGGGTTCATCGGCCACGGCAGTCCGATGAACACGTTGGAGCGGAACCGGTACACCGAGGCCTGGGCAGGCTTCGGTGCCGGCCTCCCGCGCCCGCGGGCCGTGCTCGTCGTGTCGGCGCACTGGTACACGAACGCCACCGCCGTCACCGCCATGGCGCAGCCGCGGACGATCCACGACTTCTACGGGTTCCCCGACGAGCTCTTCGCCTTCGACTACCCGGCGCCCGGCGCGCCGGACGTCGCCGAGCTCGTGGTGGAGACGGTCAAGCCCCGCTGGGTCGGGCTCGATCAGGACAGCTGGGGACTCGACCACGGCACCTGGTCCGTCCTCGCCCACCTGCTCCCCGCCGCCGACGTCCCCGTCGTCCAGCTGTCGATCAACGCCCTGCAGCCGCCCGAGTACCACCTCGACATCGGCCGGCGCCTCGAGCCGTTGCGCCACGAGGGGGTCGTCATCGTGGGCAGCGGCAACGTGGTGCACAACCTGCGCCGCATCGACTGGCAGCAACCGGACGGCGCCTTCGACTGGAACCGCCGTTTCGACGACGCCGCGGTGGCGCTGCTGTCCGACCGCCCCGGCGACGTGCTGGAGCTCACCGAGCACCCGGACTACGCGCTCGCCGTCCCCACACCCGACCACTTCATCCCGTTGCTCTACTTCGCTGGCCTCGCTGAGGCATCGGACGAGACGCCCGACGTCCTCGTCAGCGGCTTCACGTACGGGTCCTTGTCGATGACGTGCCTCACCATCGGGTGCGAGGCCTCCACGCCGGGCGGGGGAGGCACGACGTCGGTCCCGGAGCGCGGTGCGGCACCTGCCGAGCAGTCGAACATCTGAGGCGCCGCGGCAGTGAGGCGCTAGACGAGGTCGGACCGACCGCCGGTGGCCCAGAGGTCGGCGCTCAGCCGCAGCCCCTCGATCGAGGCGCGAGGCCAGATCTCCTCGTAGGTGCGCTTGTAGCCGGTGGTCTTGATGTGCCACCGGCCGTCCACCTTCACATAGCGATCTGCGTAGAACGACGCGCCGTGGATCGTGACGCCGAAGTCCTGGTGGATCACCACGTCCTCGAGCGCCCAGGTGCCCGTCGCCTCGCCGTGACCCGTCAGCTCGATCTCCGGCTGGGACCCGCGGTGGCTCGTGAGCATCCCGGTGGATCCCATCGAGTCGGTGAGGAACGCGAGGATGGCAGCGCGGCCGTCCAGCTCGATCGCTCCGCCGCCGTAGCTGGCGGTGGCGTCCTCGGTGAAGCACGTCTCGAGCTCGGCCCACGCCTTCTGGTCGAGACATCGCAGGTAGCGGTGCTTCAGCTCATGGATGGCGTGGATGTCGAGGAGGTCTTCGAGGGTTCGGGGCTCGGGCATCAGGCCTCCATCTCGGTGATCACGGTGTCGGCGAAGCGAACGAGCGACTCGACCTGCGTGTCGAGGGCCGACGGGTCGCCGCCGTAGAAGAACCAGGGGACGACCTGGCACTCGGTGACGCCGGCGTCCTCGAGGCGCGCGAAGCCATCGGCGTCGAGGACGTCGACGGCGAGGGCGTTGACCTCGAAGTCCCGCCCGGGCTCCTTGCCGTGCTGGGCGAGGTGTCCCCGGAGCCGGCTCACCAGCTCGACGATCTCCGTCGCGGTGCAGTTGGCGCTGATCCACCCGTCGTGGCGTGCGGCGCGCTGCATGGCGGCGTCGCTGTGACCGCCCACGAGGACCTTGACCGGGAGCTGGGGCGCCGGGGAGATCATCAGCCGGTCGAAGTCGTGGTGCGTGCCGTGGTGCTCGACCCAGCGCGGCCCACCACCGCCGCACACGGCCTTGATGATCTCGATGGCCTCGTCGGTTCGCGCGCCTCGGGTGCGCTTGTCCGTTCCGGTCCACGCGAACTCCTCAGGCATCCACGACACGCCCACGCCCAGGCGGAACCGGTCATCGGACAGCGACGCGATCGAGGCGACTTGCTTGGCCACGAGCAGCGGGCTGCGGAGCGGAAGCTTCAGCACGTTGGTGAGGAACGTGATGCGCTCGGTGACCGCCGCCATCGCCGGGATGGCGACGAACGGGTCGAGGAACGGCGTGTCGGCGGCCCACCACCGCTCGCCGCCCTCGGTGAACGGGTAGTCGCCGGTGACGGTCTCCGGGAAGAAGACGGAGTCCGGCACCGCGATCGAGTGGAACCCGGCGGCCTCTGCGGCGCGCGCCATCGGGAGGTAGTGGTGGGCGGGCAGCATCGGCAAGGGCACCGTGAAGCGCATCGTCGGATCCTGGCATGCCCCGCGTGGGCCTACTGCAGCTCCGCGATGGCGATCGAGCGCTCGAGCATGCCCGGTGCGGTCTCGCCGTCCCACGTGTAGCGGACGATCGCCTGCTGGAGCTCGAGGCCACCCAGGATCTCGGGGGGCATGACCATGAAGGTGGACAGGACGGTCTCCCCGTGCACCTCGACGATGCCGTCCTCGGTCTCGAGGCCGAACGAGACGTCCTGCCCGGTCGGCGCCAGCGACTGGAGCCATGGCGGGTCGATCACGCGAGCGGGCACCAGCTCCCCGTCGCCGAGGAAGATGTGGCCCTCGTTGAGGGTCGGGACGCCGTCCTTGCGGGGCGGGTAGGCGAGGTACGCGAAGCCGCGGCCGCTGGGGAACGTCGCCGCCTGCCAGGCATGGCCCCAGAGCTGCGCGACCTTGCGGATGCCCTGGCGACGGATGCGGTTGCCGCCGCCCTCGATGCGGTGCTCCTCGTCGCCGATGCGGAGCGACCCCGAGCTTCGGCAGAGCTGCTCGAACCGCCAAGGGTGGCCCATGAGGTCGCCCTCCACCTGCGTGTCGAGGATCCGCTTGGCCTCGGGGAGCAGGGCACCGTTCATCCACGGCGGCGCCGCCGAGTGGA
Source organism: Acidimicrobiales bacterium (assembly GCA_045807565.1). Taxonomy (GTDB): domain Bacteria; phylum Actinomycetota; class Acidimicrobiia; order Acidimicrobiales; family VFJN01; genus VFJN01. The sequence goes on along the minus strand of JBJMHD010000045.1, from coordinate 3,032 downwards.
GGTCGATCTCCGCCTGGATCGGCACCCGTTCGCCCTGTCCGGGGAGCTGACCGCCGATCTGCGCGTCGACCGTGCTCGCCGCCACGGTGCCCTCGATCCGCATGCGCCAGTGGACGAACGGCTCGACGAGCTCGAAGGAGAGCGAGCCGGCGCCGAGCAGTCGCACCTGCCCGTCGGCTCCGAGGGGATCGTGGATGGCCCCGGGTTCGACCGCGCTGAACACGCGCCCGTCGGCGCAGGCGACGTTGATCTGGATGTCGTGCGTGTCCCATTGGTCGGCCACGGCCTCCACGCCGCAGCGGGGGAGGCCGATGGCCAGCGAGTCGTCCCAGATCCACGCGTTCACCGACTCTCGCTGCTCTGGGATCGCGGGCTGCGCCTGCCACACGCGCTCCAGCGCGTCGTCGTAGCCGCCGGTGAGGTCGGTGCTCATGAGGTCCTCTCGGTCCACTCCTGGGCGCGGCGGGTGTACTCGGCGAAGCGGGTGCGGACCTCGTCGAGGTCGAGGCCCAGCTCGCTCGCGTCGGGGTGGACGTTCTCGTCTCGGTCGTCGTTGTTGGCGTGCCACCAGCGGTCCATGCCGGCGGCGAAGTCGTCGCTCACCGGCTCTCCGAGCCACTCGTAGAGCGCGCGGACCTCGCCGACGGGATCGCGCTGCATGGCCCGGAAGTCGATGTCGTAGAACCGGTCGTCGCCGTGCTCGGCACGGAACGCGAGCACTCGGTCCATGCCGGTGCTCCACTGCTCCACGTTCAGGCGCCCGAGGTAGTGAGGATCGATGTCGTCGCTGAACTGTCGGCCCACCTCGCAGTACAGGTCGGCCACCGACACCATCACGTCCGTCGGGTCGCGGTGGGTCATCACGAACCGGGCCTCGGGGAACACCGCGGCGAGGTGGTCGAGCCACAGCAGGTGCGACGGGCACTTCAGCCGCCAGGGCCGTGCTGCGGGCTCACCCCACTGCAGCAGCTTGAGCACCCGACGCTCGTATCGGTAGGTCGACGTGAGGTCGGCGCCGAGGAGCCACGTCGTGTACGAGGGCAGGTGCGCGAACGCCGGGAAGTAGTGGGCCCGGAAGTCGAGGGCCATCAGCTCCTGGCACTCCATCGGCCCGGTCGCCTCGGCAGGCACGAGCTGCGCCAGCCGTGGGTTCATGCTCTCCTGCACGGCGAGGCCGGCTTCGGCCTCCGCGATGCGCGGGTCCGGGGGCTCGACCGTCGACGGGGGAGGGCAGGGTTGGTTCGACTCCCACAGCCGCAGGGATCGTGCGGCGGGATCCTCCGCCAGCAGGAAGGACAGCGCGGTCGAGCCCGTGCGGGGGAGCCCGAGCCCGATCAGCGGCGCGAGGACCGGTTCGTCGTCGATCTCGGGGTGACGTCCGTACCAGTCCTCCACCTGCAGGCGCGTGGTCAGCAGCCGGGTGAGGAGGAACGGGAGCGCCACCTGGCCGAGGGCGTTGAGCTTCGCCTCGGTCTCGATGGAGTGGATCAGCCGGTCCAGGCCCTCGCGGAAGGAGTCCTCGCCGAAGTCGGTCAACCCCGTCTGCTCGCTGGCAGCCGCCAGCAGCTGGTCCGCGTCCATCGGCCCCCCGTCGTCAGCGGGAGCCTGCCATGGACGGCAGGCTCCCGCGGAGCGACAGGTGGCGTCAGGTCACGGTTGCGTGCTGGACCTGACCGACTCCGCTGCGCCCTGGGCGTCGGCCTTCACGGATCGGGCCGCGCCCTGGGCCTCGGACTGCACGGTGTCCGCCGCTCCCTGCGCCTCTGCCTTCACGGCGTCGGCATGCTGCTGGGCGCCCTCCTTGAGCTGCTGCGCGGCTTCGGTGGCCTGCTCCTTGGCGTGCTCGGCGACCGCTTGCGCCTGCTCGCCGAGCTCGCTCGCCGCGGTCTCGAGGGCAGGTTGCACCTTGCGCACGACCTGCTCCTCTCGCCGGGTGGTGGGCAGGAGAGATCCGGCCAGGGCACCGACGCCGAAGGCGATGAGCCCGGCGGCGAGCGGGTTGCCCTGCGTCTGCGACTCGATCGCCTGCGGGGCGGACGTCACGGCGTCCGCCGCGGTGGAGGCCGCCGAGGTGATCGTCTCTCCCACCGACGACGCCGCACCGCTCGCCCGGTCGGTGGCCGAGCTGAACCCCTCGCCGGTGCGCGTGGTGGCGGAGTCGGCGGCGCCCATCACCGCGTTGCGAGCGCGGCCGAAGCTCTGACGGATGGCGACGCGGCGCCGTTCCACCATGCGGCCGGGGCTCACCCGGTCGCCGATGGCGACGAGGTCGCGCCCCAACGCCTCTCGCTGCAGCTCGAGCTGGTACCTCAGGTCCTCTGCTGTCTGGCCCATTCCACGTCCTCCTTGAGGGTCTCCATCGTCTGCTCGGCGATGGGAGTCGCCGAGGTGATCTGCTGCCGGCCCTTCAGCACGAGGACGGCGGCGATGAGCGCGTACACGAGGCCGACGAGCACGAAGCCCCAGCCGACGCTGTCGATCGCGTTGCCGATGCCGAACGCGATGCCCATCGACAGGAGGAGCAGCGCGAACCACGCGGCCAGGCCGCCACCGCCGACCATGCCGGCGCCCTTCCCGGCCCGGCTCACCTCCTCCTTGATCTCGACCTTGGCCAGCTCGATCTGCGTGCTGATGAGCGAGCCGACGTCGGAGGTCATGCGACCCATCAGCTCGCCGAGCGACTGGTCGGGAGCGATGGGCTCCGCCGGGTCGTGGGGCGGCTGGCCCGGTTCGGTGATGGCGGTCACGGCGTGTCTCCGGCGACCAGCGGGCGGGAGGCCGTCGGCGGCGGTGAACCCGGTCGGGCCGTGCCGGCGGTGCTGCTGCTCTGCGGGGTGGGGCGGGGCTGCGTCGCCTCGAGGGTGAGGTCGGGCTCCTGGCCGAGCGTGCTCGGGCCGAGGGTGCTCTGGTCCAGCGTGCCCTGCCCGAGCTGCGAGGCACCGTTGTCGGACCCCTGGCCGCCGTTGGGCGATGCCGCTTCCTTCAGCGCCGTGGTGTCGGCGCTGCGAGCGACGCGAGCAGCGACGAAGCCA
>JBJMHD010000044.1:0-3059 GCA_045807565.1 Acidimicrobiales bacterium | reverse complement strand
AGGCCGAGCCGATGGCGATCTTGATCTCCTCGGCGGTGCGCTCCCCCAGCATCAGGGAGTACTCCTTCTTCATCCACTGGATGATCGCCTGATCCATGTCGTCGCCCGCCGTGCGAATGGACTGGCTCGTCACGATGCCGCCGAGGCTGATCACAGCGACCTCAGTGGTGCCGCCGCCGACGTCGACGACCATGTTGCCGGTGGCCTCGTGGACCGGGAGCGCCGCGCCGATCGCGGCGGCCATCGGCTCCTCGACGATGTAGACGCGTCGCGCGCCGGCCTGGTAGCCGGCCTCCTTGACGGCGCGCTGCTCGACGGCGGTGATCCCGCTGGGGACGCAGATGACCAGCCGCGGTTTGGCGAAGTACCGGCGGCGGTGGACCTGCTGGATGAAGAACCGGAGCATCTGCTCGCAGGCCTCGAAGTCCGCGATGACCCCGTCCTGCAGCGGGCGGATCGGCGTGATGTTGTCGGGAGTGCGGCCGACCATCCGCTTGGCCTCGTGCCCCACGGCCAGGATGTCCCCGGTCGACGCGTTGAGCGCGACGACGGACGGCTCGTCGAGGAGGACGCCCTTGCCGCGTACGTAGACCAGGGTGTTGGCGGTGCCGAGGTCGACGGCCATGTCACGGCCGAGGATGCTGTTCGCCATACGCGCATGTCCCTGCTGTCGGGGGTGACCTCGAGTACAGGGTAAAAGCGGCTGCCCCTCTGGCCTCGCAGGACACGCCCGTCACAGGCGGGTCAGGCCAGTCCGGCGGCCCGCCGGGTGACGTGCTCGGGCACGGGTACGTCGACCGCGTCGGCGGACGTCACCGGGTCGCCGGCCGTCAGCCGCAGCGGCAGCACCCCGGCCCACACTCCCCCGGCCTCGATGTCGGCGTCCTCGTCGGTCGGGTCGCCGGTGCGCCGCTTGACCGACGCCTCGTCCAGCGGCAGCGCGAGCACCGTCGTGGCGGCGAGCTCCTTGCGGGTCGGGCGGCGCAGCGTGGCGGCCCGCCCGGGCGCCGCGTGGTCGACGAGCAGGTCCAGCGCGTGGGCGCGCTCGGCCTCGTCGCTCACGACCCGGGGTCTGCCGATCACCACCGCCGAGCGGTAGTTCATCGAGTGGTTGAAGCCCGACCGGGCCAGCACCATCCCGTCCAGGACCGTCATCGTGACGCTGACGTCCTGGTCCGGCGCCTGCCGCAGGCTGCGGGACGCCACGGACCCGTGCAGGTACAGGGTGCCTGCCTCGTCCGGCCCGTCGAGGTCGACCGCGAACACGGTCGGCAGGGCGAGCGGAACGCCGTCGACGACCACCGCGAGATGGCAGATCAGGGACGCGTCGAGGACCTCGTGGAGCGCCTCGCGGCTGCTCTGGGCGCGGTCCTTCTCCCGGCGCGGCGTACTCCGCGGCGTCGGGGACAGCTGCGAGCTCACCGCAGCACCGACTCGGTGGTCACGGCTGAGGCGGCCTCACAGGTCCGGGAACCAGATGGCGATCTCGCGCTCCGCGGACTCCGCCGAGTCGGAGCCGTGCACGAGGTTCTCCCGGTTCGACAGGGACAGGTCGCCCCGGATGGTCCCGGGCGCCGCCTTGCGCCCGTCGGTGGCGCCGTTGATGGCGCGGACCACCTCCACCGCCTCGTCGCCCTCGAGGATCGCGGCGAGCAGCGGGCCCGAGGTGACGAAGTCGCGCAGCGGAGGGTAGAACGCCTTGTCGACGTGCTCCGCGTAGTGGCGGTCGGCGAGCTCACGGTCGATGGTGCGCAGCTCCAGGGCGACGAGGGACAGGCCCTTGGCCTCGAACCGGGACAGGACGTTGCCGACGAGGCCGCGCCGGACCGTGTCGGGCTTCAGCAGGACGAGGGTGCGCTGGGACATGCGGGGCAGCCTAGCCAGTCAGCTCTCCGAGCCGTGTCCCGGACGGTGCGCGGCCTGCCACTGCTCCTCGAGGACGACCCGCTCGGCGCGCTCCTCGTCCATCCGGGCGCCGAGGAAGTACGCCGTGGCCCACAGCGCGGCGAACACGACGCCGAGGAAGAACATCGGGGTGGCCAGCAGGCCCAGCGCGATGGACAGCACCTGCACGAACCAGCCGAGCCAGTAGCCGACGGGACGGCCGAGCAGCCCGGCCGCGAGGATGCACAGCACGGCGAGGCCCACGCCGAGCGACAGGGAGGCCACGGCACCGAGCTCGGTCATCCCGATCGTGACGACCCCGGTGAGGAACAGGACGACGGCCTGCAACCCGAGGATCCCCGCGCACATCGCGCGGCGCAGCGACCGGGTCACCGGCGCTCCCGGCGGGTCAGCATCCGGCGAGCCTCCCCGACCGTCACGACGGAGCCCGTCACGAGGACACCACCGGAGCCGATGGCCTCCCCGAAGACCCCGCCCTCCTCGGCGAGGGTGGCGGCCCGGTCGATGGCGTCGTCGAGCCGCGGCGCCACGTAGACCCGGTCGATCCCGAAGATCCCGCGCGCGACCTCGGCCAGCTGCTCGGCCGGCAGGGCGCGCGGCGTGGCGTTCTGGGTGCACACCACGGCAGCCATCGCCGGCTCGAACGCCGCGAGCACCGCCTCGTAGTCCTTGTCGGCCATCACGCCGACCACCCCGATGAGCGGGCTGAACGCGAAGGAGTCCTCGAGGGCCGCCACCACGGCTGCGGCGCCGTGCGGGTTGTGCGCGGCGTCGAGCCCGATCGTGGGGCTGCGCCGTACCACCTCGAGCCGGCCCGGTGAGGTGACCTCCTCGAACGCCGCGCGCACCAGGTCGGCGTCGAGCGGCTCGTCCCCGACGAACGCCTCCACCGCGGCGAGAGCGACCGCGGCGTTCTGGGCCTGGTGGGCGCCGTAGAGCGGCAGGAACACCTCGTCGTACTCCCGGCGCAGGCCCTGGAGGCGGAGCATCTGGCCGCCGACGGCCGGCACCCGTGCCGCGACCCCGAAGTCGCGGCCCTCCCACCGCACCGTGGCGCCCACCTCGGCGGCGCGGGCGGCGATGACCTCGGCGACGTCGTCGGCCTGTATGGCGCACACCACCGTCGAGCCCGGCTTCATGATGCCTGCCTTCTC
>JBJMHD010000043.1:0-32962 GCA_045807565.1 Acidimicrobiales bacterium | reverse complement strand
CGTCGGTCATCCAGAAGACGCCCACCGGCCGGGCGGCGACCCAGCAGCCGGGGACGGTCGGGTCGTCGAGGAGGACGAGGGCGTCGAGCGGGTCGGTGTCCTCGGACAGCGTGTCCGGGATGAAGCCGTAGTCGGCCGGATAGGTCGTGGCCGTGAACAGGCGGCGGTCGAGCCGCATCACGTGCTTGTCGTGGTCGTACTCGTACTTGTTGCGGCTGCCCCGCGGGATCTCGATGACGACGTCGATCTCGTCGCGCATCTCGTTGGTCACCCGCAGATCATGGCCCAGTACCCTCGCTCCATGGAGTTCCGCCGCATCAACGGGATGCCCCCGTACGTCTTCACGATCATCGACGGGTTGAAGGTCGAGGCGCGGCGAGCTGGGCAGGACGTCATCGATCTCGGCTTCGGCAACCCGGACATCCCGTCGCCGGCGATCGCGGTCGAGAAGCTGGCTGAGGCCGCCCACAACACCCGCAACCACCGCTACTCGGCGAGCCGCGGCATCCCCAAGCTGCGCCAGGCCGCCGCCGACCTCTACCAGCGGCGGTTCGGCGTGGACCTCGACCCCGACACGGAGGTGATCTCCACCATCGGGGCCAAGGAGGGCTTCAGCCACCTGATGTGGGTGCTGCTCGGCCCCGGCGACGCGTGCATGGTGCCGTCGCCGTCGTACCCCATCCACATCTGGGGGCCGCTGTTCGCCGGCGCGGCGGTGCGCGAGGTGCCGATGACCACCGCCGCCAACGACGAGGGGCAGCTGTTCGAGCAGATCACCTACGTGTTCGAGCACTCGTGGCCGCGGCCGAAGGTGATCGTGTGCTCGTTCCCGCACAACCCCACCACTGCCTGCGTCGACCTCCACTTCTTCCAGCAGCTCGTGGACTTCGCTCGGGAGAACGACGTCGTCATCGTGCACGACAACGCCTATGCCGAGCTCGGCTTCGACGGGTGGCAGCCGCCGTCCATCCTCCAGGCGGACGGCGCGAAGGAGTGCGCGGTCGAGCTCTACTCGATGACGAAGTCGTTCTCGATGGCCGGCTGGCGCATGGCGTTCCTCGCCGGCAACCGAGAGGTCGTGCAGGCGCTCGCCAAGCTCAAGTCGTACCTCGACTACGGATCGTTCCAGCCGATCCAGATCGCCGCCACCGTCACGATGAACGAGGCGCAGGACTTCCCGCAGGAGGTGCTGTCGATCTACCAGACGCGCCGCGACGCGCTGTGCGACGGCCTCGACCGGATGGGATGGGAGATGGCCCGCCCGAAGGGCACGATGTTCGCGTGGGCGCCCATCCCGGAGCCCTACCGGGAGATGGGCAGCATCGAGTTCTGCTCGATGCTCGTGCGCGAGGCGCAGGTCGCCACCTCCCCCGGCGTGGGCTTCGGCCCCGACGGCGACGGCTTCTGCCGCTTCGCGCTCATCGAGAACGAGCAGCGCATCAACCAGGCGATGCGCAACCTCAAGAAGTCCCTCACCAAGCTCGGCTGAGCGTCAGGCGGGGCTGAGGCCCTCGAGGCAGAAGGCGACGGCGGCGTCGGCGACGCCCTCGGCCGGTTCGCCGCGGTCGTAGATGAAGATGCGGGTGAGGTGGCCGACCACCCCGACCATGGCGTGGGCGAGGAGGTCGGGATCGGCGTCGCGGATCCGTCCCTGGGCGATGGCCTCCTTGACGTGCTTCACGACGTCGGCGACCGCGATGTCCTGCCCGCGCAGCAGGGCGGGCACGAAGGTGGCCTCGGTGGCGGCGAACTGGATCAGCTTGTTGTGGTCGCGGTGCGCCTCCGCCCAGGCCATCGACGCGCGCAGCCCCATCTCGATCCGCTTGACCGGATCCTCCTCGTCACCGATCGCCTGCTGCTGCTTCCGCCTCAGGTCGGTCTGTGCCTCCTTGAGGATCTCGAGGAAGAGCTGCTCCTTCGAGTCGAAGTACCAGTAGAAGACGCCCTTGCCGACGCCCAGACCGGACACGATCTCGCTGACGGAGGTGGGGTGGTAGCCCTGCTCGGCGAAGCGACCGGCGGCGAAGGCCATGAGCTGGTCGCGGCGATCCTTGCCACGCTGGGTGAGCCGCCGTGCCATGGCGCGAACGGTACTCGACTTGACCATGCGGTCAAGAAGGACCGGTTCTCCGTCTCGTCGGCGTCGGGAAACACCCGGTTCACACTGGCTTCGTAGGTTCCAGGGCATGGAGACCGTCGTCGTCCGCCTCTGGCTCCCCGACCGCCCCGGAGCGCTGGGGCAGGTGGCCAGCCGCATCGGTGCCGTGCGGGGAGAGATCGTCGGCATCGAGATCCTCGAGCGCGGGGCGGGGCGCGCCATCGACGAGCTCGTGGTCGACCTCCCGGCAGGGGCGCTCATCGACCTGCTCGTCGAGGAGGTGCAGCAGGTCGACGGCGTCGACGTCGAGGAGGTCCGGCCGCTGGCGAGCCGGCTCCACGACCCGCGCCTCGACGCCCTCGAGACCGCGGCGCTCCTCGTCGGGGCTACCGACCGCGACGAGCTCGTGCACGCCGTGGTGCAGCACGCCCGGCGGGCGGTCGGGGCGGAGTGGTCCGCGGTCGTGCAGCTCGACGGCGGGGGCGTCCTCGCCGAGGAGGGCCCCGCGCCCCCGGCGGCGTGGCTGGCCGCGTTCGTCGAGGGGAGCCGTGCGTCCGCTCGCGTGGCCTGCGGGGTCACCGGACCCGACGACGTGGTCTGGTCACCGCTGCCGTCGGCCGAGCTCGCCCTCGTGATCGGCCGCACCGGCACGGCCTACCGCGCTCGCGAGCGACGCCAGATCGCGGCCCTTGCCCGGATCGTCGACACCCGGCTCCGCGAGCTCCTCCGCTACGCGTCGCTCACCCGCCATCCGTCCCTCACGGGACGGCCGCGCTAGCCCTGGTCGGCCTCGGCCCACCCGCGCGAGCGGTCGACCGCCCGCCGCCAGGCGACGTAGCGGGCCTCAGCCGCCTCGCCCTCGACCTCGGGCGTGAACGTGCGGTCGAGCTGCCAGTTGGCGGTGATCTCCGCCGGCGTCGACCAGACCCCCTCGGCGAGGCCGGCCAGGTAGGCCGCCCCCAGGGCGGTGGTCTCCTGGACGACCGGCCGCGACACCGGCACCTGGAGGTCGTCCGCCTGGAGCTGCAGCAGCAGGTCGTTGGCCGAGGCGCCTCCGTCGGCCTTGAGCGCGCGGATCGGATGGCCCGAGGCCTCGCTCATGGCGAGCACCACGTCGCGCGTCTGGAGGCTGATCGACTCCAGCACGGCGCGGGCCAGGTGGCCGCGACCCGTGCCGCGGGTGATGCCCACGATCGTCCCCCGGGCGTAGGGGTCCCACCAGGGGCTCCCCAGGCCGGTGAAGGCGGGTACCAGGAAGCAGCCCTGGGTGTCGGGGACGGTGGCGGCGAGGGCCGCGATCTCGTCGGCCGACTCGATGATCCCCAAGCCGTCGCGGAGCCACTGCACCGCCGCGCCGGTGACGAAGATCGCTCCCTCGAGGGCGTAGGCCTTCGTGCCGTCGGCCAGCGTCCAGCCGACCGTCGTGAGGAGCCCCTCCACGGGGTCCGGGCAGGTGTCCCCGACGTGCATCAGGACGAAGCTGCCGGTGCCGTAGGTGTTCTTCGTCATGCCCGGCTCGAGGCAGGCCTGCCCGAACAGGGCGGCCTGCTGGTCGCCGGCGATGCCCGACACCGGCACCCCCGCGGGCACGCCGGCTCCTGCCGCGGTGAGCCCGAAGCGACCGCTGGAGGGCCGCACCTCGGGCAGCGCGCTCGGGGGCACACCGAAGCGATCGAGCAGCTCGTCGCTCCACGCGAGCGTGCGGATGTCGAAGAGCATCGTGCGACTGGCGTTCGAGGGCTCGGTGGCGAGGACGCCGCCCTCGGGCCCGCCGGTGAGGTTCCACAGGACCCAGGCGTCGATCGTCCCGAGCGCCAGGTCGGCCGACGCCTCCACCCCGCCCTCGGTGAGGAGCCACTCCGCCTTGGTCGCCGAGAAGTACGGGTCCAGCACCAGCCCGGTGGTGGACCGCACCGTCGGCTCGAAGCCCTCCTCGCGCAAGCGGTCGCAACGGGCGGCCGTGCGCCGGTCCTGCCACACGATCGCCCGGTGGAGCGGCTCGCCCGTGCGACGGTCCCACGCGACCACCGTCTCGCGCTGGTCGGTGATCCCGATGGCGGCGATCGGCTCGCCGAGGCGCTCGCTGAGCTCGACGAGCGTCGCCTGCACGGCCCGCCAGATCTCGGTGGCATCGTGCTCCACCCAACCGGGCTGCGGGAAGTGCTGGGTGAACTCCCGGTACGAGAAGCCGGCGCCGGTGCCGTCGTCGCGCACCGCGAACGAGCGCACGCCGGTGGTGCCCGCATCGATCGCGACGACGACGCCCATCGGCCGGAGAACCTAGTGAGGCCGAGGCTCTAGGTTCGACGAGGGCAGGAGGAGGCATCGCACATGGACGCACGCTCATGAAGGTCGCCATGCTCACCGGCGGGGGCGACTGCCCCGGGCTCAACGCCGTGATGCGAGCAGTCGCGCGCAAGGGCGAACGGACCTACGGCGACGAGCTCATCGGCTTCGTCGACGGGTGGAAGGGGGTGCTCGAGGGGCGGTCGGTGCCGCTCGGCGTCGAGCAGCTCCGCGGCACCCTCCCCAGAGGCGGCACCGTGATCGGCTCGTCGCGCACCAACCCGTACAAGGTCGAGGGCGGTGCCGAGCAGGTGCACCGGACCCTCGCCGACCTCGAGGTGGACGCGCTGGTGGCGATCGGCGGCGAGGACACCCTGGGCGTGGCGCACAAGCTGGCGGGGGAGGGGGTGCAGGTCGTCGGCGTCCCCAAGACCATCGACAACGACCTCTCGGCCACCGAGCTCACCTTCGGCTTCAACACCGCCGTGCAGATCTGCGTCGACGCCATCGACCGCCTCCACACCACCGCCGAGAGCCATGACCGCGTGATGGTCGTCGAGGTGATGGGCCGTCACGCCGGGCACATCGCGGCCTGGGCGGGCATCGCCGGCGGCGCCACGATCACCCTCATCCCCGAAGAGCCCTTCGACGTGGAGGCCGTGTGCGAGGCCATCCGCCACCGGCACACCGAGGGCAAGCGCCTGGCGTCCATCGTGGTGATCTCCGAGGGGGCGACGCCCCGCGAGGGCTCGATGGAGCTGCAGACGGGCGAGCTCGACGCCTTCGGTCACGTGCGCCTCGGTGGCGTCGGCACCCGCCTGGCCGAGCAGATCGAGGCCAACACGGGCTACGAGACCCGCGTCACCACCCTCGGGCACGTGCAGCGCGGCGGCACCCCCACCGCGTTCGACCGCGTGCTGGCGACGCGGTTCGGCGTGGCCGCCATCGACGCCGTGCACGACGGCGCCTGGGGGACGATGGTCGCGCTGCAGTGCGGCCACATCGTGCGGGTTCCGCTGTCGGAGGCGGTGGGCGAGCTCAAGCTCGTCGATCCGGAGCTCTACGGCGTGGCCCAGGTGTTCTTCGAGTAGTCGCGGTCAGCCGCCCGGCGCGAGGCTGTCGTAGTCGGCGCGGGTGACGGGCCCTTCCTGCTCCGCACCGTCGCCGTCGAGCACCGGTGTCGGCTCGCCGTCCACCGAGAAGCGCACCTGGCGGAACCCGCCGGCCCCGGGCTCGGTGGCGGTCCACACCATCTGGGCGAACGCCTGGGCGAGCGCCTCGCCCTCGATCGAGAAGATGTCGTCGGAGATGTCGATGGTGACCTCGTGGTCCTCTTCGTCGGTCGTGACGCCGAGGAGGACGGTGTCGGCGGGGATGCCGCTCGTGAGCCCCTCCTCGACCTCGTCGGGCTGCACGCCGCCGAACAGGGCGGCGAGGCGCTCGTTGGGGATGCCCTCCTCGGTGACGCCCCGCTTGACGGGCACGAGGCGCACGCCGTCGGGCGACCGCTGGAGCAGGTACACGGGCACGGTGGCGTTGCCCGCCGACTCGGGGAGCGTGGTGCTCGAGCTCGGGTCCGGGTCGAGGAGCTCGGCAGGGATGTCTCCCGCCGCGATCGCCTGCGGGTCGTCGTCAGCGGGCAGGCCGCACCCGCCGAGGACCACGATCACGAGCGCGGCAGCCGCGCCCAGCGCCCGGCGCCTCACTCGTGCTCCTCCACTGGCAGCTGCACCACGAACCGCGCACCGTGCTCGCCATCGGCCCGGTCCTCCACCCACACCCGCCCACCATGCAGGTTGACGTGCTCGGCCACCAGCGCGAGGCCGAGGCCCACGCCGTCGCTGCTGCCGCGGCGACCCGCCGCGCCGCCACGGCTGAACCGTCCGAAGATCAGCTCCCGGTCCTCGTCCGGCACCCCCTCGCCGCGGTCTTCGACGGCGATCTGCACACCGTCCTCCACCTGGCGCAGCGACACGCTGGTGGCGCCGCCCCCGTACTTCGAGGCGTTGTCGATGAGGTTGGCGATCACCCGCACGATGCGGCGCTTGTCGGCCTGCACCACCACGCCGGCGAGCTCGGCATCGAGGTCGACCGGCACGTCGGCGTCGGTGGAGTGGCTCACCGCCTGCATGACGAGCTCGGCCAGGTGCACCTCCTCGAGCTCGAGCCGCACGACGCCAGCGTCGAAGCGGGAGATCTCGAGCAGGTCCTCCACGAGCTGCCGGAACCGGTCGATGTCCGCCACCATCAGGTCGAGGGCAGCCCGCGAGCGCTCGGGGAGGTCGTCGCGCTGGTTCTCCATCACCTCGATCGACGCGGCGAGCGTCATGAGCGGTGAGCGCAGCTCGTGGCTCACGTCCGACGCGAACCGGGCGTCGCTCTCGATGCGGTCCTGGAGCGCCTGCGCCATGTCGTTGAAGGAGGCCGCGATGGGGCGCAGGTCCGGGTCGTCGCTCGACTCCAGGCGGGTGTCCAGGCGGCCGGCGGCGAGCGCGGTGGCCGCCGTCGACACCCCGGTGAGGGGGCGCAGCGCCCGGCGGCTCGCCCACCAGCCGATGCCGGCGCCGGCGAGGGTGGTGATCACGGACGCACCGAGGAGGCTCACGCCCAGGGCGCCCAGGGTGTCCTCGAGGTCGTTCAGGGACACGATCTCGAAGTAGGCGACCCCCTTGCCGTCGTTGGCTGACGGGATGGGGATCCCCACGGCCAGGTGCATGTCACCGCGCAGCTCGAACCGCATGCGGCTGGGCTGGCCGGCCACCACGGCGGCGCGCAGCTTCTCCGGCAGCGCGTCCTGCCCGAACTGCGGGTCGCGCGACACGAAGTCCCGCCCGTTGTAGAGCACGGGGCGGGAGCCCAGCGGGGTCCGGAGCGAGCCGAGGAGGGCGGCGTCGTCGACGTTGCCCGCCTGCTGTTGGACGATGCCGGCGTTCTCGTACATCACGACCATGGCGGCGTCCTCGCGCTGGTCCAGGAGGTTCTCGCGGGTGAGGGCGAGCGTCGTGATCGAGAGGATCACGGACAGCAGGAGGGCCCCGATCGCGAAGGCGAGCGTGATGCGGGCGCGCAGGCCCAGGCGACGGGTGAGCGGGAACCGGCGCACGCCGCTCGAACGGCCTCGGGTCAGACCTGGAGCTTGTAACCGAGGCCGCGCACGGTGACCACGTGGCGGGGGTTGGCGGGGTCGGCCTCCACCTTCGTGCGCAGGCGGCGCACGTGGACGTCGACCAGTCGGCCGTCTCCGAAGTAGCCGTAGCCCCAGATCCGCTCGAGGAGCACCTCGCGGCTGAACACGCGCCCCGGGCTCTGCGCCAGCTCCACGAGGACGCGGAACTCGGTCTTGGTGAGGTGGACGTCGCGGCCGTTGCGGCGGACGACGCCCTCGTCGGGGACGATCTCGAGGTCGCCGAACCGGAGGTGCGGCGAGCTGACCTCCGACGTGCGAGCCCGACGCAGGAGGGCGCGGATGCGCGCCGAGAGCTCCTTCGGCGCGAACGGCTTGGTGAGGTAGTCGTCGGCCCCGGCCTCGAGCCCCGCCACCACGTCGTGGGTGTCGGCACGCGCCGTGACCATCACGATCGGCACGTCGGAGGACCGGCGGATGGAGCGGCAGACCTCGAAGCCGTCGATGCCCGGGAGCATGATGTCGATCAGCACGACGTCGGACGGTTGGTTCTGGAAGTGCTGGAGGGCGTCCTCGCCGGTGGCCGCCTCGGCGACCTCCCAGCCCTCGTCCTCGAGGGCGAGCCGCACCGCCGTGCGGATGCGCTCGTCGTCCTCGACGGCGAGGATGCGCGTGCTCATGCAGGAGACAGTACGAGACCAGGTCCGCTCGGAGGGTGACGCGCTACTGGTACGCCGCGAGCAGGGCGGCGCGACCGGGGCCCCGCCCCGTCCGGTAGTGCAGCCCGTCGGGCAGGTCGCTGCACACGGCGCGGCAGCGCACGAGGGCGGCAGCACCCTCCTGCGTCCACGACTGGAGCGACGTCAGGTCGATGTCGACGCGGTGCAGGTCGGCACTGATCGCCGCCTCAGCCGCCGCGACCAGGGCCTCGCCGGCGTCGCCGTCGAGGAGGGTGCCCACCTCGAGGACCACGAACGGCCCTCGGCCCGTCCCCGGCTCGGTGCGGACGGTCACAGGGTGCCGGGCGGCGACGGGGGTCATGGGCGTGCAGGGTGGCGGGCGCGATCGGCGTTCCGGTGCCGTTCTCTTTGCGATCCGATGACATCCTCGGTGGCCACGTCGCCTCAGGCGGAGTCCACGTCGGTGGCCGCGAGGAGCTGCTGGAGCGCGGTGGCCACGCCGGGCGCGGCCGCCAGCACCGCCCCGGCCCGCACCGGACCACCGGCGAGGTCGGTCACCACCGCGCCCGCCTCCCGGGCGATCAGGCCACCGGCGGCGAGGTCCCACGGGGCGAGCCCCCGCTCGTAGTAGCCGTCCAGGCGGCCGCACGCGACGGAGCAGAGGTCGAGGGCGGCCGCACCTTGCCGCCTGATGTCGCGCACGCGGGGCAGGACCTCGACGAGCACCTTCGCCTGCCGGCGCCGTCGCTCGGGCTCGTAGGAGAAGCCGGTGCCCACCAGGGCGTGAGCCAGCTCGATCGCAGCGGACGGCGCGATCGCGGCGCCGTCCCTCGTGGCGCCACCCCCCAGGTGCGCGCTGAAGAGCTCGTCGCGCACGACGTCGTACACCGCGCCCGCCACCACGTCGCCGTCGCGCTCGGCCGCGATGGCGACGTTGAAGCCGGGGAAGCCGTAGAGGTAGTTGGTGGTGCCGTCGAGCGGGTCGACGACCCACCGCACGCCGCTGGTGCCGGGCCGTCGGGCGCCCTCCTCGCCGAGGATCCCGTCGTCGGGGCGAGCGGCGAGGAGCTCGGCTTCGATCAGGGCCTCGGAGGCCCGGTCCATCTCGGTGACCATGTCGGTGCCCGTCGACTTCGTGCCCACCTCGAGCCGATCGACGCCGAGGCCCGCCCGCAGCAGCTCACCGGCGGCGCAGGCGACGCGCTCGGCCAGGGTCCGCAGCGCCTCGACCTCGGGATCGCCCATCGCGCTCGAACACTAGGTTCCCGGTGTGGCTGATCCGCTCGGACGCGCCGACCTCCGCAGCGACACCGTCACGCGGCCGACCCCCGAGATGCGCCGGGCCATGGCCGAGGCCGAGGTGGGCGACGACGGGTTCGGCGACGACCCCACCGTCGCCCGGCTCGAGGCCGCCTTCGCGGAGCGGGTGGGCAAGGAGGCGGCGCTGTTCGTGCCGACCGGCACCATGGCCAACCAGATCGCCCTCCGGCTGCTCGGTCGGCCGGGCACCGTGGTGCTCGTCGGGCGCCGGCAGCACGTCGTGGTCCGGGAGGCCGGAGCCGCCGGTCGGAACGCCGCCGCCCAGCTCGTGGCGCTCGAGGACCGTGACGGCACCATCGACCCGGACGAGGTCGCGCGCTGGGCGGCCGACGCTCGGGTGGGCTGGTCGGAGCCGTCGGCGGTCTTCGTCGAGGACACCCACGGCGAGGTGGGGGGCCGGGTGTGGCCGCTGGAGCGGCTGGCGGCGGTCGCGGCGGCGGGCCTCCCGATGCACCTCGACGGTGCGCGCCTCTGGAACGCGGCGGTCGCCACCGGCACGAGCATGGCCGAGCGGTCGGCGCCGGCCACCACGGTGATGTGCTGCGTGTCCAAGGGACTGGGTGCCCCGGTGGGGTCGCTGCTGGCGGGCCCCGCCGACCTGATCGACCGAGCGCGCACCGAGCGCAAGCGCCTCGGTGGCGGGATGCGGCAGGTCGGGATCCTCGCCGCCGCCGGGTTGGTGGCGCTCGAACGGGTCGATCGCCTGGCCGACGACCACGAGCGGGCACGCCGCTTGGCGAAGGCGGCGGCGTCGCGCTGGCCGGGCGGGGTGGACGTGGCGCTGATCCACACGAACATCGTGCGCGTGGTCGTCGGCGATCCCGCTCCTGTGCTCGCCCACCTGGAGCAGCACGGCGTGCTGGCGCTCCCCGGGAGCACCGACACGATCCGGCTCGTCACCCACGCCGACGTCGACGACGCCGATGTCGACCGCGCCGTCGCCGCGCTCGAGTCGGCACCGTGATCGAGGCGAGCACCCCCGAGCGGGCCCTGGCCGTCTTCGCGCACCCGGACGACCCCGAGGTCGCCTGCGGCGGCACGCTCGCCCGGTGGGCGGGGCTCGGCACGGAGGTGCACCTCGTGATCGCGTGCCGGGGCGAGAAGGGCAGCTTCGACCCCGACACCGATCCCGACGAGCTGGCCGCCAGCCGGGCGGAGGAGGTGGCCCGCGCCGCGGAGGTGCTGGGGCTCGCCAGCGTGGAGCACCTCGGCCATCCAGACGGCGAGATCGAGAACGATGCTGCGCTGCGCGCTCGGCTGATCGAGATCATCCGTCGCCGCCGGCCCGATGCGCTCGTGACCCCCGATCCCACGGCGATCTTCTTCGGTGACAGCTACGTCAACCACCGCGACCACCGGCAGCTGGGCTGGGCGGTGCTCGACACCCTGGTGCCGGCGGCGAGCCCCCTGTACGTGCCCGAGGCAGGTGCCGCCCACCAGGTGGCCGTCGTGCTCCTCTCCGGCACGCTGGAGGCCGACGCGTGGGTGGACATCGGCTCGGCGCTGGAGACGAAGGTCGCGGCGGTGTCGTGCCACGAGAGCCGCCTGGGGGGCGATCCCGACCTGGTGGCGGACCTGCTCGCCCATCGCGCGTCCGAGGAGGGCCAGCGCGCGGGGATCGACCACGCCGAGGGGTTCCGCCGCCTGCAGTTCGGGGGCTAGGGCCGCTCGTCGAGCGCGGACTCGGTGGCGGGGTCGCCGGCGACGCGGGTGTGCCGCATCACCCGCGGTTCGGACAGGTCCCACTCGCAGGCGCGGTGGAGCACGCAGCGGTTGTCCCACACGACGACGTCGCCGGGCTGCCACCGGTGGCGATGGACGCGCGGCGGGCGGCACGCGACGTCGAGGAGGTCGTCGAGCAGGGCGTCGGATTCGGCCGGGTCGAGCCCGGGGATGGCGTGGGCGTGGCGCCCGATGAACAGCGCGGGCCGTCCGGTCTCGGGGTGCACCTTCACCAGCGGCCGGAGCTGGGGCGCCACGTCCATCCCGTAGCCGACGTCGGTCGTGAAGCCAGCCTTGGCCTGCGAGTACGCGATCGAGTGGTGGGCGCAGAGCTCGGCGATGCGCGCGCGGGTGGCGTGGTCCAGTGCGTCATAGGCCGCCCGCATGTCGGCCCACTCGGTGTCCCCGCCCGTCTGCGGCACCACCTGGGCGGAGAGCACCGAGGCCTTCGCCGACACGGGCATGTAGGTGCTGTCGGTGTGCCATCCCTGGTTCCCTCGCACGACCTGCATGACGGGGTGGTCGGCGGCCAGCACCTGGCCGTCCCGGTCGACGGTCGAGATCGGCACGGCGTCGTAGCCGGGGAACAGCTCCTCGATGTCACCGAAGCGCCGGGCGAACGCGACCTGCTCGTCGGTGCTGAGGTGCTGGCCGGGGAACACCAGCACGGCGTGCTCGTGGAAGGCGTCCTCGATGTCCCGCCACCCGTCCTCGGACACGTCGGCCAGGCGGACGTCGGACACGACCGCGCCCAGCGTCGCGTCGAGCGGGTCGATCCGCATGGCCCGCAGCATGTCGCCAGCGGACGACGACCTCAAGGGCGGTCAGTCGGCGTCATCGCGGCGAGCCGTCCACTCGCCCATGGCCCGCAGCGCCAGCACCGCGACGACGCCCACCCCGACGGCGCCGACCGCCGCGCCGAGCAGACCGGCGGCGCCGGCCAGCGTGCCGCAGTCGCCCGTGCACTGCAGGTCGACGAACGCGTAGCCGATCAGGCCCCCGCACAGCCCGCCGACGAGGATCGCCACGAAGGCCAGCACGCGGGCACCCGTGGACGGGAGGGCGGTGGGTGCGTAGTCGGATTCGGGGGACGGGGGCGACGGCTCGACCATGGCCGCACCCAGGGTACGGGGCGGTCGTCGCCCGACGCATAGCGTGACCCGCCGTGACCGAGGACGCCTGGATCGGCTACCGCAGCTTCGAGCGGGACGAGTGGGCGAAGCTCCGTGCGTCCACGCCGGTCACGCTCGAGTCCGCCGACCTCGACGCGCTGCGCGGCCTCAACGACAGGCTCGACCTCAACGAGGTCACCGACGTGTACCTCCCGCTGTCGAGGCTGCTGAACCTTCGGGTGGCCGCCACGCAGTCGCTGCAGCAGACCACCGACACCTTCCTCGGCCGGCCCCGCCAGCGGTCGCCCTTCATCATCGGGCTGGGCGGCAGCGTGGCGGTGGGGAAGAGCACCACCGCTCGCGTCCTGCAGGCGCTGCTCGCCCGCTGGCCCGACCACCCCAACGTGGAGCTCGTGACCACGGACGGCTTCCTCCGCCCGAACGCGGTCCTCGAGGAGCGCGGCCTGATGGAGCGCAAGGGCTTCCCGGAGAGCTACGACGTCCGTCGGCTCGTGCACTTCCTCGAGGAGGTGAAGCGCGGCGAGCCCGAGGTGCGAGCGCCCGTGTACAGCCACGTCGTGTACGACATCGTCGACGACGAGGAGCAGGTGCTCCACGAGCCCGACATCGTGATCCTCGAGGGCCTCAACGTGCTCCAGACCGGCGTGTCGGCGGGGCACGAGGCGCGCTTCGTGTCCGACTGGTTCGACTTCTCGATCTACGTGGACGCCGACGAGGTGGACATCGAGCAGTGGTACGTGGACCGCTTCTTCGCGCTGCGCGAGACCGCCTTCAGCGACGACACCTCGTTCTTCCGCCACTTCGCCGCGCTCGACGACGACCAGCTCGCCGCCACGGCGCGCCAGGTGTGGGCGAGCATCAACCGGCCGAACCTGCGGGAGAACATCCTGCCGAGCCGGCTCCGCGCCGACCTCGTGCTGGAGAAGGCAGCCGACCACGGTGTTCGCCGCGTGCGGCTCCGCCTCAAGTAGCGCGCAGCGGTGCCACCGTGCCGCCGGTGAGGCGCACGAGCTCCGCCGGCTCGATCGGGAACACGTCGTGGGGCGTCCCTGCCGCCGCCCACACCACGTCGTAGGAGAGCAGGTCCTCGTCGACGGCGGTCGGCAGCGGGGACGGGTGACCGAACGGCGGCACCCCGCCGATGGCGTACCCGGTGGCGGCGCGCACGCCCCCGGCGTCGGCTCGCGCCACCAGCAACCCGCCGAGGGTCGCCGCCAGCCGCTGCTCGTCCAGGCGGTTCCTGCCCGACACGAGCGCCATCACCAGGGCGCCGTCGAGGGTGAACACGAGCGACTTCACGATCTGACCGACCTCCACCCCGATGGCGCGGGCGGCGTCCTCGGCCGTCCGGGTCCCCTCCGGGAAGACCCGCAGCTCGAGCTCGAGGCCGAGGTCGCGGGCGGCCGCTGCGACCCGTCGGGCGTTGGGATGCATCGATGCACTGTCGCGCGAGGATGGGCGGGTGCGTGACTGGGTGGTCGGCGGTGCGCTCATCCTGAGCGACGACGGCGGGGGGACGAGCGTGCTCCTCGTGCAGAACCGTCGACGGAACGGCAGCCACGACTGGACGCCGCCCGGCGGGGTGATCGACGAGGGCGAGAGCCTCATCGAGGGCCTCACGCGCGAGGTGCAGGAGGAGACCGGACTTCGCGTCACGGAGTGGGCGGGACCGGTGTACGAGGTGCGCTGCGAGGCGCCGGACATGGGGTGGCGCCTGCGGGTGGAGGCCCACGTGGCGGTGTCCTACGAAGGTGAGCTGCACATCGACGACCCGGACGGCATCGTGGTGGACGCACGCTTCGTCGACATGGCCACGTGCACCGAGATGGTGGCGGGCGGGCACCCGTGGGTGTGCGAGCCGCTGGGGGAGTGGCTCGCCGAGCGATGGGCCCACCACGAGTCCCGCCCCTACGGCTTCCACGTCACCGGCGCGCTCCCCGACGACGTGGTCGTCACGCGCTCCACCGTCTGACCCATCGGCGGTGACCGATGGCACGTCGACGCCCAGGGTGTCCGCTTTGTACGGTCATCCGGTGAACGGCGTCCAGCGACGCATCACCCTCGCCATGGGGGTCGCCAACTTCGACGGCGCCATCTTCGTCTTCACCTACCTGTCGTTCGTCGCGCCGCAGGACACGCCGACGCACCCGTTCGGGTTCTGGGTCGACATCGTGGGCTTCGTCGCCTTCTCCGCCCTCGCGTTCCCCGTGTGCGGCTACGTCTGCCACCGGGCGGCGACCCGAGCGCTGTCCTGGGTCGACGAGGGCACGGCGCCGACGCCCGAGGAGCGCCGGGCGACGCTTCGGGTGCCGTTCGTGCTCTCGCGGTACTCGTTCGTCGCGTGGGTCGTGGCCGCCGTGTTCTTCACGCTGATGTCGGTGCCCTCTGGGCACACGCCTGCCCACTTCGTGAAGGTCCCCGTCTCGATCATCCTCGGCGGCCTGATCAGCTGCACGATCGCCTACCTCTGGGTCGAGCGGGCGATGCGACCGGTGTTCGCCATGGCGCTGGCGGGCGACGACGAGGACCACGGGATGGCGCTCACGGTCCGCACCCGCCTGCTGCTGTCGTGGGTGCTCGGTTCCGGCATCCTGCTCATCTCCCTCGCCGTGCTGCCGCTCTCGGCGAGCCGCGCCACCCAGCGAGCCGACATCGACGCCGCCGTCGTGGTGCTGTCGCTGGCGGGCCTGCTCGCGGGCGCGCTCGTCACCGTCACGGCGGCGAGAGCCGTGGCCGACCCCCTCACGGAGATCCGGCTCGCTCTCGACCGCGTGCGCGCCGGAGACCTGGACGTGACCGTCAACGTGGACGACGGCGGCGAGGTGGGCTTGCTCCAGACGGGCGTGAACCAGATGGTGGCGGGCTTGCGTGAGCGCCAGCGGCTCGCGGACCTGTTCGGACGCCATGTGGGCACGGAGGTGGCCGAGCGCGCGCTGGCGCAGGGCACGGGCCTCGAGAGCGAGCAGCGTGAGGCGTCGGCCCTGTTCGTCGACCTCGTCGGCTCGACGGCGCTCGCGGAGGTGCTGTCGCCCGACGCCGTCGTGGCGACCTTGAACGACTTCTTCGGCGCGGTCGTGCGCGTCGTCGCCGCCGAGGGCGGCTGGGTCAACAAGTTCGAGGGCGACGGCGCGCTCTGCGTGTTCGGCGCGCCGGCGGTCCAGCCTGACCACGCCGCCCGCGCCCTGCGCGCGGCTCGCGCCCTCCGGGCCGAGATGGAGGCGCTGGCCGCGTCGCATCCCGGGCTCGACGCCGCCATCGGCGTGTCGTCAGGAGCGCTGGTGGCCGGGAACGTCGGCACCGAGCAGCGCTACGAGTACACGGTGATCGGCCGGCCGGTGAACGAGGCAGCACGTCTGTCGGACCTGGCCAAAGGACGTGCGGGGCGCGTCGTGGCCGGTGCCGCCGCCGTCGAGCGAGCGGGCGACGAGTCTCGGCGCTGGCTCGCTCGCGGCACGGTCGCGCTGCGCGGCCAGTCGGCCCCCACGGCGATCTACGAGCCCGTGGACGTGCGGGAGCCCGTCACCGCCTGATCGTCACACCCGGCTGGCAGGATCGGGTGGTGCCGCGCACGATCCTCCACGTCGACATGGACGCGTTCTACGCGTCGGTCGAGCAGCTGCGGAACCCGGAGCTGCGCGGGAAGCCCGTGATCGTCGGGGGGCCCGGAGCGCGGGGCGTCGTGGCCGCGGCCAGCTACGAGGCGAGGGTCTTCGGCATCCACTCGGCGATGCCCTCCACCCAGGCGCAGCGGCTCTGCCCGCACGCGATCTTCGTGGCCGGCGACCACGAGCGGTACGGCCAGGTCAGCGAGCGGGTGATGGCGATCTTCCGATCCTTCACGCCCTTGGTGGAGGCCATCTCCCTCGACGAGGCGTTCCTCGACGTCACCGGGGCGCGCCGCCTCCACGGCGACGGTCCCACCATCGCCACCAACATCCGCGCTGCGGTCCTCGAGCAGGAGCAGCTCACCTGCTCGGTGGGCGTCGCCACCACGAAGTTCGTCGCCAAGCTCGCGTCCGAAGCCGCCAAGCCACGGATCGGTCGGCGAGGACCCGAACCGGGTCTCGGCGTGAAGGTGGTGGAGCCAGACGAGGTCCTGGCGTTCCTGCACCCGTTGCCCGTGCAAGCGCTGTGGGGCGTGGGCCCCAAGACCCTCGAGAAGCTGCACCGCCTCGGCATCGACACCGTGGCCGACCTGGCCAGCCTCGACGAGCGCGACGCGCAGGCCGCGCTCGGCGCCGCCAACGGCACCCACCTTCGGTTGCTCGCGATGGGCATCGACGACCGCGACGTGGTGCCCCACCAGCGAGCCAAGTCCATCGGCCACGAGGAGACCTTCGCCCACGACCACCACACCTTCGACAGCCTCCACAAGCAGCTCGTGCGGTTGGGCGACTCCGTGGCCCAACGGCTCCGATCAGCCCACGTGGCGGGACGCACCGTCACCATCAAGGTGCGGTTCCACGACTTCCGCACGATCACCCGATCGATCACGCTGCCCTCGGCGATCGACACCGGCACCGACGTGGTGCGCGCCGCCAGCGAGCTGCTCCAGAAGGTCGACCCGACCCCTGGGGTGCGCCTGCTCGGGATCCACGTGAGCCAGCTCAGCGACGGCTCGGCGCGCCAGCTCACCATCGACGACGTGGAGACGCCCTCGTGGGACGACGCCACCGGGGCGATCGACGCGATCCGGTCCCGGTACGGCCACGACGCGATCGTGCCGGCGACGCTGGCCACGCCCGACGGCATCCGGGTGAAGCGGCGGGGCGACCAGCAGTGGGGGCCGGCCGACCGTGCCGGTCAGGAGGGCGAGGGCGGGTCGCGCTCCACCACCGCGCCGGGCCGGAAGCCCAAGCGCTCGTAGAACGGCACCGACCGCGGCGACGGCGCGAGCCGGAGGTGCTCGAGGCCCTCCTCGCCCGCCCACGCCACGATGCGCTCCATGAGCTCCTCGCCGATCCGCGCGTTGCGGTGCTCGGGCAGCACGAAGACGTTGCCCACGTACCCCCACTCCCCGGCGCTGGCCATCCCGGCGGCGGGCATGCGCAGGTACCGCTTCACGTTGGCCATCCCGACGGGATCACGACCGAGCTCGGCGAGGAAGAAGGTGCGCGTCGGGTGCTCGGCCTCCCACCACGCCCGGAAGCGCGCGTCGAACGCGGGGTCGTCGATCGGCGTCCCGTGCCGCTCCTCGTTCCAGCGACGGCGCAGGTCCGAGAGCCGGTCGACGTCGCCTTCGTCAGCGATGCGGACCGACACCGTCACAGGCTCCGCCCTCCACGGAGGCGGGCCCCTGCCCGCGCCGGGCCAGCATGGCACGACGGCGCGACTCGATGGTTCAGGCGCCTCGGTCCGGGGCAGCACAAGGGCATGCCCACCACACCCCACATCACGGTCGAGCCCAGACCCGACGGGCGCTGGGCCGTCCAGAAGAACGGCACGCAGCGCGCGTCGAAGCTCTTCGACCGCCAGCAGGACGCCGAGGCGCGAGCCCGCTCACAGGCCAAGCGCGAACGCGCTGAGGTCGTCGTGAAGGGCGCCGACGGCAAGGTCCAACGGCGAGACAGCCACGGCTCCGACCCGCGCCGCACGCGCGGTTGAGGGGGATGCGCCTCGGCCGCACCGAGGTGCGTCCGCTCGGCGGCGCTCCCGGCTGCCTGCTGATGCTGGCCGTCTCGGTCGTGGCGTCGGTCCTGCTCACGCTCCTCGTCAACCTCGCCATCCGCTGACGGTCGTTGGCATGCTGCTGGCATGGCGATGACCTATGGGATCCACCTGCCCCAGTACGGGCAGGTCGCGGGCGGCCCGGCGGTGGCGCGCGCCGCCCAGCACGCCGAGGAGCTCGGCTTCAGCGACGTCTGGGTGAGCGACCACATCGTGCACCCCGCCGAGCAGAGCTACCCCTCGCCGTACCTCCTCGACCCGTTCGCGACGCTCACGTGGGCGGCGGCCGTCACCGAACGGGTGCGGCTGGGCACCAGCGTGATCGTGGTGCCCCAGCACAACCCGGTGTGGCTGGCCAACCACCTGGCCTCGGTCGACCTGATGAGCGGGGGTCGCCTGATCGTCGGCGCCGGCGTGGGGTGGAGCAAGCGGGAGTACGAGGCCTTGGGGCAGTCCTTCGGCGACCGGGGCAAGCGCCTGGACGAGATCCTCGACCTCCTGCGGGCGGCCTGGCGGGACGACCCGACCTCGTTCGACGGCGACACCTACGCCTTCACCGACATCCGGTTCCTGCCGAAGCCCGCCCACGAGATCCCGATCTGGATCGGCGGTGGTGTGGAGGCGGCGTTCCGCCGGGCGGTGGAGAAGGGCGACGGCTTCCACGCCGTCGGCCTCACGCCCTCGGCGGTCGCGCCGATCGTGGAGCGGCTGCGCCGCGACCGTCCCGAGGAGGGGTTCACGATCTCGGCCCGGACCGGATGGGACCCGCAGGGGATGGACCCTGGGCTGATCCGCGAGGAGGACGCGGCCTTCGAGGCGGCCGGGGTCCAGCACGTCGTCGCGGCCCCCTGGCAGAAGGACCTGGCGTCCTGGCTTCGGTCGATGGACCTGCTCGCCGAGATCGTCGGGCCGGGCTGAGGGCGCGTTGTGGACCGCGGGGGCCTGTGGAAAGATGATCTGACGACCCAGTGTGGGAGGGGGTAACGGCGTGCCGCTTTCCGAGGACGAGGAACGGATCCTCCACGAGATCGCGCAGCAGTTCTACGCTGACGACCCCCAGTTCGCGCGCGAGGTGGGCGAGACGACGCTCTACACCCACACCGTCCGGCGGATGAAGTGGTCGGGCTTCGGGTTCGTCGCCGGCGTCGTGTTCCTCGTGGTGAGCCTGTCCACCAGCTTCGTGCTGGCCTTCGGCGGCTTCCTCGTGATGCTGGCCTGCGCCCTGTACTTCGAGCGCAACCTCCGGAAGCTCGGCAAGGCGGGGCTCGACCAGGTCACCCGCTCGTTCAAGGCGAGCAGCTTCCGCGATGCCATCGGCGGCGCCCGCGGCCGGATGCGCGAGCGCTTCCGCCACGCCGACGACGAGTAACCAGCCCTAGCGAGGCCCGGAGCAGGTGACAGCGCCGGAGCCGAGCCGGCTTCGCCGGTCGGCGGGAGGCACCTGCGGAGGGCGTGTCGAGCGGAGCGAGGCCCGGAGCAGGCGACAGCGCCGGAGCCGAGCCGGCTTCGCCGGTCGGCGGGAGGCACCTGCGGAGGGCGTGTCGAGCGGAGCGAGGCCCGGAGCAGGCGACAGCTCAGCGTCGATCGTCGGAGCCGACGAGCTCGCGCTCGGCCTCGAGGTCGGCCCGTGCCGTCATGGTGATGCGGCGCTGCTGCGTGGCTCGCTCGGTGCGCCACGACCTCAGGAGCCACCGAGGATCGAACACGTGGCGCAGGCGGTCCCACCTGGAGACCTGGGCTCGTGCCGCCCCGCTGATGTCGGAGGCGGCCGCCCACGCCGCGGCGGCGTCGTCGAGGTCGGCGCCCTCGGCGGAGTAGATGCCCACCTCGAGCCGCGCTGCGAGGGTGAGGGCGGCGTCGGCCGCCTCAGGGATCGCATGCCCGAGGCGGAGGGCCCGCTCCACGTAGGTGTCGCTGGGGCGCTCGCTGAAGCCGGCGATGGATGCCACCTCCATGGACTCGGTCCAGGCGAGGTGCACCTGCGCGAGGGGCGAGGTCGCTGCCTGCCGCCGCCGACGACGGCGGACGCCGAGGGCGAGCGGGAACACGAGCGCGTAGACGAGCGCCAGCCCCAGCACGATCGGGATCACCGTGAGCAGCGGACGCACGACCCAGCGCACGGGCGCGGAGTCGGCTTGCGGTGCGCCCTCGTCCTGCGCGTCTCCGGAGAAGAGGTCCTCGTCGGGGTTGCGGGCATCCTGCGAGGTGTCGATGGTGTCTCGCGGGATCCCCTCGGTGGTCTCCGTCGTCGGCGCCACCTCGGAGCTGGAGCCGTCGCCGGCCGTGGCCTGCTGCGCGGGGACGTCGGTGTAGGCCTCGGCGTTCGGGATGCCGCGACCGGGCGTGGGCTCGTAGGGGACCCACCCCGCGCCCGCGATGTACACCTCGGGCCAGGCGTGGGCGTACTCGCCGCGGACGATGTACGTGTCCTCGGCGTCGGGGTCGAGCTGGCCCGGTGTGAACCCGACGGCGACGCGCGCCGGGATGCCGACCGACCGCGCCATCGCCGCGAACGCGCCGGCGAACTGCTCGCAGTACCCGACCTTGTCCACGAACAGGAAGTCCTCGATCGCGCTCTCGCTGCTCCCGGGCTGCACGGTGAGGGAGTAGCGGAAGGTGCGCAGGTAGTCCTGGAGGGCGCGGGCCTGGGCGGCGGGCGTCGGCTCGCCCTCGACCGTGTCCTGCGCGAGCTGGCGCACCCGCGGGCTGAAGTCCTCGGGTAGGCGCAGGTACTCGTCCCGGATGTCGGTGGGCACCTCGTCGGACGTGCCGGTGAGGTCATCGGGCTCGAGCCGAGGCGAGCGCGACGTGACGCGGTAGGTGAGGCCGTCGCTCGTCCTGTTCTCGTCGTCGACGATGAGCGTGGCCGATTCCTCGTCGTAGCGGACGTCCGTCCCGTCGATGTCCACGGCGCGGGGTTCGTAGGCGCTCGGGAGCCAGACGGCGGCCAGGTTGGCGATGGTGATCGACTGCTCGAACTCCTGCTCCTCCACCGTGACCGGGACCGATTCGGGGAGGTCGCCGCTGGCGCGACCGAAGCTGCCGCTCAAGCCCCACCGTTGCCCGTCGAAGTCCTCCAGCGACGTCAGCCGCCAGTACGACGCCACGGGTGACTGGACGCGGAAGACCTCGACGTTGGCCTGGTCGATCAGACGGGAGCGGATGTCCACGAGCGGGCTCTCCTCGACCCGCCGGTCGCTGCCACCGATGGCGGTGGGGTCGAGGAGACCAGGCGACCGCGCGCCGGGGACCGCCGGCCACAGCACCGAGCCCGCCACCACCGCGAGGACGCCGAGACCTGATCCGGCGATGAGGAGGGAGCGGTTGCCCGCGGCCCGTCGGTCGGCGACCCAGTGGCTGCTGCCGTCCTGTCGCGCCATGCGGTGGAGGAGGAGGAACCCGATGAGCGCGCCGCCGTAGAGGGCGACGGACCACCCTCGCCCGGCGGGCTCACCCAGCAGCGCCACGAAGAGGAACAGGGTGCCGGCGGGGAGCGTCGCCTCGAACGGCACCCACAGGCGGAACGCCGCCCAGTCGGCGATGTAGGCGATGACCCAGATCGCCAAGCAGCTCGCGACCACGAAGCCGCGCACGGCCGGGGTGGGCGCGACCACGTCCTGGTAGAGGTTCCACGCCTCGTCGAGGTCGTGGTGCATGGCCGACCACGTGTCGCTCGTGGGGATGCCGAACCGCGTGGTGGACCAGTAGCACGCCCACGTGGTGACGACCGCTGCCCCCACCAGCATCACGCCCACCGCCGTGATCAGCGATGCCCCGCGTCGTCGAAGCAGCGCGGCAGCGGCGTGGGCGGCGACGGCGCTGGCCGCGATCGGGGCGAACCAGCCGCCGCCGTCGAAGAGGCGTCCCATGGCGAGCACGCAGGCGAGGCTCACCGCGAGCAGGCCGACCTCGGCGGCGACGAGGAGCACCCGTCGCGATCCCATGCGGCCGACCGTGCCCTCGCTCATCGCTTCGCCCCGACGGTGGCGCGCCCGCGCCGCGTGCTCAGGCGCACGTGGGTGTTCCAGGCCGGCGCGAACGGGTTGTCGCGGGTGATCCGCAGAGCCGGCACGGCTGGTGCCGGCCCGACCGGCGCGCCCGGGTCCCACGCCGAGCGGTCGATGTGCACGACGGTGACCGAGCCGTAGCGCGGCCGCAGCTGCACGGTGGCGCGGAGGTCGTCGCTCGGCACCTCGGCGACGAGGATCACCAAGGCGCCCCCGGTGGAGCGACGGGTGAGCATCTCGACGGAGCGGCGGAGGCTCCCGGTGGGTGACGCGGGAACGACCGCGAGGTGCTCCATGATCGCTTCGATGTGATCGGAGCCCGGCGCGAAGTCGGAGTCCGTGCCGGCGGTCGTGACGAGGCGCACGAGGTCGTTCCGCCGCGCCGTCGCCGACACGATGCTCGCCGCCGCCGACACCGCGACCTCGAGGGAGTCACCGGCGTGGGCGGCCTTCCGGACGTCGAGCAGCACGGTGGTGCGCCCCTGCCAGGGGAGCTCGTTCTGGCGCACGAGGAGCTCGTCGTGTCGCGCCGACGTGGGCCAGTGGATGCGCCGAAGGTCGTCGCCCACCACGTAGGGGCGCAGCGCGTAGAAGTCCTCGCCGGTTCGGCCGAGCGAGTTCGGCTGGCGGGCGCCGGCCAGCGGGTCGTGCCCGGTGGTGTAGGGCAGCGGGTCGATCTGGTCGACCCTCGGGTACACGGTGAGGGCGACCTTGGGCGCGGCGACGGTGGCCAGGCTGGTGAGCCCGAACGGGTCGCCCACGAGCACGTCCAGGGGGCCGATCTCCACGAGGCCCCGACGGTCGGTGGGGAGCCGGTAGGCGGCGATGGTGCGCTCGGCGCGCCCCAGCGGAGGGACGAGCAGGTCGGCGCCACGGGTCCCCGACACCGGGTCGCGCAGGCGCAGCACGGGTGTGGTGGTGGCGCGCAGGTTGCGGATGGTGAGGTCGACGCGGCTGGCGGTGCCGACGTGCACGCGCGTCGGGTGGATGGCGCGCCCGACCTCGAGCTCGAGGCGGGAGGTGCCCACCAGCAGGGCGGAGCCGAGCAGCAGCGCAGCCGCGATCACCCCGAGGGCGAACAGCTCGGGCAGCCCGAGGATCCGCCCGGCCGCCAGGAGCGCGATCGCGCCGATGCCGACGAGCCAGCCCTGCCGGGTGAGCACGCCCTACCTGGACTTGCCCGCCGGGACGGGGACGGCGCGGAGCACCTCGGTGAGCGCGTCCGCCGCGGTGATGCCCTGGAGCTGCGCCTCGGGGGTGACCAGGAGGCGGTGGGCCAGGACCGGCTCCGCCAGCGTCTTGAGGTCGTCCGGCACCACGTAGGCGCGTCCGCTGGCGGCCGCCCGAGCGCGCGCCACGCGCTGCAGGGCGAGCGTGGCTCGCGGCGACATGCCCAACGCGAGGTGCGGGTGCCGGCGGGTCGCGCTGGCCAGGTCCACGAGGTACGACTTCAGGGCTGGCGCCACGTGCACGGCCTTGGCCGCGTCGACCATGTCCTGCACGTCGTGGTTGGTGATCACCGAGCCGATGTCCTCGAAGGCGTCGTGGTCGCCGTGCGTCTCGAGGATCTCCAGCTCCTTGTCGGTGGTGGGGTAGCCCACCGACACGCGCATCAGGAAGCGGTCGAGCTGCGACTCGGGCAGCGGGTACGTGCCCTCGTGCTCGATCGGGTTCTGCGTGGCGATCACCATGAACGGGCTCCCCAGCTGGTACGTGGTGCCGTCGACGGTGACCTGCGTCTCCGCCATGGCCTCGAGGAGCGCGGACTGCGTCTTCGGGGACGCCCGGTTGATCTCGTCGGCCAGCACGATGTTCCCGAACACCGGACCGGGCCGGAACTCGAACGCGCTGTCGTTCCGGTTCCACACCGTGAGCCCCACCACGTCGGTGGGGAGGAGGTCGGGGGTGAACTGGAGCCGGCTGAAGGTGCCGTCGATGGACGCGGCGAGCGCCTTGGCGAGGCTCGTCTTGCCGACGCCGGGCACGTCCTCGATGAGCAGGTGGCCCTCCGACACGAGGCACAGCAGCACGAGCTCGATGACCTCGGGCTTGCCCTGGATCACCCGTTCGATGTTCTCCAGGACGGCGCCGTGGTGGTCGCCGAAGGTGTCTCGGACAGCGGTCTCTCGGGTGGCCAAGGGTGCTCCTCGCGGGTGACGCAGCCGGGACAGGCTAGGCGGAGACCCGCCGGTCAGACGGCGCGACCACTCGGTAGGTTCCCGTGCCGTGGACAGTCTGCTCGCCATCGACGTCGGCGGCACGAAGATCGCGGCCGGCCTCGTGACCCTTCACGGGGAGCTGGTGGCCCGGTCTGTCCGCCCCACGCCGCGGGAGGGGACGGCCGAGGAGGTGCTGGCGGCGCTGCTCGAGGCCGTCGCCGAGGTGCGCGAAGGGGACGAGGTGGCGTGCGGCGTGGGATGTGGGGGACCGATGCGCCGCGGCGGCGAGGCGGTGTCGCCCCTCAACATCCCTGGGTGGCGCGACTTCCCTCTCCGTGCTCGCCTGGAGGACGGGCTGGGCCTCCGCGTGCTGATCGACAACGACGCCAAGGCGCTGGCCCTGGGTGAGGGCTGGCAGGGCGCCGCGCAGGGCGTGGACAGCTACCTGGCGATGGTGGTCTCCACCGGGGTGGGTGGCGGCATCGTCCTCGACGGGCGGCTGCTCGACGGCGACGAGAGCAACGCCGGCCACGTCGGCCACGTCATCGTGGAGCCGGACGGGCGCCGGTGCCCCTGCGGTGCGCAGGGCTGCCTCGAAGCCGAAGCGAGCGGCACCGCGATCGCCGCGCGCACGGGCGCGCCGGCGGCGGAGGCCTCGGCCGCCGAACGGGCGCGGTGCGGACGCCTGGTCGGTCGTGCCGTGGCGTCGGTCGTCGCCCTCCTCGACCTCCACCTCGTCCTCGTCGGCGGCTCGGTGGCCCTCGGCTATGGGGACGCCTTCTTCGTCGCGGCACAGCAGGAGCTCACCGAGCGCGCTCGCATCGGCTTCGCCGACGGTGCCCGGATCCAGCCGGTCGGGTTGGGCGACGAGGGCCCGCTGGTGGGCGCGGCCGCCGTGGCGCGCCACGGGCTGGGGCTGGCCACCCCGGCGTGACCGACAACTAGCCTCGGCCCATGGATCCGACCTATCCGGCCGCGGCCGAGGCGTATCGCGAGAAGGTGCAGGCGTTCCTCGCCGAGCACCTGCCGCCGGACTGGAAGGGGATCGGCGCGCTGGCGCGGGAGGAGGCGGAGGCCTTCACCACGCAGTGGCGGGCGGTGCTGCGGGACAACAGCTACCTGGCGGCGTCCTGGCCCGCGGAGTACGGCGGTCCGGGGCTCACCGCGATGGAGCAGGTGATCCTCGCCGAGGAGTTCGCCAAGGCCGGTGTCCCCAGCGGCGGCACCAACGACGTCTTCTCGATCCAGATGGTCGGCAACACCCTCCTCGACTGGGGCACCGAGGAGCAGAAGCGCCACTACATCCCGCGGATCCTGAGCGGTGAGGACATCTGGTGCCAGGGGTACTCCGAGCCCAACGCCGGGTCCGACCTCGGGAACGTGGGCTGCCGCGCTCGGCTGGACGGCGACGAGTGGGTGATCGACGGCCAGAAGATCTGGACCTCGGCAGGTCACCTCGCCAACTGGATCTTCGTGCTGACGCGCACCGACCCCGACGTCCCGAAGCACAAGGGCATCACCTTCCTGCTCTGCCCGATGGACCAGCCGGGCGTGGAGGTGCGGCCGATCAAGATGATGTCGGGGGACTCCGAGTTCAACGAGGTGTTCTTCACCAGCGCCCGGTGCCCGAAGGAGAACGTGATCGGCGAGGTGAACGGCGGCTGGGCCGTCGCCATGACGCTGCTCGGCTACGAACGGGGCGAGGCGGCGGCCACGTTCCCGATCACGTTCCGCATCGAGCTCGACCGCCTGGTGGCCCTCGCCAAGGAGCGCGGCGCCACCGAGGACCCCGTGGTCCGGCAGCGCCTCGCCCGGTCCCACACGAAGGTGGAGATCCTCCGCTACCTCGGGCTGCGCTCGCTCACCCAGTTCCTGAACGGCCACCAGCCCGGCCCGGAGTCGGGGATCTTCAAGAACTTCTGGAGCGAGCACCACCAGGAGGTCACCCAGCTCGCGGTCGACATCCTCGGGCCGGACGCGATGGTGCCCTCGGGGCGCTGGCCGACGTCGTCGTTCCAGACCGACTCGCCCGGCGCGCCCAACGACAGCGCCAGCTGGGTGGGCACGTCGTACAACGCCCGGGCCGGCACGATCTACGCCGGGTCGAGCCAGATCCAGCGGAACATCATCGGGGAGATGGTGCTCGGCCTCCCCAAGGAGCCCCGCGCCGCCGATCCCGGCAGCTGGCGAGACCAGCAGGCGGCCAAGGCCTGAGCGCGTCGGCGCTCCACGGCGCGGACCGGCGGTGGGCGGCGCGCGCGCTCACGGCCGTGCTCCCGCACCCCTCCCTGTGGTTCACCGCGCTGCGCCAGGCCGGACGGCTCGCGCCGGCGGGGTGGTGGCGGCACGCGCCGTTCCTGCCGCTCCCCGCGCCCGCCTACCTCCGCTTCCGGATGGAGACGGCCTACGGCGGATCGGGCGACCAGCTGCCCGAGCCGGATGACCTCGTGACCTACCTCCGCTGGTGCCGCAACTGGCCGTCCCAGGAACAGCGTCGCCGGTAACGTTCGGGCATGTCGCGGGCGCTCGTGCTCAACGCCACCTACGAGCCGCTCTGCGTGGTGCCCAGCCGCCGAGCCGCGGTGCTGGTGCTGGGGCACAAGGCCGAGGTGCTGCACGACACGGGCGAGGCGCTGCACTCGGAGCACCTCACCCTCGCCGTCCCCTCGGTGATCCGCCTGCGCCACTTCGTGAAGGTGCCGTTCCGGCGCCGCGCCCCGCTCAACCGGCGAGGCGTGTTCGCGCGTGACGACCACCGCTGCCAGTACTGCGGCCATGCCGCCGAGAGCATCGACCACGTCGTGCCGCGCAGCCGCGGGGGCGAGCACACCTGGGAGAACGTGGTGGCGGCGTGCCGACCCTGCAACGTCCGCAAGCGCGACCGCCTCCTGCACGAGACCACGATGGTCCTCCGTCGCCGGCCCGATGCGCCCCGCGAGATGACGTGGGTGGTGGTGGCCGTCGGCACCGTGCCGCAGCACTGGGAGCCGTACCTCCACCCCGCCACGCTGAGCGCGTGAGCTGGTCGATCGAGCGGCGCTCGATGAGCGCCGCCGACTTCCACGCGCTCGACGTGCCCGCTCCGGCCGAGCGCGCCGTGTGGATCGCAGAGCCGCCGGCACCGGCGCTCGTCCTCGGGAGCGCCCAGCCGGACTCCGACGTGGGGCCCGGCGTGGCGGTCGACGTCGTGCGGCGCCGGAGCGGTGGGGGAGCGGTCCTGGTCGTCCCCGGGGACGTGCTGTGGGTCGACGTCGTCGTCCCCGCCGCGGACCCCCTCTGGGACGACGACGTCGGGCGCGCGTCCCATTGGCTGGGCGACACGTGGGCAGCCGCCCTCGCCGAGCTCGGCGTCGACGGTGACGTGCACAAAGGAGGGCTGGTGCGGGCGGCATGGTCGTCGCAGGTGTGCTTCGCCGGCCTCGGACCCGGCGAGGTGACCGTGGCGGGCCACAAGGTGGTGGGGATCTCGCAGAGGCGCACGCGCTCGGCCGCCCGGTTCCAGTGCGCCGCCCTCGCGCGGTGGGACCCGTCGGCGCTGGCCGACCTGCTGGTCGGCGTCTCGGCGGAGGAGATCGCCGACGCGGCGTCCGGCGTGGGCGTCCCCCTCGGCGACCTCCTCGGCGCCTTCTTGCGCAGCCTGCCCTGACCGCGCTCGGCTGGAGTGCCCGGCGCCTGCCTGGCGCCGGGGCGCCGGCCGATGGCGCCGGTCAAGGGCGCGGCAACGGCCGGGTCCCTGGCCCGAACCCTGAGGTTGGGGCACCCGTGCACGAACGGCGTGCGCTCCTGCCCCGAACCACCGCACGCCTGCCCTCGACGCGCTCTTGAGCCGAGGGCCGCCGCGGCTCGCCCTCGCCGGCCAGGCACGCGGCGGTCCAGCGGCACGGCGGGGTTCCGCGTTGGCAGGCGGTGGGGCAGGATGTCCACGGGGTGGGGGGAAATGGTTGACCACACCCATGAATAGGCATACGGTGGCACGCAGCGGCACGGGAGAGGGGCTTCCGCGCTAGCGGTTGGTGACCCATGGCAGAGCAGCGGGCCCGCTTCGTCGGGACCTATCCACACGGACTGGACGACAAGGGCCGCATGGTCCTGCCGGCCAAGATCCGTGCGCAGCTCGGCGAGACCGGCATGGTCGGCATGGCCGACGGCTGCCTGGGTCTGTGGACGCTCGACGGCTTCGACGCCATCGCCGAGCGGCTCGCCGCCGCCGACGAGGCGGGGGAGGCGGACCGCGGCGTGCTGCGCAAGTTCATGGCCTTCGCCGCGGAGGTCACGCCCGACCAGCAGGGCCGGGTCATCATCCCGCAGGTGCTGCGGGAGCACGCACAGCTCGGCAACGAGGTGGTCATCAACGGCCGGCTCGACCGGGCCGAGATCTGGGCCAAGGAGCGCTGGGAGGCGCTCGTCGGCCGTGACGCACCCGCCGCGGCGGAGGACGGCGCCGACGTCGGCGACGCCTTCGCCAACCTGCGGATCTAGCTCTGACGGGCACCTGCCGGTGACCGCCGACCCCAACCACCACACGACAGAGAGGAGCGGGACGACAACCGAGATGCGAGGAGCAGACGCTCGACGACGTCGGGCGGTGTCGCTCCCCTGCAGTCCCCCGGGCAGCGCGATGGAAGGCCCCCTCTCCGCTCGCTTCCCATCGAGCTCGTTCCGGGGAGACATCCCGGCGAGCGCCAGCTCCCCGGGGGGCTGCAGGTGAGCGACGCCGACGGCGAGGCGGCCTCGGGGTTCCGGCACGAGCCGGTCCTCCTGGAGCGCATCGTCGAGCTGTTCGCCCCGGTGCCACCCGGCTGGGTGGTGGACGCCACCGTCGGTGGCGGGGGGCACGCCTCGGCGCTGCTCGAGGCCCACGGCCACCTCCGGGTGCTGGGGCTCGACCAGGACGACGATGCCCTCGCCGCCGCGGCCGAACGCCTCGAGCCCTACGGGGACCGAGCTCGCCTCCATCGCACCCGGTTCGACGCCTTGCAACACATCGTGCGACAGCTCGACACGACACCGGTGAGCGGCGTGCTCTTCGACCTGGGGGTGAGCAGCCCCCAGCTCGACCGCGCCGCCCGCGGGTTCAGCTACCGGCACGACGCGCCCCTCGACATGCGGATGGACCAGCGCCAGGTGCGGACGGCCGCGGACGTGGTGAACGCCACCGACGAGCACGAGCTCGCCGGCCTCCTGCGTGCCTTCGGCGACGAGCGCTACGCCCGGCGCATCGCCAAGGCGATCGTGGCCGCCCGCCCGATCACCACCACCGGCGAGCTGGCCGACGTCGTCCGCGACGCCATCCCGGCGCCCGCCCGCCGCACCGGCGGCCACCCCGCCAAGCGGTCGTTCCAAGCCATCCGCATCGCGGTGAACGCCGAGCTCGACGTCCTGGCGCCGGCGATCGACGCGGGCATCGCCGCCCTCCAGCCCGGCGGGCGGTGCGCCGCCATCTCGTACCACTCGGGTGAGGACCGCATCGTGAAGGCTCGGTTCCGCCACGCCGCCACGGGCGGCTGGACAGGTCCGCGCCACCTTCCTCCGCCCAGCGGGATCCACCCGACCGTCCGGCTCCTGAAGGCAGGGTCCTGGACCCCGCCCGAGGCCGAGCTGGCGTCCAACCCCCGCGCCTCGAGCGCGCGGCTGCGCGCCGTCGAGAAGCTCGCTCCCCCCATCGCCCCCGACACCCCCGACGACACGCCATGACCGCAGCCACCACCGACCGCCGTCCCGGACGACGCGCTCCCGCGCCCCGTCCGGCCTTCGCCACCCGCGGCGCCGCGGCCCTCGCGCCCGACCACCTGCCGTCCACCCGCCCCGCCCCCCGTCCGCGTCCGGCGGAGCGACCCGACCACCTCCGGGTCGTCGCTCCGTCGGAGCGGGCGCGGCGGCACCTGACGCCCGGCATGGCGGTGGTGCTCACGGCCGCCATGTTCGCCACACTCCTCGCCCTCGCGGTCGCCCACACCGTGCTGGTGGAGGGCCAGGTGCGCCTCGACCACCTGGACAGCCAGCTGGTGGAGGAGCAGGCGCGCTACCAGGAGATGCGCACCGACGTCGCTGAGCTCGAGTCGCCAGCGCGGATCGTCCAAGCGGCCCACGACATGGGGATGGTGTCGCCCGCCGACCTGAAGTACCTGCAGCCCCCTGCACCAGACGTCTCCACGGTGGGACCGACGACGGGTGACGAACACGAGCCCGGCGCCGATCCCACCGTCGGAGCGAACCAGAACAGCCCGTGGTTCGACATCAAGTCGCTGCTGGAGTCGCCCTCGCCATGACACCTGTCGGACCGTCTCGCACACCGCCCCGCGGCCGCCGCCCGGCCACGGCCCGGCCGACGAAGGCACCCCGCCCTGCTGCTCGACGGCAGGGCGGTGTCGCGCGCGCACCTCGGCGGCCCGCCACCGCACCGGCGCGCGCCTACGCGCGGCCGCCCCGGTCACGGACCGGTCGCCAGCTGGTCGGTCGCCCGGGGCGTCCCCGGCTCCGACTCGGCATGGCGCTCCTCGTCCTGCTCGTCGGGTTCGGCACGATCGCGTTCCGGCTCG
This sequence comes from Acidimicrobiales bacterium, assembly GCA_045807565.1. Classification (GTDB taxonomy): domain Bacteria; phylum Actinomycetota; class Acidimicrobiia; order Acidimicrobiales; family VFJN01; genus VFJN01. The sequence continues at coordinate 2,227 of JBJMHD010000043.1, read as the reverse complement.
TCGACGTGCAGGCGCTCAACGGCGACCAGTACACGAGCTTCGGGGTGGCGCAGCGCTTCCAGGACATCACGCTCCCGGCCGACCGCGGCTCGATCTTCGACCGCAACGGCAACGACCTGGCGGTCAGCCTCCCGCAGCGGACGGTCTGGGCGAACCCCAAGCTCATCGAGCACCCGCTCGAGGTGGCCACCGCGCTGGCGGGGCCGCTCGGCCTCGACGCCGCCGGCGCCCGCCAGCTCGCCGATCGCCTGGGCCGCGACGCGGAGTTCCTCTATGTGGCTCGGCGCGTCGACGACGAGGTGGCGGACGCCATCGAGGAGCTCGCCCTCCCGGGCATCGCCTTCCTCGAGGAGCCCGAGCGCATCGCCCCGGCCGGCGACCTGGCGCGGTCGGTGCTCGGCCAGGTCGGCGTGGACAACGACGGCCTGTCGGGCCTCGAGAAGCAGTACGACGACGCGCTCACGGGCGAGCCGGGACAGCTCGTCATCGAGAAGGACCCCGAGGGGCGCACCATCCCTGGCGGCGAGCACGAGCGGGTACCGGCGCAGCGTGGGGACGACCTGGTGCTCACCGTCGACCGGTCGATGCAGTACGAGACCGAGCGCGCCCTCGCCGCGCAGATCCTCGCCAAGGGCGCCAAGGGCGGCACCGCCATCGTGTCGCGACCGGCCACCGGCGAGATCCTGGCCCTCGCCAACTTCACCACCGATGCCGAGACCGGTTCGATCGTCGCGACCGGCAACAACATGGGCGCAACCGCCGTGTACGAACCCGGTTCCGTGAACAAGGTGATCACCGTGGCCGCAGCGCTCGAGGAGGGCCTGCTCACGCCCGACACCGAGCTCACGGTGCCGGACCACCTGCAGGTGAGCGATCACCTGTACACCGACCACGACCCGCACCCCACCGAGAGCTACTCGGTGACGCGGATCCTGACCGAGTCGTCGAACATCGGCACGATCAAGATCGCGCAGATGCTCGGCAAGGACCGGCTCGACTCCTACCTCCGGCGCTTCGGGTTCGGCACGAAGACCGCGCTCGACTTCCCGAACGAGGCGGCGGGGCAGCTCTTGCGACCGAAGGACTACTCCGGCACGTCGATCGGCTCGATCCCGATCGGCCAGGGGATCTCGGTGACCGCCATGCAGATGCTCGAGGCGTACAACGTGCTCGCCAACGACGGCGTGTACGTGCCGCCCAAGCTCCTGATGGAGACGATCGACGCCCAGGGCGGGCGTCACCGGGTCGACGGCGGTGATGCCCGCCGCGTGGTGTCCGAGCCCACAGCGGAGCAGATGCGCGAGATGCTCGTGAACGTGGTGGCCAAGGGCACGGGGACGCGAGGTGGCATCACCGGGTACACGGTGGCCGGCAAGACCGGCACCGCTCGCAAGCCCCTGCCGGAGGGCGGCTACCAAGACGCGGCGGGCCACTACCACTACGTCGCCAACTTCGTCGGATTCGTGCCGGCCGAGAAGCCCGAGCTCTCGATCATCGTGGTGATCGACGAACCGTCCGGCGACATCTACGGCGGTACCGTCGCCGCCCCCGTCTTCGCCGACCTGGCGCAGTACGGGCTGCGCCTCTTCCGGATCGCGCCGCCGCTCGTGGAGCAGGCGCCCGCGCCCGACACCGCGGCCGCCGAGGCCGAGGAGGCGGGCATCGTCGACGCGCTGGAACCGGCACGGGTCCGCGCGCAGCCCGCCAGCGCCCCCTCGACCACGATCCCGCCCGACGGAGGCTGACGACCGCATGCGGCTCGACGCACTGCTCGCCGAGACCCGTGCCCTTGTGATCCTCGAGCCCGCCGAGGCCGGGAGCGTCGAGGTGACCTCCGTGGTGCACGACACGCGCGAGGTCACGCAGGGGGCGCTCTACTGCTGCGTGCCCGGCGAGAACGTCGACGGCCACGACCTCGCCCCCGACGCCGCGGCCGCCGGTGCCTCGGCGCTCCTCGTCGAGCGCGCCGTGGACGTCCCCCTCCCGCAGCTGCTCGCGCGATCGGTGCGCGAGGCGATGGGGCCGATCGCCGACGCCTTCTGGGACCACCCCTCCGACGCCCTCACCCTCGTGGGGGTCACCGGGACCAGCGGCAAGACGACCACCACCCACCTGCTCCACGCGATCTTCCAGGCCCACGGCTGGTCCTCGTCCGTGCTCGGCACGCTGAGCGGACCCCGCACCACGCCCGAGGCCACCGAGCTGCAGGCCCACCTCGCCGCCGAGC
>JBJMHD010000042.1:0-15259 GCA_045807565.1 Acidimicrobiales bacterium | reverse complement strand
AACGCCTTGAGATAGCTGTTGGCGTCGAGCATGAACGTGTTGATCCGGATGCCGTCGCGCGTGCAGCGGGCCACCTCGCGCAGCGTGGCCTCCACCGTCTCGGGCACCGGCGGGTAGTTGAAGAAGACCTGTCCGTCGGCCTCGATGTGGGCCGTGGGCTCGCCGTCGGTGATCATGATGATCTGCTTGGTGCCCGTCTGGCGGGCGAGCATCTGGCGGCTCAGCAGGAACGCGTGCTGCATGTTCGTGCCGTACACGAAGTCCCACGACACCTCGGGGAGCTGCTCGGGCGTGATCACCCGGGCCACCTCGCTGAACCCGACGATGCCGAGGAAGTCGCGCGGGAACTGCATCGAGATGAGGGAGTGCAGCGCCATCGCCACCTTCTTGGCGGCGAGGAAGTTGTCGCGCATGGGCATCGAGAGCGATAGGTCGAGCATCAGCACGGTGGAGCTGCGCACCACCTGCTCCGTCTGCTCGATCTCGAAGTCCTCCGGGGTGAGCCGCACGGGTGTGCCGCCGCCGGTGCGGCGGATGGCGTTGCGCACCGTGCGCTCGATCTGGAGGTTGAAGGGATCGCCGAACTCGTACGGCTTCGTGTCGTACGTCCGCTCGTGCCCGATGCCGCGGTGCTCCACCTCGTGGCGGCCGAGCTTGTCCTTCGCCAGCTTGGAGAAGAGGTCGGAGAGGGCGTTGCGCCCGATCTTGCGCAGGCCCTTGGGCGTGAGCTCGAGCTTCCCCTCCTTGTTGTTGATGAGGCCGGCGTCCTCGAGCTGCTGGGCCAGCTTCGAGAGCTGCTCGAGGCTGCGGGCGGCATCGTCGCCGAGGAGGTCGCGGGCGCGGTCGACGTCCACCTCGGCGAGGGCGCCGGGTGAGGAGGCGCCACGCAGCATCTGCTCGAGCTGGTCGAGGTCGCCCAGCTCGTTGAGCATCTGGGCGGCCTCGGCGAAGCCGAGCGGGTCCTGGCCGGAGAAGTCGTAGCGGCGCTCCCAGCCCATCTGCGGGAAGAGCTGCTGGAGGTGGCTGCCGAGCTGGTCCATCTGCCAGCGCAGGTCCATGTCCTCGAGCAGGGCCTCCGACAGCCCCTGCAGCTGCGCCCGCTGCTCGGGCGTCATCGAGTTCATCATCGCCTGCATGGCCGCCATCCGCTGCGCCATGATCTCGAGGAGCTCGTCGAGCGTGGCGGGGTTCTCCGGGAAGAAGTCGCCGTAGCGCTCCATGAACTGCTCGAAGGCCGGCTGCGTGTCCTGGCCGGCCTCCTTCATGGCGAGGAGGTCGTTGAGCTCGTTCAGCATGTCCTTCATGCGCTGCATGGCCTCGGGGGTCATCTGCTGCATCGCACCGGACATCTGGTTGAAGTAGCTCTGCGCCATCTCCTGGCGCAGCTGGTCCATCAGCTCGTCGAAGCGCTCCCGGGCCTCGCTGGAGGTGAACTCGTACTGCTGCAGCTCGCGCACCATCCCGGCGAGGTCGGGCGGGAGCATGTCGAGCTGGAGGTTGCGCTCCTCCACGACCTGGTCGGTGATCTCCTGGCGCCGTTGGTCACCGCTCTCGCGCGCCTCCTGGGCGAGCTCGTCCAGGCCCTGCCGCTCCATGTCGAGCACCTCGCGGAGCGACTCGGCGATCTCCTCGTACACGCCGCCGAGGTCGTAGCGCTCGAGCTGGTCGCGCCGGTGGCGGCGAAGCCGCTCCATCAGGTCGCGCATGCCCATGACCTGGTCGCCGTTCCGGTCGCGGAACCCCTGCTGCATCATGCGGCGCAGGGCGGCGTGGAGGTCGCCGTGGTAGAGGAGGTCGTCGGTGATCTCCTCGAGCACCGCGTCGGCGTCGAGGTCGAACCCCACCTGGGTGCCGTCCCACTTCGAGTACCGGAAGCGCGAGGTGCTCGCCATCGGGGCCACCCTATTGCTGGGCGACCCGCTTCGGACCGCCCCGGCTCCCGGGGCGGTTCAATGGAGCGATGCACGTGGAGATCTGGAGCGATGTGGCCTGTCCGTGGTGCTACGTGGGCACGCAGCGCTTCGGTCGGGCGGTGGACGCCACCGGCGTCGACGTGGAGGTGGTGTACCGCTCCTTCGAGCTCGATCCAGGGGTGCCGGTCGGTGGGGAGAGCCCGCCGCTCGTGGACTACCTCGAGCGCAAGTTCGGCGACCGCAGCCGGGTGCAGGCGGCCCATGCCCGTCTCACCAGCGCGGGCGCGGAGCTCGGCATCGACTTCCGCTGGGGCGGCATGCGACGGGCCAACACCTTCGACGCCCACCGGCTCCTGGCGTGGGCCCTCCACGACCACGGCGCCGACCGCCAGCGCGCCCTGAAGCAGCGCCTGCTCCACGCCTACTTCACCGACGGCCTCGACGTCGCCGACCGGGACGTGCTGGCGGCGCTCGCCGCCGACGTCGGGCTGGATCGCGACGCGGCGGCGGCGCTGCTCGAGTCGGACGCCGAAGCCGAGTTCGTCCGCGCCGAGCGAGCAGAGGCCTACGCCCACGGCATCACGGCCGTGCCCACCTTCGTCGTCGAGGGCGAGTGGATGCTCCAAGGCGCCCACGACACCGACAAGTGGGTGAAGGCCCTCACCCACATACAAGAGGAGCTCACCTCCCGCGGCTTGTGATCTTCCCGCCCGCCCACCGAGCGGGAGCACCACAGGCCGCCGAGGGTTGGTCCACTGAGCCGGGCCCCGCGCTGGACTTGTGGTGATCCCGCCCGCCGAGCGGGCGGGATCACCACAGGCCGCGCAGGTGGGAGGTTGGAGGTTGGGGCGGGGGTCAGTCGGGGGGCGCGGCGGGGAGGGTGAGGACGAAGCGGGCGCCAGCGGTGGCGTCGAGGGTGAGGGTGCCGCCGTGGGCCTCCGCCAGGTCGCGGGCGATGGCCAGCCCGAGCCCCGTGCCTCCCGAGCCCACCGACCGGGCGGCGTCGACCCGGCCGAACCGCTCGAAGACGCGCTCGCGGTCAGCGGCGGGCACGCCCGGGCCGTCGTCCTCCACCGCCAACACGACGGCGTCGCCGTCCGTCCGCAGCCCGAACCGGACGGACGAGCGGGCGTGGCGGACAGCGTTGTCGGCCAGGTTGCCGACGACCCGCGCGAGCTGGTCGCGATCGCCCAGCACGCGACCCGCGGTCACGCCCGACAGGTCCACCTCGACGCGGTCGTCGGCGCGCAGCCGCCGGGCGACCCGGAGCACGACGTCGTCCAGGTCGACGGGCTCGAGGTGGAGCTCGCCGCCGCGCTCGTCCGCTCGCGCGACGAGCAGCAGATCGTCGGCGAGCCGCTGCAACCCGATCGCCTCCTCGAGCAGGCTGGCGTGGGTCGCGACGAGGTCGGCTCGATCCGGGTGCGCGAGGTCCACCTCGAGCTCCGCTCGCATGCGCGTGAGCGGGCTTCGAAGCTCGTGGCTCGCGTCCGCCAGGAAGCGAAGCTGGCGCTGGGTTGCGTCGTCGATCCGCTCCAACATGTCGTTCATGGTCTGCGCCAGGCGGCCGACCTCGTCGTGGGTCGGCGGCACCGGCACCCGGCGGTGGAGGTCGCGGGCGTCGATGTCGGCGACCTCGGCGCGGATCGCCTCGACCGGTCGCAGCGCCCGACCGACCATCGACCACAGCACCATCGCCAGCGCCACCACCACCAGCGGGATGCCGACGACCAGCGATCTCACGAGCGTCGTGACGCTGTCGTCGATGTCGTCGATCGCGGCGGCCAGGATGAGCACGCGGTCGCCGTGCCGCTCGACCAGGACCCGGAAGGAGCCATCCTCGTGGACCAGGCCGTCGACCGTCGTGAGGCGCGTGCCGTCCCCCCGGGGTAGGTCGACGACGGCTGGATCGCCGTCCACGTTCGGGCTGGCAAGGACCACCTCGCCGCCCACGACGACCTGCACGACGTCGTCGTCGTCTCGCAGGCCGGTGGTGACCGCGGGCCCGGCGCCGGGGTCGCCCTCGGCGGAACGAGCCTCCGCCGCTCGCTGGTGGAGCCCCTCGTCGACCGAGTGGACGAGCGTGCGGCGCTGCTGGGCCACGAGGGCGATGCCCGCGACCACGAGGACCACGGACACGACCGCGGTGGCGAGCAGCGTGATGCGGGCGCGGACGGTCATGCCTCGGCCACCCGGTAGCCGGCGCCACGGACCGTCTCGATCGAGCGGGCGCCGAACGGGTCGTCGACCTTCCGGCGAAGGCGGCCGATGTACACCTCGACGATGTTGGGATCGCCGTCGAAGTCGTAGTCCCACACCCCGGCCAGGATCTCGGCCTTGGTCAGCACCTGACCGGCCCGGCGCACCAGGAACTCCAGGACGTCGAACTCGCGGGCGGTGAGCACCACCTCGCGGTCGGCCCGCCACGCCCGGCGGGCGCCTGGATCGATCCGGAGGTCGCCGACCGCCACGGGGACCGGGTCGCGCCCGGCGGTGCGACGGAGGAGCGCTCGGACACGCGCGGTGAGGACTGGGAACGAGAACGGCTTCGTGAGGTAGTCGTCGGCTCCCGTGTCGAGCGCCTCGGCCTCGTCGAGCTCCCCGTCCTTGGCCGTCAGGACGAGGATCGGCGTCCAATCGCCCGCCTCGCGCAGCGCCGCGCAGATCTGGAAGCCGTTGCGCCCCGGCAGCATGAGGTCGAGGACGTAGAGGTCGTACGAACCTTCGGTGGCCCGCCACAGTCCGTCGTCGCCGTCGAACGCGACCTCGACGGTGAACCCCTCGGCCGTGAGCCCGCGCTGGATCGCGGTCGCGATCTTCGCGTCGTCCTCGACGAGCAGCACCTTCATCCGGGCCTCCGGAGCGCCAGCCTTGCCCCCCGATCCTGAACGCGCGCTGAACTGGCACGACGCACCGTTCAGCACGGGTTCAGGGCACGACGAGGACGGTGGTGGTCGGCGCCACGAGGTGCCGGGAAGGCGAGAGGGACCATGACGACCTTGACCCCACGACGCCGCTGGGTGGCGGCCGCGGCCGGCGGCGCGCTGCTGCTCGCGGCGTGCGGCGACGACAGCCCCGCCAGCCGGGGCGACACGACCACCACGGCCGCGGCTGCCGAGCCGGTCATCGACCCCGGCGACGGCGGCCACTACGCGCCCGACCTGGACCCGGCCCGGTTCGTCGACCAGGTCGACAACCCGTACTTCCCGCTGGTCCCGGGCACGAGGTGGGTGTACGAGGGACAGGACGACGACGAGACCGAGCACATCGAGGTCGAGGTGCTCGACGAGACGCGCGCCATCGAGGGCATCACCGCCACCGTCGTGCGCGACACGGTGTCCGTCGACGGTGAGGTCACCGAGGACACCTACGACTGGTACGCCCAGGACGAGGACGGCAACGTCTGGTACCTCGGCGAGGACACCCACGAGTACGAGGACGGTCAGCCCACCGACGACTCGGGCTCGTGGGAGTACGGCACGGACGGCGCCCTGCCGGGCATCGTGATGTTGGCCCACCCGAAGGTGGGGGACGCCTACCGGCAGGAGTACGACGAGGGCGAGGCCGAGGACATGGGCGAGGTCCTGGAGGTCGGCAGCACCGTCGACATCGGGTTGGGCTCCTACGACGACGTCGTGGTGACCGAGGACTGGAACCCGCTCGAGGCGGACGTCATCGAGCAGAAGTCGTACGCGCCGGACATCGGGGTGATCCGCGAGGAGAAGGTCGCCGGCGGCGACGGCGTGATCGAGCTGATCGCCTTCACGCCTGCCGGGTAGGGACCAGTCAGGTGTGGTTCAGGGCCGTTCCGGCATCCTGGACCGAGGTCGAGGAGAGGAGCAGGCCATGCAACGACGCACGAAGGCCGTGATCGCCGGCGGTGCGGCCGCCACCGCGATCCTCGGCGGCGCCACCTGGGCGGTGGCCGGCGGCACCGACGACGATGCCACCGACACGCCGATCACGGGTGCCGCTCTGGAGAAGGCGTCGGCGGCGGCGCTCGAGCACACGGGTGAGGGGCGGGTCACCGAGACCGAGGTCGACGACGAGGAGAGCTACTACGAGGTCGAGGTCACCCTCGACGACGGCTCGCAGGTGGACGTCCAGCTCGACGAGCAGTTCAACGTGGTGGGCGACGAGGCCGACCGCGAGTCCGAAGCCGACGACTGACCGTGTGACAGGCTCCGGCCGTGGCGGCCTGGCCGGAGGGGTTCATGTGGGGGACGGCAGCATCGTCCACGCAGACCGAGGGGGCCGCGCCCGCTGGTGACTGGTCCGCGTTCGAGCGCGCCGGCCGAGCGCCCTCCTCCGGCACCGGCAACGGGTTCACCACCCGGTTCGCCGAGGACTTCGCGCTCTACGCCGAGCACGGTCTCACCCACCATCGGCTGAGCCTCGAGTGGGCGAGGCTCGAGCCGACCCAGGGACGGCGCGACAAGAAGGAGGTCGACCGCTACCGGGCCGTGCTGGAGGCGGCGCGCGCCGCGGGCATCTCGATCTGGGCGTGCCTCCACCACTTCTCCCTCCCTGGCTGGTTCGCCGACGACCTCGGTGGCTTCCGCGACGACAAGCAGGGACGGTTGGTGTGGAGCCGGCACGTCGACTGGGTGGGGGAGACCTTCGGCGACCTCGTGTCGGGGTGGAAGCCGATCAACGAACCGAGCTTCTACGCGCTCGGCTCGCACCTCTTCGGGGTCCTCCCACCTGCCCGCCGGGACCGCCGTGAGGCGGACCGCGTGCTGGCGACGATCCATCGGGCCGGCGCCGACGCCGCCCGTCTCCTCCGCACCCCCGACACACCCATCTCGACGATCCAGAGCCTGTCACCGGTGTTCCGCGTGGAGGACACCCCCGAGGCGCGCGCGACGGCGGCCAAGCTGGAGGAGCGGCTGTGGGCGGCGTGGGCAGCCGACGAGCACCTCGACACGTACGACTACCTGGGGTTCTCCTACTACTCCGCCATCGGCGTGAAGGCGGACGGCTCCATCGGCCGGTGGCCGGCGGAGGGCATCCCCGGCCCGCAGGGGTACGTGCGCTGGGCGGAGGGGTTCGCCCACGTGCTCGAGCGCCTCCAGGCCGACCACCCGGCTCGCCCGGTGCTCGTGTGCGAGGCCGGGATCGGCACCGACGACGAGGACGAGCGCGCGACGTACGTGCGGGAGGTCCTCCACCACGTGCAGGAGGCCCTGCGCGCCGGGGTCGACGTGCGGGGGCTCTTCTGGTGGACCGGGGTCGACTGCTACGAGTGGCACCAGGGTGACACCCTCGACTTCGGGCTCTTCGACCGTGATCGCAACCCGCGGCCAGCCGCGCAGGTCGCGAGGGAGGCGACCCTCGGCTGACCCCGGGCCACCGGTTTACGCGCCTCGGTCGCGGGAAGCACTGCGAGCACCCGCGACCGGTTGAACACCCAGCCGCCGCCTGCCGCGACCCTGGAGCCCTCCGGCGTGCGAGCCCTCTGGATCACCTGTCACCTTCCCCACCCGGCGTCGAGCGGCGGACGGCTGCGCGAGCTCGAGCTGCTGCGACGCCTCGCGCCGGCGATGGACGTCGAGCTGATCGCGGTGTCGAAGACCCCCGAGGCCGACGTCGAGGCCGCGCAGGGGTTCGACCTCCCGGCCCGGACCACGGTCGTCGCCGCCGAGGCCGACGAGACGGCACGTTGCGCGCAGGTCGCTCGCCACGCGTCGAGGGCAGCAACCGCGGCGGTCGCCGACGCCCTGACCGAACGGACACCGGACCTCGTCCACGTGGAGGGCTTCTACCTGATGCAGCACCTCCCGCCCGCCGTCGACGTACCCGAGCTCCTCGTGGACCAGAACATCGAAGCGGCGCTCTGGGCGCAGCGCGCCGCCGTGGCCACCGACGTGGAGGCGGAGCGCGCCGCCCTGGCCGAGGCCCGTCGGTGCGAGGCAGCCGAGGTGGCGGCCTGGCGGCGCGCCGACCTCTGCGCCTTCGTGACCGAGGACGATGCCGAGCTCGCCCGGTCCATCGCGCCCGACCTCCGCACCCGTGTCGTCCCAGACGGCGCCGATCACCTCTCGCCCATGACGGCTGGCGTCCTGGCGCCGGCGCCAGACCGTCCGACCATGTGCTTCGTGGGCAACTTCGCCTACGAACCGAACGTCGACGCGGCTCGGTTCCTCCTCACCGAGGTGCTCCCGCGGGTCCGCCGGGAGGTGCCCGACGTCCACCTGCAGCTGGTCGGCAACGCCCCGCCGGACTGGTTGCGCGCCGAGGGCGACCGCAGCGGAGCGACGGTCACCGGGTGGGTCCCATCGGTCACCCCGTACCTCGCCACCGCCGACGTGGTCGTGTGCCCGCTGCGGGTCGGCGGAGGCGTCAAGGTGAAGGTGCTCGAGGCGCTCTCGGTCGGCGCCGCGGTCGTCACGACACCGGTCGGCGCACAGGGGCTGCGGACCGACCTCGGGGCGCCGCTCGTCGTCGAGCCCACCGCGACCCGAGTCGCAGGAGCCGTGTCGAGCCTGCTGGGTGACCCGCAGGCGAGGCATCGGCTGCGCGCCGCGGCCCGCGCCACGGCGCGATCGATGCCGACGTGGGACGAGGCCGCCACCTCGCTCAGCCGCTGCTACGCCGAGCTCGCCGGTCGACCGGTCGCGGAGGCGGTACCGGCATGACGACCCCCGACCTCCACGCGATCCTCGAGGGGTGCGCCGACGCCATCGAAGAAGCGCTCGCCGATCTCGACGTGTGGTCGCAGCCCGCCGGCCGTCCGACGCAGTTCGAGTGCGACGTCGTCGCTGACGTGGCCGCCACGAGCTACCTGCTCGAGCACGGCTGCGGCGTGATCAGCGAGGAGAGCACGGCGAGCCGCTTGGACCGCGACGTGATCGTCGTGGTGGACCCCATCGACGGCACGGGGAACGCCGTCCGAGGCCTGCCGTGGTTCGGACCGTCGCTCTGCGCCCTGGTCGAGGGGCGCCCGGTGGTCTCGCACGTCCGCAACCTCGCCACGGGCGAGCGGTTCGACGCCGAGGCGGGGGCAGGGGCGACGCACGAGGGACTGGCGGCACGACCGTCGCGGGCCACCGCCGTCCACGGGGCGCTCGTCGGCGTGTCGGGGCCGGCGCCACCCGAGCTGGCCGCCCAGGGACGAGCGCTCGGCGCCGTCGCGTTCGCGCTGTGTGCCGTGGCCGTCGGCGCCCTCGACGGCTTCGTGGACTTCGACCAGGACCACCACCGCTGCTGGGACCACCTCGCGGGGGTCCTCACGTGCGTAGAAGCGGGAGCGATCGTGACCGACGCCGCCGGCCGCGACCTCCACGATCTCCACCACGCCCGCGCTCCGGTCGCCGCCGGGACGGCACCGCTGCACGCCGAGCTCATGGCTCGACGGGCTCAGGCAACGCCCGGGAGCTACGCCCTCGCCCGGTAGGTGGAGCGGGAGCCGATGGCGTCCTTGTTGAGGCGCTTGCTGAGGTGCAGGCCCTCGAGGAGCAGCTCCACCGCCGACGCGACGGACGCCGCCGACTCGTCGCCACCGGTGAGGTCGGTGACCGCTTCGCGCAGCGCTGGCTGCTGCTCGAGCAGCGACACGTACTCGGCGGAGGTGACGTCCTCGCCGGCGTGGATCACCGCCCCCTCCTCGAACGCGGTGACGATCGGGCGGAAGCGCTCGGGCGTGAAGCGCTCCTTGAACACCGTGAGGACCGCCGCCTTCACGAGGTTCTCTGCGATCTGCGCGTCACGGCCCTCCTCGAGCGACTCGATCTCGATCTTGCCCATCATCGACGCCGGCAGTGCCTCGAGGTCGCTGATGCGGGGCGCCACGTCCTTCTCACCGTGGCGCAGGGCGCGACGGGTGGCGTTGGCGACCATCACCTCGTGGTTGGTGATCGTGAAGCGCACCGACACACCGGAGCGCTGGTTGATGTGGGGGCTCGAGCGGGCGAGGTGCGACAGCGTGGCCACCACCTCGGTCATGTAGTCGGGCACCGTGACGCGGACGCCTTCGGCCTCGAGCGGCACCGCCTCGGCCAGCGCGATGGACACCTCGGTGTCGATCTCGAGCGGGTAGTGCGTGCGGATCTGCGATCCGAACCGGTCCTTCAGCGGGGTGATGATCCGGCCGCGGTTCGTGTAGTCCTCGGGGTTCGCCGAGGCGAACAGGATCAGGTCGAGGGGCAGGCTGATCTTGTAGCCGCGCACCTGGATGTCGCGCTCCTCGAGCACGTTCAGCAGGCCGACCTGGATCCGCTCGGCGAGATCGGGCAGCTCGTTGATGGCGAAGATCCCGCGGTTGGTGCGGGGCACGAGCCCGTAGTGGAGGGTGAGCTCGTCGGACAGGTAGCGACCCTCGGCGACCTTGATGGGATCGACCTCGCCGATCAGGTCGGCGATCGACGTGTCCGGGGTGGCCAGCTTCTCGCCGTACCGCCGGGAGCGGTGGACCCACTCGATCGGGGCGTCGTCACCGTGCTCGGCGACGAGCTCACGGCCGTGGCGTGACACCGGCGCGTAGGGGTCGTCGTTGATCTCGGACCCGGCGAGGATCGGCATCCACTCGTCGAGGAGGGTGGTGAGGGCCCGGATCATGCGGGTCTTCGCCTGGCCCCGCTCCCCGAGGAAGATCACGTCGTGGCCGGCGAGGAGCGCGTTCTCGAGCTGCGGGAGGACCGTGTCCTCGTAGCCCTGGACGACGGGGAACAGCACCTCGCCCGACTGGATCCGCGCGATGGCGTTGCGCCGCAGCTCCTCCTTCACCGGCACGGAGGTCCAGCCCGATTCGCGGAGCTGGCCGACCGTGGCGGGGGCGGGGTGCGGGGCAGTCGAGGTCATGGCGCCAACCTATCGCCGGCCCCCGTGTTGCCGTCCACGCGCCGGGGTCTGGCACTGTGTCCGGCGTGCGGCTGCGGTGGTTCGTGACGATGGCCACGATCGTGGCCGCCACCGCCGCGCTGACCGTCCTCGTGAGCAACGGCCTCGATCGGAGCTCAGGTGCCGACGACCAGGTGGTCGCGTCCTCCGACACGACCGGCGGGGCGGGGACGACCACCACCGAGACGACCGCAGCGCCGATCTCGCCCGAGGCCGCGACGAAGGTCAGCGGAACCGTCACGGCGATGCACCTCGAGGGCGCCGTGCTGGAGCCGCGGCCCGTGCCGACGCCGCTCACCGTCACCGCGGAGCGCGGCTTCGGCAACGGAGGACGGATCGTCGGCGTGACCGTGGACGGCTCCCCCGCCGCGATCGAGTGGGACGCCGGCCGGCCGTTCGTGCTGTCGTCGGGCGGCGCGCTCGTGCTCGACCCGGTCAAGGTCGAGCTGGTCGCCGACGGGCTGCGCCTCGACCTCGCCGGTGCCGTGCACGGCTTCGTGCCCGGGCACTACCACCTCGACACCCCTGTCGCCGTCGGCACCTCGGGTGTCGCCGGAGCGCGGGAGTCCGTGGACTTCGATGCCGCCGACGGGTCGACCTTCGAGCCCCGCGGGAACGCCGCCCTCGTCCTGGGGCCGGAGAAGGCCCGCCACCTGCTCGGCCCCGGCAGCGTGCACCTGGAGGGGACGCTGGAGCTCACCGACCCCGCCGGCGCGCACCGCACGGTCACGCGGCTGGACGCCGCCGAGGGCGCCTTCGACCTGATCCTCACCCCGGCGGCCGCGGGCGGGTGGACGGTGGAGGGCCTGCTCGGCGGCGCCATCACCGCCTCCTGACCCGGGGCGGCGGGCCGATACCCTCGCTGCTCCATGGTGGAGCTCGGGGGGACGTGGCGCGCGGCCGTCGCCGACGACGCCCTCCGGCGATCGTGGCAGGACGACACCTTCGACGACTCCGGTTGGGAGCCCGTGGTGGTGCCGGGTCACTGGCGGTCGGTCGCCGCGTTCGCGGCGACGGATGGGCCGCTGCTGTACCGGCGATCGTTCGACGCCGCCGGGGCCGCGGCGGGCCGACGGAGCTGGCTGACCTTCGACGGGCTCTTCTACCAAGGCGACGTGTGGCTCGACGGCTCCTACCTCGGTGACACGGAGGGCTACTTCGCGCCGCACACCTTCGAGGTGACCGACGCGCTGCGCGCCCGCCGCGAGCACCACCTCGCCGTCGAGGTCACCTGCGCACGCCAGGACGACCTGACGGCGAAGCGGAACCTCACCGGCGTGTTCCAGCACTGGGACTGCCTGGACCCGGACTGGAACCCCGGCGGGCTGTGGCGACCCGTGCACCTGAGCGAGACCGGCCCGGTCCGCATCGCCCGGCTGCGCGTGCTGTGCCGGGAGGCGTCGCCCGAGCGAGCCGTCGTGGTCCTGCGAGCGACCCTCGACAGCGACGCCGCGCGGGCGGTGTCGGTGCGCACCGCGCTCGGCGGGGTCGACCAGGTGACGGACCACCCGCTCGCCACCGGCGCCAACGACCTCGAGTGGACGGTGACGATCGAGCAGCCGGCGCTGTGGTGGCCACGCGCGCTGGGCGACCCGATGCTGCACGACCTGCGCGTCGACGTCGAGCTCGACGACGGTGAGGGCGGCGCCACGTCGGACTCGCGTGCGCTCCGCACCGGCCTCCGGCAGGTCCGCCTTCGCTCGTGGATCGCCAGCGTCAACGGCGAACGCCTCTTCCTCAAGGGGTCGAACCACGGGCCCACCCGGATGGCGATCGCCGAGGCGACACCCGAGGAGCTCGCCCGGGACGTCGCGCTGGCGTGTGACGCCGGGCTCGACCTCCTGCGCATCCACGCCCACGTCACGCGACCAGAGCTCTACACCGCAGCCGACGAGGCGGGCCTGCTCCTCTGGCAGGACCTGCCCCTCCAGTGGGGCTACGCCCGAGGCGTGCGCAAGCAGGCCGTGCGCCAGGCGGCCGCGGCCGTCGACCTGCTCGGCCACCATCCCTCGATCGCGATCTGGTGCGGCCACAACGAGCCGATGGCGATCGAGAACGACCCGCAGATGTGGGGCGACCCGAAGGCGCTCCGCCGGATGGGGCTCCGAGCCGCCGCTGCTCAGGGCTTGCCCACCTGGAACAAGACGGTGCTGGATCGGTCGGTGAAGCGCGCCCTCGAGAAGGCGGACGGCACGCGCCCCGTGATCCCGCACAGCGGCGTGCTCCCCCACCCGCCGCAGCTCGACGGCACCGACAGCCACCTCTACTTCGGGTGGTACCACGGCCACGAGCGCGACCTCCCCGGGTTCCTGCGGGCGATGCCGCGCATGGCTCGCTTCGTCACGGAGTTCGGCGCCCAAGCGGTGCCGGCCGACGCCGCGTTCTGCCAGCCGGAGCGCTGGCCGGACCTCGACTGGGCGCAGCTCGGGCGCACGCACGCGCTGCAGCGGCCGGTCTTCGACCGCCACGTGCCGCCCGCCGACTTCGACACCTTCGACGAGTGGCGGGCGGCCACGCAGGCGTACCAGGCCACGGTCGTCCGACGGCAGGTCGAGGCCCTGCGACGCATCAAGTACCGGCCGACGGGAGGGTTCGCGCAGTTCTGCTTCGCCGACGGCCACCCGGCGGTGACCTGGTCGGTGCTGGGCCACGATCGGGCGCCCAAGCTCGCCTACGACGCGCTGCGAGAGGCGTGCCGCCCCGTGATCGTGGTGGCCGACCGTCTTCCCGCCGAGGTCACCGCGGGCCAAGCCCTCGCGCTGGACGTCCACGTCGTGAGCGACCTCCGCGTGCAGCTCGAGGACGCCCAGGTGACCGCGCACCTCCGGTGGAGCGGCGGGCAGCGCCGGTGGCGGTGGCAGGGCGACATCCCGGCGGACGGGTGCCAGCGCGTCGGCACGGTGCAGATCGTGGTGCCGGAGGATCGGGGACCGATCTCGCTCGACCTCGAGTGCGCCCACGAGGGCGGGCGCGCGAGCAACCGCTACGAGGCCACGATCGCCTGACTCGCCCGGCGCTGACCTGGGCGTCTGCCGATTCCAGCCCATCTGGGACCCGGGAGTAGGTTCGGCCTCGATGGCGACGACGCTCGACGAAGAAGCCCTCGGCGCCCCCGGGCGCCCGCCCACCGAGCCGATCCACCCACGGCCCACGCGCCGGGCACCGTGGCCGGTGGAGCTCTACCGCTCCGCCGTCGGCAAGAAGTGGGTGATGGCGATCACCGGCCTGCTGCTGATCGGCTTCGTGTTCGTGCACGCCCTCGGCAACCTGAAGGTGTACTTCGGCGCTGAGGCGTTCAACCACTACGGCGAGTGGCTGCGCACCATCCTCGTGCCGTTCCTCCCGCGCACCGTGTTCCTGTGGATCATGCGGCTCGGCCTCATCACCGCCTTCGTGTTCCACATCCACTCGGCCTACTCGCTCACCCGCATGAACCAGCGGGCCCGAGGCGGCGGCTACGTGCAGGACCGCGACTGGCAGGCGGCCGACTTCGCCAGCCGCACCATGCGCTGGACCGGCGTGATCGTCGGCCTCTTCGTCGTCTTCCACCTGGCCGACCTCACCTGGGGCATGGCGAACCCGGACTTCGTCCGCGGCGACGTGTACCGCAACTTCGTCGCCACCTTCAGCCGACCGGCGGTCGCGGTGATCTACATCGTCGCCAACGTGGCGCTGGGCATCCACCTGTTCCACGGCTCGTGGTCGATGTTCCAGAGCATGGGGGTGAACAACCCCCGCTGGAACTCGTGGCGGCGCGGGTTCGCGGTGGGGTTGGCGGCGTTGATCACCGCCATGAACGTGATGTTCCCGATCTCCGTCCTCACCGGCATCGTGGACGCCGAGGACAACCCCGACTGCACCATGCGAGGCGACGTGATCGTGAGCTGCACGAGCTACGAGGCCGACGGCGAGGCAGCAGGGTGATCGGCACCCTCGACAGCCACGTCCCCGGCGGACCGCTCGCCGAGCGGTGGACCCAGCACAAGTTCGACATGAAGCTGGTCGCGCCGAACAACCGCCGGAAGTTCGACGTCATCGTGGTGGGCTCCGGCCTGGCAGGCGCCAGCGCCGCTGCCACGCTCGGTGAGCAGGGCTACAACGTCAAGGTCTTCACGTACCACGACAGCCCCCGGCGGGCGCACTCGATCGCCGCCCAGGGCGGGATCAACGCCGCCAAGGACTACCGCAACGACGGCGACAGCATCTTCCGGCTGTTCTACGACACGATCAAGGGCGGCGACTTCCGCTCGCGCGAGGCCAACGTCTACCGGCTCGCCCAGGTGTCGAACGAGATCATCGACCAGGCCACCGCGCAGGGCGTGCCGTTCGCCCGCGAGTACGGCGGGCTGCTGGACAACCGCTCCTTCGGCGGCGCGCAGGTCTCGCGGACCTTCTACGCGCGCGGGCAGACGGGCCAGCAGCTGCTGCTGGGCGCCTACCAGGCCCTCGAGCGGCAGATCGGGCTCGGGCGTTGCCGCATGTTCCCGCGCACCGAGATGCTGGACCTG
>JBJMHD010000041.1:0-15608 GCA_045807565.1 Acidimicrobiales bacterium | reverse complement strand
GCGCGGCGAGACCAAGCTCGACCTCGTCGAGTACTACCGCGCCGTCGAGGAGCCGATCATGGAGACGATCGGCCGTCGGCCCGTCCTCCTCGAGCGCTACCCCGAGGGCGCGAGCGGCAAGTCCTTCTTCCAGAAGCGGGTGCCCAAGTCGGCGCCCGAGTGGCTCACCACCACGGTGGTCTCCACGCCCAACGGCACCACGAGCGACGCGCTGGTCGCGGCCGACCTGGCCCACCTGCTGTGGGGCGTGAACCAGGGCTGCTTGGGGTTCCACGTGTGGCCCAACCGTCTCCCCGACCTGGAGGCCGCCGACGAGCTCCGAGTGGACCTGGACCCGTCGCCTGGCATCGACTTCGAGCACCTGCGGGACGCCGCCGCGCTCGTCCACGACCTGCTCGCAGAGCTCGGCCTCGAGGCGCACATCAAGACGTCGGGGTCGAGGGGGCTCCACCTCTACATCGCGCTGGAGCCGCGTTGGGACAGCTACGAGGTGCGCGCCGCCGCCGTCGCGCTGGCGCGCGAGCTCGAGCGACGCCACCCGGACCACATCACGGCGGCGTGGTGGAAGGAGGAGCGCGGCTCGCGCGTGTTCGTGGACTTCAACCAGAACGCGCCGCACAAGACCGTGTTCGGCGCGTGGTGCGTGCGTCCGCGGGTGGGCGCGCAGGTGTCCACGCCGATCACCTGGGACGACCTCACGACGGTGGTGCCCGACGAGCTCACCATCGCCACCGTGCCCGCTCGCCTGGCCGAGCGCGGCAACGCGTGGGCGGGCATGTACGACCGGCCGCAGGACCTCACGCCGCTGCTCGAGCGAGCCGCGCGGGACCGCGCCGCGGGCCTCCCCGATGCGCCCTGGCCGCCCGTGTACCCGAAGATGCCCTACGAGCCGCCGAGGGTCGCGCCGAGCCGCGCCCGGGCAACTTGACCCGCGGGTCAAGGTCGCGCTGCACTGGACCACTGCCGCAACCGCCAGCCGCCACCGCCCAGGGGGACGAACGTTGACCGATCTCGAAGAGCGCGCCGAGGGTGCTTCCAGCCCGTCCACCGACGTCGTGGCCGAGGTCAAGGCCTGGCTGCAGGACAACTGGGACCCGGAGATCACCGTCGGTGAGTGGTGGGAGCGCCTGGGCCTGTCGGGCTGGGCGGCGCCGAACCTCCCGCAGAACGCCTACGGCAAGGGCCTGAACCGCAACGACTCGGTCGCCGTCCAGAACGCCATCGCCGAGTTCGGTGCGCTCAGCGCGCCGGGCGGCCTCGGGCTCATGCTCGCCGCTCCCACCATCGCCACCCACGGCACGCAGGAGCAGATCGACCTCTACGTGCGCGACATCGTCACCGGCCAGAAGGCGTGGTGCCAGCTCTTCAGCGAGCCGAGCGCGGGATCCGACCTGGCTGGGATCCAGACGCGGGCCATCAAGGACGGCGACGAGTGGGTCGTCACCGGCCAGAAGGTGTGGACCTCGGGCGGCCAGGTCGCCGACCTCGGCATGCTCATCGCCCGCACCGACGCCGACGTGCCGAAGCACCAGGGCATCTCGTACTTCGCCATCGACATGCACCAGAAGGGTGTCGAGGTCCGGCCGCTCGTGGAGATGACCGGCCACGCCATGTTCAACGAGGTGTTCCTCGAGGAGGCCACGACCCCGGACAGCACGCTCATCGGCGGCCTCAACAACGGCTGGGCCGTCGCCAACACCACCCTCATGAACGAGCGCGCGAGCCTCGGCTCCGGCGGTGGCCACGCCGCGGCCAGCGCGGCGACGCCCGGCACCGTGGTGAAGGACCTCGAGAAGCGCGTGGGCGACTTCGTGTCCGGCGGCGACAAGGTGACGAACCGCCGGCGCCGCGGCGGCGGGGGCGGGATGTTCGCCGGGTCCTACAACCTGCTGGTCGACCTGGCCAAGGGCAACGGCAAGATCGACGACCCGTCGGTTCGCCAGGACCTCATGCGGCTCTACACGCTCAACGAGCTGGGACGCATGAACAACCTCCGCGCCAAGGCCGCCAAGGCGATCGGCCAGGACGTGCCCGGTCTGCCCAACATCTCGAAGCTCTCGATGAGCGAGATCGTGCGCAAGCAGCGCGACATCGGCCTCGGGATCCTCGGTCCGTACGGCACGCTGCACGCCTACAAGGCGGAGGACCAGGGGCCGCTGGCCGAGGCCACGGGCAACCCGTTCGCGGCGATGGTCACGGGCATGGCGCTCTTCGCCCAGGGCCCGCCCATCTACGGCGGCACCGACCAGATCCAGAAGAACATCATCGGCGAGCGCGTGCTCGGCCTCCCCAAGGAGGCCAACAACGACAAGACCGCCGCCTTCAAGGACCTGCCGAAGAACGCCTAGGTCTGTGCGCCGCCGCATCGCGGTCGCGCTGGTCGCGCTGGTCGCGCTGGTCGGCTGCACCGGCGGCGAGCGCGCCGACGGCTCCCGCGATCGCGGCGCGGAGACGAGCTCCACCGCCACCTCCAGCGGGCTTGCCGGCAGCGCGGGCTGCGGTCGCATGCGACCGGAGGTCGATGCGCGGCACCTCGTCCGATCGACCATCGAGTCGTCCGGTGGGTCGCGCCACTACATGGTGTACGTCCCCGACACCTACGACCCCGCGGTCCCCGCACCGCTCGCCTTCGTCTTCCATGGCGCCGGCTCGAACAAGGAGGAGCAGCTCGCCTACAGCGGGTATGCGCCCTACGCGGACGAGGACGGCGCGCTGCTCGTGCTCCCCGACGCCCTGGGCTCGCCCGCGCGGTGGAGCCCCCTCGGGGCCGCCTTCGCCGGCGTCGAGGGCGTCGACGACCTCCGGTTCTTCGACGATCTGACGGCCGAGGTGACGTCGACCTACTGCGTGGACCCCGGGCGCGTGCTCGTCACCGGCATGTCCAGCGGCGGCTACATGTCCGCGGTGGTCGGGTGCACGCGATCCGGCGAGGTCGCGGCCGTCGGTCCCGTCACCGCGACGGTCTGGGCCGAGCCGCTGTGCGGCGAAGCGACGCCGGTGGCCTACGCGTACTTCCACGGGACCGACGATCCCGTCGTGCTGTACGAGGGCGGGGGTTCCCGGGGCACGCGACCGGTCATCGAGACGAGCCAGGACTGGGCGGAGCAGAACGGGTGCGACCCCGATCCCGTCGACGAGCGAATCGGCGACGACGTCATCCACCGGAGGTGGCTCGGTTGCGACGCCACCACCGACCTCTACACCGTTGAAGGCGGCGGCCACACGTGGCCCGGGGCCCGCGACGTCGGCCGGCTCGGCCACACCACGCAGGCCATCAGCGCGACCCAGATCATCTGGGACGTCTTCACCGCCGCCTCGTCGCCGAGCTCCTAGCCGTCCAGGTCGGGCCGGGCGCCGCTCGCCTGTTGCCTCAGGTGTCCTCGGGGATCGCCTCCCACCACTGGCACCACCACTCGGCGCCGACGAGGATCCGCAGCGTCTGGTGCCAGCAGTACGAGATGTCGGCGTCCGTGTCGAGGTAGTAGAGGCAGTTGCTGCACTGCTCGCTGCCCATCGGCTTGCCCTTCAGCGTGGCCCGCTCGAGCTTGTCCTTCAGCTCGAGCCACAGCTGCTCGTCGATGGGCTTGGGCTCGGGCGGGGGGATGACGTAGTCCGACATGGCCGGAGACGGTACCCCGCACCCGGCGGTGCTCAGACGGGGCGCGCGGCGGCGAGCTTCTCGGCGCGAGCGACGACGCGGTCGTCGCCGAGCTGGGTGGCCACCGCCGAGAGCTCCGGGGTGGGACCGCGCCACTCCCAGTCCGCAACCGCGCCGACGGGCGCGTCCGTCTCCACCGTCGCGATCCGCCGGAACAGGAGCGCCAGCTCGAAGTCCTCGCGGAGCGTGGCGTTGAGCTTCGCGGCGCTGCGCACGCCGGCATCCCACTGGAGCGGATCGGCGGGGATGGACTCGAGGTGGCCCCAGCGGTCGAGGACGGCGGCCGCCGACTTGGCGCCCCACCCCGGCAGCCCCGGGAAGCCGTCGGCGCTGTCGCCCACCAGAGCGAGGAGATCCGGGATCGACGCCGGGAGCACACCGAGGCGCGTCCGCACGCCCTCTGCGTCGAACCACTTGTCCTGCCGGCGGTCCCACTGCCACACCTTCCCGCCTACGCACTGGCCGAGGTCCTTGTCGGGCGTGCAGATGACCACGCGCTCGACCGCCTCGTCCTCGGACGCCACCAGCGCGCCTGCCGCCAGCGCGTCGTCGGCCTCCTGCTCGACCATGGCCCACACCGGGAACCCGGCGGCCCGCAGCGCGTCCTCGACCACGGGGAACTGCGCCTTGAGGTCGCGGTCGATGCCGGTGCCGTCCTTGTAGCCGGCCCAGAGGTCGTTGCGGAACGACTCGATGACGTGGTCGGTGGCGACGGCCACGTGGGTGGCGCCCTGCTCGAGCAGCATCAGGCACGACGACACCACGCCGCGGGTGGCCCCTCGGGCGGGGTCCTTGTTGGCGGGCGAGTAGTGGTACCGGAACAGCTCGTACGTGCCGTCGACCAGGTGGACGTTCAGCCCCATCCGGCTCATCCTTCCACCCCTCGCGTTCGCGAGGTCCTGACCGCCGAGAGGGCGCGAGATGTGAGATGGTCCCGTGTCGGCCGCTGCTGGCGGAGGCAGCGGAGAGCAGGAGCGGGTCGATGCGAGCTGGGGTGAGCCGTCGGCTGACGGCGCTGGGGGCGGGAGCGTTGGCGGCGGCGTCGATGGTGGCCGTGGCGTCGCCTGGGCAGGCGGCGTCGGCGATCGCAAGGGCGGTGCCGGGCGCTGCGGCGCGGGAGGAGGGCTTCCGACTCGAGACGTCGACGACCTACCGCGTCGACCCGACCGGCGGTGCGGTGCACGTCATCCACGACGCCACGCTCACCAACAACAAGCCGAACACGACATCGGGGTCGTACTACACCGAGTACTTCCTCCCGGAGTACGGCGTGCCGGTGCTCGCCGAGGCGGTCGACGTCCGCGCCAGCGAGGGCGGCGCCGCGCTGCCGGTGCGCTTCGAGAGCACCGAGAGCCCCCGGGTGAAGTTCGCGGTCGCCGACCTCCAGCCCGACCTCCGGTACGGGCACACGCAGACCGTCCACCTCACCTACGACCTGCCCAAGGAGACCCCGCGGTCGGAGGCCTACACCCGGCTGAACGAGGCGTACGCGACCTTCCCCGTGCTCGCCACCGGCGACCCCGGGCTCGCCACGGTGGAGATCGTGGTGCCGAAGGGCTTCGAGGTGGAGATCGTGGGTGACGAGATGCAGCGGTCCGAGCGCGACGGCCAGCAGGTGTACACCGCCGCCCACATCGCTGACCCCGACAGCTGGTTCGCGAACCTCTCGGCGCGCGACGACTCCAAGCTGCTCGAGCGCACGGTGGACGTCGGCGACGAAGAGGTCGACGTGCTGGGCTGGCCGGACGACGCCGCGTGGGTCGACTTCGCGCACGAGCAGGTCGACGAGGGGGTGCCTGTGCTCGAGGAGCTCATCGGGCTCGAGTGGCCGGCCACGAGCACCATCGACGTCGTCGAGACGGCGAGCCCGTACCTCTACGGGTATGCCGGCTGGTACATGCCCTTCGCGTCGGCCATCGAGGTGGGGGACGCGCTCGACCAGCACGTGATGCTCCACGAGCTGGCGCACCTCTGGTTCAACGACCGCCTCTTCGAGGGCCGCTGGATCAACGAAGCCCTCGCCGACGTGCTGGCGGCGGCTGCGATCGGCGAGCTGGGCGGGGACGTGCCCACGCCCGAGCCCATCGACGAGAGCGACCCGGCCCGGTTGAAGCTCAACGACTGGTCGGACCCTGACCTCGAGGAAGGTGGGTCCGACGCGCAGGAGGCGTACGGCTACAACACGTCGTGGGCGGTGATGCAGGCGATCGCCGACGAGATCGGCATGGAGCGGTTGTCCGATGTGATCCGCGCCGCCGACGCCGGGGAGATCGCCTACCGGGGTCCGGGCGTGCCCGAGGAGGTCTCCCGCACGTTCGACTGGAAGGAGCTGCTCGACCTCTTCGAGGAGGTCGGCGGGTCGCAGAAGGCCGCGGGCCTGTTCGAGCGCCACGTGGTGGGCACCGACCAGGGGGAGCTCTTCGCGGCCCGCGCCACCGCCCGCGAGCGCTACGCCGCCCTCGTCGCGGCAGGCGAGGGATGGACGCCACCGACCTCCATCCGGCTCGCGATGACCGACTGGCGCTTCCCTGACGCGGGATCCCTGATGGACGAGGCGCTCGCCATCCTCGACGCCAAGGCAGAGCTCCTCCGCCTCGTCGCCGACCTCGACGTGTCCGAGGACCTGGCCCTCGAGGACACCTACGAGGCCGGGAAGGACCTGGACGATGTGGCTGCTGCTGCCGACGAGGCGGTGGCGAGCGCTCGCGTGCTGGGCGACGCCGAGGACTCGGTCGCGGCGGGAGCGGGGCCGCTCGGCGCCCTCGGGCTCCTGTTCGGCGGCGCCGGCGATGAGCTCGCCGACGCCCACGCTGCCTTCGACGCCGGCGACTACGACACCGCTCGCGACCGGGCGTCGGACGTCGAGGAGGTCGTGGACTCGGCGCCCGTCACCGCCCTCGTGCGCCTGCTCGGCCTGATCGTCCTCGTCGCCGCTGTCGTCCTCGCCCGCATGGCCTGGACGGCGCGTCGGCGCCGCCGGGCAGAGGCCGAGGCAGCCCGCCCGGTGTACGGACCGCCTGCGCCCGCCGAGCTCGAGCCCTCAGAGCCCCATGGCGCTGAGGGCATCGGCGGTGCGGTTGATGATCGAGGCGAGCTTGGGGTGTGAGAGCTCGAACTTCGTCACCTCTTCGCGCAGGTCGTCGACGACGCCCTCGTCGTCGTCCTCGCTGAGACGGCGCTCCACCTCGCGGGACAGGCGGGCCAGCTCGTCCTTGTTGTCCGCGCCGTCCTCCGCGGCGGCGATCGCCTCACGGAGGTGGGCGAGGAGGTCTTCCAGCGGCTCCTGCATGGCCGGCCACCCTACGCGGTGGCGACCAGCCCGGTCGTTAGGTTGGCGGTCGCCGTGACCTCCTCTGTCGACCTGCCGCGGCGCTCCCGCCGGGTGGCGGCGGTGCTGCTCGCCGCCGGGCTCGTCATCAGCGCCTGCGGCGGTGGCGACGGAGGGTCGCCCGACGAGTCACCCGAGCACGCGGGGCCGAACCGCACCCCGCCGCCGACGCTGCGAGGCGGGGTGGAGCTGCCGGCGGTCGACCCGCTCCGCCTCCTCGTGGGCGAGCGCCTCGCGTACGGCGAGCCGCTTCCGAGCCAGCAGTCCGCTGCCGATGCCTACCTCGAGGATCCCGAGGTCGCCTCCGTGACCGCGCGCCGGCTGTACAGCCGCGACGACGGCCACCTCCTGGGCGAGGTCCTCCTGCTCTCGTTGGACGGCCACGAGGTGTTCGACCAGTCGGTCCTCGACGGCTTCGTCGACGGCGCCGTTGGTGCCCTGGGTGACGGGACCACGCAGGCCATCACCGTGGCCGGGCGACCCGTCCTGCGGTCCCATGGGCCCGACGGCACGGTGCTCGGCTACCGGGAGGGCGACCAGCTCATGCTCGTGCGCGGCACGTCCGACCCGGAGGTGGGGACCGCGGTGGAGCGGCAGCTCCAGGCCATCGCCGCCGGCGCGGTCGGAGAGGCGCAGCCCTTCACGCCGTTGGTGGCGCTGCCGATCGACGCGGCGTTCGTCCCCGTGGCCAGCGTGACCTTCGAACCGATCCCTCCGGCCGAGGAGGAGACGCCTCCGGAACCCCCGGCGCTGCCGGGAGCGACCGCGGTGCACGGCCGCTACGGCGTGGTGGCGGGGGAGCGCCGCACCACCGCGTGGGCCTACACGCTGGACCCGGGCACGTACCCACGCGCCGAGGCGGTGGAACCGAAGCTCCGCGAGCTCGTGGCGGCACGCGCCGGTGGCGCCGAGGTCCACGCCACCGAGCTCCTCGGTCGCGTCGTCCTGAGCGCCAACGGCGCCGACGGCCAGCCCTCGGTCCGGGCGTTCCGCGAGAAGGGTCTCGTCCTCGTCCTCGAGGGCGCGGTGCCCGCGCAGCTCGACGCCGTGATCACCGCGTGGCTCACCGCCCTCGCGTAGCGCTACTCCTGGACGAGCTCGATGAGGGTGCCGAACGATCCCTTGGGGTGGACGAAGGCCACCGTCGTCCCTCGGCTGCCCGGGCGCGGGGCCTTGTCGATCGGGGTCGCACCGGCCGCGACCATGGCGTCGAGGGCGGCGGCGCAGTCGTCGACGCGGTAGCCGACGTGGTGCAGGCCCTCGCCGCGCTTCTCGATCGACTTCGCGATGGGCGAGTCGGGGCCGGTGGCTGCGGTGAGCTGGATGTACGAGTCGGCCACCTTGATCAGGGCCTCCTCGACGCCGTCGCTCTCGACGACCTCGCGGTGCGCGACCTCCGCCCCGAACGCGTCCCGGTAGTACGCGATCGCGGCCTCGAGGTCCTTGACCGCGATGGCGACGTGGTCGATCTCCGTGAGCAGGCCGGAGGTGGCGTCACTCATCGATCCTCCTCAGCGCCGGCCGAAGGCCGGCTCGTCGAGACATCATCAGAGCTCTCCTCGCGCGTGGCGCTGGAAGAGGGTGATCTTGTCCTCGCCGACGTTGGCGCGCTTCTCGGGGTCGGTGATGCCGAGGCCCTCGGCGGGCGCCAGGCAGCGGACGGCGAGCTTTCCCTCGGCCTTGTTCTGGTGGACGAGGAGCGCGGCGTCACCGACCTGCTCGAGGTCGTAGCAGGCAGACATGACCGGCTGGATCGCACCGCGCGAGATCAGCTGGTTCATGTCCCACGCCTCGCGGTAGTTGGCGAAGTGCGACGAGATGATCCGCTTCAGCTTCATCCAGAGGTGGCGGTTGTCGTACTCGATCATGTAGCCGGAGGTCGCCGCGCAGGTGACGACCGTGCCACCGCGCTTGGCGATGAACACCGACGCGCCCATCGTCTGCCGGCCGGGGTGCTCGAACACGATGTCGGGGTCGTCGCCGAGCAGCGCTCGCGTCGTCTTGCCGAGGCGCCGCCACTCGCCCTCGTCCTGCGTGTGCTCGTCCTTCCAGAACTGGTATCCCTCGGCGGCGCGGTCGATGACCCGCTCGCAGCCCATGGCCTCGAGGAGCTTCACGCGCTTCTCGTTGGACACGACGCCGACAGGGATGCCGCCACCGTTGAGCACGAGCTGGATGGCGTAGGCACCGATGCCGCCGGTCGCCCCCCACACGAACACCCCGTCGCCCTGCTTCATCCGGGCCTCGTTTCGCCCCACGAGCATCCGGTAGCTGGTGGAGGCGCAGAGGCCGTTGACGGCGGACTCCTCCCACGTGAGGTGCTCGGGCTTGGGCATGAGCTGGTTGGCCTTCACCACCGACAGGTCGGCCAGGCCCCCGTAGTTCGTCTCGAACCCCCAGATGCGCTGGTTGGCGGCGAGCATCGAGTCGTCGTGCGCCGACGGGTCCTGGTCGTCGAGGTGGTTGCAGTGCACCACCACGCGGTCGCCAGGCTTCCAGTTGCGCACCGCGGACCCGACCTGGAGGACCACGCCGGAGGCGTCGGAGCCCACGACGTGGAAGTCCTGGGCGTGGCGCTTGCCCCACACCGACTCCTTCCCCAGCCGGTCGAGGAACCCGAAGGTGGGCAGCGGCTCGAAGATCGACGTCCACACCGTGTTGAAGTTGATCGAGGACGCCATCACGGCGAGGTACACCTCGTCCGGTGCGAGCTCGGGCGTGGGGACCTCGCCGACGTGGAGGGACTTGCGAGGGTCCTTGTCGGCGGACTCGACCCCCTCCCACATGCTCTGCTCGTCTCGCAGCACGTGGGCGGCGCGGTAGCTCTCGGGGATGGGGAGGGCGGCGATGTCGTCACCGGACGCGCCCCCCTCGATGGCGTCGAGGATCTCCTGCATGGGCTTCGAACCTACTGACACGGGTGTCAGATGGCGAAGTCCACGACCCTGGCCTCGCGCTTCGCGGGCGCTCCCGGGTTGGGGCATGCTGATCAGCGTGCGCTGGCGTCAGGTGGTGGGTGGGACAGCAGTCGGGCTCACGCTGCTCGCGGCGTGCGGCGACGACAGCGGGGAAGCGGTCGTGAAGGAGACCGTCGCGCCCTACGAGGACAGCCAGTCGCTGGCCGAGTGGCAGGAGCAGACCGCGGCCGTGTGCGAGACCTACGAGCCCAAGCTCGAGGCGGTCCGCGCCAAGCACGGCGACCCGAAGGACGCGGTCGCCTTCATCGCCCTGCTGAAGGACCTGGAGCCGGTCCGCAAGGAGTACCAGCAGGCGTTCCGCGCCGTTCCGGTGGCGGCCGAGCGACGCCACGACATCGAGCGCGCCCGTGATCTCTCCCAGCTCGTCTCCGAGACCGCCTCTGCCCTCCTGGCTGCCGCCAACAAGGGGGACGAGGCCACGAGGGACGATGCCGCAGAGGCGCTGACAGCACGGACGAAGGAGCTCACCGCGCTGCTCGACGACCTCGGCGTCCCCGCCTGCGCCTGATCCGGCACCCTGCGAGGCTGGGCCGATGGCGGAGCAACAGCGATGGACGATCGGGGACGTCACGATCACCACCGTGGTCGAGGTCCAGAACGACCACATCCCACCGGAGATGTTCCTCCCCGCCGCGACGGCCGAGGCGGTTGCCGAGCACAGGTGGGTGATCCCCGACTTCGCCGACGAGGCAGGGAACATCGGGATGCGCGTGCAGGCGTTCGTCGTGGACGTGGGCTCGCGCCGCCTGCTGGTCGACCCGTGCGTGGGTGACGGCAAGACGCTCGAGATGCCGTTCTGGCACCAGCAGTCCTGGGGCTGGCTCACCTCGTTCGAGGCCGCGGGCTTCTCGGTGGAGAGCATCGACACCGTCGTGCACACGCACCTGCACGCCGATCACGTCGGCTGGGACACCCGGCCCGACGGCGACGCGTGGGTGCCGACCTTCGGTTCCGCACGGCACCTCTACACCCAGGCGGCGCTGGACTGGCTGCGTGACCCGGGTGGCTACGACAACGCCAACGTGCTGCGCGACTCCGTGCAGCCGATCATCGACGCCGGGCTCGCCGACGTCGTGGCCGAGGACGAGGACCTCGGCGACGGCCTGCGGCTCGCACCGAGCTACGGCCACACCGCGGGGCACGTGTCGATGTGGATCGAGTCGCAGGGCGAGGTGGGCCTCATCAGCGGCGACATCGTGCACCACCCGGTGCAGTGCGCCGAGACCGAGTGGGCCGAGGTCGGCGACTTCGATGCTGCCGCGGCGCGCGACACGCGGCGGCGCATGCTCGATGAAGCGGCGCGCACCGGCGCGCTGTTCATCGGCACGCACTTCCCGACGAAGCCCGCGGGGCGCGTGGTCCCCGATGGCGGGGCGTGGCGGTTCGTGCCGGAGTGAGGCGGCCTCCGCTCTCCCCGCGGCTCGCTGGCCTCGGTACGACGATCTTCGCCGAGATGTCCCAGCTGGCGCAGGCCACCGGTGCCATCAACCTCGGGCAGGGGTTCCCGGACGAGGACGGACCCATCGAGGTCGCCGAGGCGGCGATCGCGGCCATCCGTGCGGGCGTGAACCAGTACCCGCCGGGCCCCGGCACCGAGGAGCTGCGCGTCGCCATCGCCGGCCACCAGAAGCGGTTCTGGGGAGTGGACGTCGACCCCGCGACCGAGGTGCTCGTGACGGCAGGCGCCACCGAGGCGATCGCGGCCAGCGTGCTCGCGCTGTGCGACCCAGGCGACGAGATCGTCGCGTTCGAGCCGACCTACGACAGCTACACCGCGGTCGCCGCGATGGCCGGCGCCCGCCTGCGGGCCGTCGCCCTCCAGCCGCCCGCGTACGACGCCGACGTCGACCGCCTTGCCGGCCTCGTCACGGATCGGACCCGGCTGCTGCTCCTCAACACGCCGCACAACCCCACGGGCAAGGTCTTCAGCGTCTCCGAGCTGGAGGCCATCGCTCGGCTCTGCGGCGAGCGGGACCTGATCGCCGTCACCGACGAGGTGTACGAGCACCTCGTGTTCGACGGGCGGCACAGGCCCTTGTGCACCTTCCCCGGGATGGCCGACCGGACCGTGACCATCAGCTCGGCGGGGAAGACCTTCAGCTTCACCGGGTGGAAGATCGGGTGGGCGTGCGGCCCGGCGGAGCTGGTCTCGGCGGTGCGCACGGCGAAGCAGTTCCTCACCTACGTGAACGGCGCGCCGTTCCAGCCCGCCGTCGCGCGCGGCCTGGGCCTGGCCGACGACTTCTACGCCGCGCTGTGCGAGGGGCTCCGCGCCAAGCGGGATCTGCTCTGCGAGGGGCTGCGGGCAGCAGGGTTCGAGGTGTTCGTGCCGCAGGGGACCTACTTCGCGACCGTGGACATCCGCCCGGTCGGCGGTGACGACGGCGTCGAGTTCTGCCGGTCGCTCCCAGAGCGCTGCGGGGTGGTCGGCATCCCCAGCTCCGTCTTCTACGAGGACCCCGCGACAGGCCGCCACCTCGTCCGGTTCGCCTTCTGCAAGCGGACGGAGGTCCTCACCGAGGCCGCCGAGCGGCTCGCCGGGCTGCGGCGCTGAGACGAATCCCGATCGGTTGGGTCGGGTATGCCGGTAGGGTGCGACGCATGGCGCTGCCCGCCTTCCCGAACCCCGTCAACGAGCTGTCGGCCCGCTTGGTCGCGGGCGGCGTGGTCGTCATGGCGCTCGCCACGATCGTGCTCGACCTGGAGTGGATGACCGCAGTCCTCGCCTACGGCTTCGTCGCTCGGGTGCTCGCCGGACCGCGCTTCAGCCCGCTCGCCCTGCTCGTCACGCGGTTCGTCACACCCGCGCTCCCGGTCCACGGCCGACTCGTGCCGGGACCGCCGAAGCGCTTCGCGCAGCTGCTCGGCGCCGTGTTCTCGGTGACCGCCGCCATCCTCACCTTCGGCCTCGACCGGTTCGACCTCGCCGAGCTGGTGCTCGCCGTCCTCTTGGTGCCGGCATCGCTCGAGGCCTTCGCCGGCTTCTGCGTGGGCTGCCAGATCTTCGGGTGGCTGATGCGGGCAGGGGTCATCCCCGAGTCCGTGTGCGAGGAGTGCTCCGACATCTCCCGTCGCGTCGGCGCCACCGCCTGACACCGCACCGCTACGGTCCCCGCGGTGGACCCGCGGGATGCGTCGGGCGTGGCGACGTCGTTGGCGGCATGGGCCGGGACGCGCTTCGGTGGTCCGATCGCCGTGGCGGGTGAGCCGACGAACATCGCCGGCGGGTTCGACTCCTTCATCCACGGCGTGGAGCTGACGGGTGGCTCGCTGCCGGCCGAGTGGCGCCGACCCCTCGTCGTGCGGATGCTGCCGACGGCCCGGCGCGCGCCCCAGGCGGCGCGGGAGGCCGCCGTCCAGGGGTGGAGCGCCGACCGGGGCTACGCCGCGCCGCAGGTGCTCGCGGTGCTCGGTCCCGATGACGGCTTCGACCTGCCCACGCAGGTGATGGAGCGAGCGTCCGGCACGACCATGCTCGACGCCGTCACCGCGAAGCCGTGGCGTGCCCGCCGCCTCGTGGACCAGCTCGCCGGCCTCGCCCTCCGCCTGCATGCCCTCCCCACCGAGGGGTTCCCCGCGGACCAGGCCACCGTCGTGGACCACCGCCTCGGCCTGGCCAGGATGGTCCTGGGTCGGATCGACCGCCCTGACCTGGCCGCCGCCCTCCGTCGGGCCGAGTCGCTGAGCGCACGCGCCCTCGAGGGGCCCCACGTGGTGTGCCACGGCGACTTCCACCCGCTCAACGTGATGGTCGACGGCGACGACGCCTCGGTGATCGACTGGACGGACGCCGGCCTCGGACCGCGCGAGGCGGACGTGGCCAGGACCGCGCTCCTGTTCCACGTCGCTGCCATCGCCGCCGGGAGCGCGGCCGAGCGCGTGGTCCTGCGCGTCGCGGGGCCCCGGCTGTCGGGCCGCTTCCTCCGGACGTACTCGGCGGGAGCGCCCCTCGATCCGGACCGCATGCGGATCTGGGAGGTGCTCCACGGCGTCCACGGCTGGGCGCAGGTGGAGATGCTGCACGCCGGGGGGTTCGAGGGGGCGTCGAGCGCCGAGGCGGGCCGCGTCCCGAGCAGCGTGGGCACCTTCCTGCGTGCCCGCGTCGAGCGAGCCCTCGCGGCCCTCTGACCTGCGCCTACGGCCGGCTGTCACACCCTCCGGGGATCATCGGGGCATGGACCTCTGGTACCCCCCCGACGACGAGGCGCCGCTCCTCGAGTGGTGGCTGCCGCTCCTGCTCGCCTCGGCGGCGGCTCGGCGCCAGCGCCTGCCGTGGCCGATCCACTTCGACGACTTCCGGTTGCGTGGTCGCGTGGACCGCGACGGCCGGCCGGCGATCTGGGTCTTCCACCACAAGGACTCCGATCAGGAGCTCTACCTGGACGCCACCGGGCAGGCCTACAAGTTCGTCCCCACGCCGAACGGTCGCAGCCACGGCCGCTTCACCAAGCTCGACCTCCGTCGCGCCGTGTTCGCGGCCGGCCTGCCCCGACACGTCGAGCCGGTCTGGTACGACGAGCCGCCGACACCCCGGTACGTCGAGCCCACCTTGCCCCTGCACGACGACGACGAGTGGGCGGGCACCGAGCGGGTCGACGACCCCGTCGAGTACGTGTCGGCGCGCACCAGGCATGCCGCCCACCACCGATCCGCCGGCGTGCC
This sequence comes from Acidimicrobiales bacterium, assembly GCA_045807565.1. Taxonomy (GTDB): domain Bacteria; phylum Actinomycetota; class Acidimicrobiia; order Acidimicrobiales; family VFJN01; genus VFJN01. Next base: position 982 of record JBJMHD010000041.1, on the reverse strand, counting down.
CGGCGAGCCGTCCCGCGCTCGCCGCCGACCGCGCCCCGGTGCGCGGCGCGGCCACCTCACCCTGATCCAGGGCGGGCGCCAGGCCGGGTGAGCGCTAGGTGAGCGGCCGCGTCGTGGGATCGATGATGCGCGGGAGCGCGGTGTCGCCCATGAGGTGGCGGTCGACCTCGGCAGCCGCGCTGCGGCCCTCGGCGATGGCCCACACGATCAGGCTCTGGCCGCGACCCATGTCGCCGGCCACGAACACGCCCGGGACGTTGGTGGCGAACCGGTCGTCCCGGGCCACGTTGGTCCGGGGGTCGAGCGCCACGTCGAGCTGCTCGAGCAGGCCGCCCGGCTGGGGCCCGAGGAACCCCATCGCGAGCAGCACCAGCTGTGCCGGGATCTCGCGGTCGGTGCCCTCCACCTTCTCGAACCGGCCGTCGCGCATCTCCACGTCGTGCACCCGCAGGGCGCGGAGGTTGCCGTCGTCGTCGCCGAGGAAGCACTCCGTGTTCACCGAGTAGACGCGCTCGCCGCCCTCCTCGTGCGCGGAGGTGACCTTGTAGCTCATCGGGTAGGTCGGCCACGGGTTGGCGTCGGGCCGGCCGTCCACTGGCCGGGGGAGGATCTCGAGCTGGGTGACGGAGCGGGCGCCGTGGCGGTGCGCGGTGCCGAGGCAGTCGGCGCCGGTGTCGCCGCCACCGATGATGATGACGTCCTTGCCGCCGGCGTGGATCGGCACGTCGTCGACCGGGAGGTCGCCCTCCTGCGCCTTGTTCGACCACGGCAGGTACTCCATCGCCTGGTGGATGCCGTCGAGCTCGCGACCCGGCACGGGGAGGTCGCGCCAGGCGGTGGCGCCCCCGGCCAGCACCAAGGCGTCGAACTCCTCGCGGAGCTCGTCGACGGCGAGGTCCACGCCCACCTCGATGCTCGTGCGGAACTGGGTGCCCTCCGCCTCCATCTGCGCGATCCGGCGGTCGAGGTGGCGCTTCTCCAT
>JBJMHD010000040.1:0-10254 GCA_045807565.1 Acidimicrobiales bacterium | reverse complement strand
AAGCGCGTGCAGTTCGGCGCCAACCACCACGACGATGTGGAGCTGGCCAAGTCGAACATCATGCTGCTGGGCCCCACCGGCTGCGGGAAGACGCTCCTCGCCCAGACCTTGGCGCGCATGCTCAACGTGCCGTTCGCGATCGCCGACGCCACCGCGCTCACCGAGGCCGGCTACGTCGGCGAGGACGTCGAGAACATCCTCCTCAAGCTGATCCAGGCCGCCGACTACGACGTCAAGAAGGCCGAGACCGGGATCATCTACATCGACGAGATCGACAAGATCGCGCGCAAGAGCGAGAACCCGTCGATCACGCGCGACGTCTCGGGTGAAGGCGTGCAGCAGGCGCTGTTGAAGATCCTGGAGGGCACCACGGCGTCGGTGCCCCCCCAGGGGGGACGCAAGCACCCCCACCAGGAGTTCATCCAGATCGACACCACGAACATCCTCTTCATCTGCGGCGGTGCGTTCGCCGGCATCGAGAAGATCATCGAGGGTCGACTCGGGAGCAACGGCGTCGGGTTCACGTCCGAGATCCGCCGCCTCGACGAGGAGACCGCTGGCGCGGTCCTCACCAAGGTCCTCCCCGAAGACCTGCTCAAGTTCGGTCTCATCCCCGAGTTCATCGGGCGGCTCCCCGTCATCGGCGCCGTCGCCCCGTTGGATCGTGAGGCGCTGATCCGCATCCTCGGCGAGCCGAAGAACGCGCTCGTGAAGCAGTACCGCAAGTTCTTCGAGCTCGAGGACGTCGAGCTCGAGTTCGCCGACGACGCCCTCGAGGCGGTGGCCGAGCAGGCTCTCCTGCGGGGCACCGGCGCTCGCGGCCTGCGGGCCATCCTCGAAGAGGTCCTGCTCAACGTCATGTACGACCTGCCGTCGCGCACCGACGTCCAGAAGTGCGTGATCGACCGCCAGGTGGTGCTCGACAAGGTCAACCCCACCCTGGTCCCGCGCGACGACACGCCGCGCCAGCAGCGCCCGCGCCGAGCCGCGTCCTGAACCTCCAGGAATCGTTGCGCTGGCTCGACCAGCACATCGACCTCGAGAAGAACAAGGCGGTCGCGGGCCGGGTCGAGGGCCTGAAGCTCGACGGCATGCGGGCGCTGTGCGACGTGCTCGGCGACCCCCAGGCCGACCAGCCCACCATCCACCTCACCGGCACCAACGGAAAGGGCTCCGTCGCCCGCATGGTCACGGCGCTGCTGGCCGCCCACGACCTCGCCGTCGGCACCTACACGAGCCCCCACCTCGAGCGGATCAACGAGCGCATCTCCCGGAACGGCGAGCCCATCGCCGACGACGCCCTGGCGGCGCTCCTCACCGACCTGTCGGCCATCGAGTCCCTCCTCGATCGCCAGCCCTCGTACTTCGAGATCCTCACCGCCGCGGCCTTCCGGTGGTTCTCCGACGAGGCGGTGGCGGCGGCGGTGGTCGAGGTCGGCCTGCTCGGGCGCTGGGACTCCACCAACGTGGTGGATGGGGTGGTGGCCGTGCTCACCAACGTCGGCCACGACCACACCGACGGCAAGGGCGACTGGCGGCGGCGCATCGCCGAGGAGAAGTCCGGGATCGTGAAGGAGGGCTCCACCTTCGTGCTCGGGGAGACCGACCCCGCGCTCGCCGACGTGTTCGACGCCACCCCGGCGGCGCTGATCTGGCGCCGCGGCGTCGACTTCGCGTGCGTCGAGAACCGCCTGGCGGTCGGCGGTCGGCTGCTCGACCTCCGCACCCCCGGCGCGTCCTACGACGAGGTGTTCCTCTCGCTGCACGGCGCGCACCAGGGCGAGAACGCGGCCGTCGCCGTGGCGGCCGCCGAAGCGTTCTTCGGTCGTCCTCTCGAGTCCGCTCTCGTCGCGGAGGCGCTGGCTTCCGTGCGCAACCCGGGGCGCTTCGAGGTGGTGCAGCGCGACCCGTTGCTGATCCTCGACGGCGCGCACAACCGCGACGGCGCGATCGCCGCGATGGAGGCACTGGCCGAGGGCTTCCGGGTCACCGGCGTCACCCACCTCGTCATGGGTGTGCTCGACGGGCGCGACCCACGCGAGCTCCTCGACATCCTCGACGCCGAGGATGCCGCCAGCGTCGTGTGCTGCACGCCCGAGTCGCCGCGCGCGCTTCCGGCGGCCGCGCTCGCCGCGCTCGTCGAGGCTGCGGGTGGCCGACCCGTGATCGTCGACGACGTCGCCGATGCCGTGCAGCACGCGCTCGACCGCGCTGCACCCGACGACATCGTGCTCGTCACCGGATCGCTGTACACCGTCGGCGACGCACGCGCGGCGTGCCGCCGCCTCGGGTTGGTGGACGGCGGCTAGCGCCTCGTAGCCTCGCCCGCGATGAACCAGACCTTCGTGATGTGCAAGCCGGACGCCGTCGAGCGCGGTCTGGTCGGAGAGATCGTCGCTCGCCTCGAGCGCAAGGGCCTCAGGTTGGTCGCCGCCGAGCTGCGGTCGGTGGACAAGGCGCACGCCGAGGAGCACTACGCCGAGCACGCCGACAAGCCGTTCTTCGGGGAGCTCGTCGCGTTCCTCACCCGCTCGCCGGTGTTCGCGATGGTGGTGGAGGGGCCCGCCGACAACACGTTCTCCCTCGTGCGCAAGCTGGTGGGAGCAACGAAGGTTGACGACGCCGAGCCCGGCACGATCCGCGGCGACTTCGCGACCATCACCACCGAGAACCTCGTCCACGCCTCCGACGGCCACGACAGCGCGGCCCGGGAGATCGCTCTGTGGTTCCCCGCCCTCGGCTGAGACCGCCTCGCGATTGTTGCGAAACCGTTACGACCTCTAGGCTGACCCTCCACCAGAGACCGATGGTCGACCGTGAGGTCTACCTGTCGGCCCTCGACCTGCACGAGTAGGCTGCGCCGGACGTACCGGCGGCAGTGAGCGGAGGCCTTGCCCGGATGTCCGAGAACGTCCTCTCATCGATCATGGGCCGCGACATGGCGGTCGACCTCGGCACCGCCAACACGGTCGTGTACGTCCGAGGCCGGGGGATCGTCCTCAACGAGCCGTCCGTGGTGGCGGTGAACGTCCGCGACGGCCGCCCGCTCGCGGTGGGCGTCGAGGCGAAGCGGATGATCGGCCGCACGCCGTCGCACATCCAGGCCATCCGGCCACTGAAGGACGGCGTGATCGCCGACTTCGAGATCTGCGAGAAGATGCTCCGCTACTTCATCCAGAAGGTGAACAACCGCCGCTGGAGCAAGCCGCGCATGGTGATCTGCGTGCCGTCGGGGATCACCGGGGTGGAGCAGCGCGCCGTGCAGGAGGCGGCCGAGTACGCGGGCGCGCGCAAGCCCGCCTACATCATCGAGGAGCCCATGGCCGCGGCCATCGGCGCGGGCCTTCCGGTGCAGGAGCCCACCGGCAACATGATCGTCGACATCGGCGGTGGCACCACCGAGGTCGCCGTGATCTCCCTCGGCGGCATCGTGGGCAGCCAGTCGGTTCGCGTGGGCGGCGATGAGCTCGACGAGTCCATCGTCCAGTTCATCAAGAAGGAGTACAGCCTCGCCGTGGGCGACCGCACCGCCGAGGAGGTGAAGATCGCGCTCGGCTCGGCGTGGCCGCTCGAAGAGGAGCTCCACGCGGAGATCCGCGGGCGCGACCTCGTCACCGGCCTCCCGAAGACGATCGTCACCACCACCGAGGAGATCCGCGAGGCGATGGAGGAGCCGGTGTCCGCGATCGTCGACGCCGTGAAGGTCACCCTCGACAAGACGCCACCGGAGCTCGCTGCCGACATCATGGAGAAGGGGATCACCCTGGCCGGTGGCGGCGCCCTGCTGCACGGCCTCCAGGCCCGCCTCCACCACGAGACCGGCATGCCGATCGTGATCGCGCCCGACCCGCTCCACGCCGTGGCCATCGGCTCGGGCCAATCGTTGGAGGAGTTCGAGGCCCTGAAGGGCGTGCTGTTCTCCTCCACGAACCACTGACGCCGCGGTCCGCGTGGCCCTCTCGCGCCGCTCCGGTGGCCGCTCCCGCCTGACCATCGCGCTGCTGGTCCTCACCTCGATCGCGCTGCTCACCCTCGACTTCCGCAACGCCGAGATCGTCCAGAGCGCCCGACGGGTCGCCGGCACCGTGTTCTCGCCGCTGCGCGGTGCCGCGGAGACGGTGGGCTCGCCGTTCTCGAACGCCTGGCACGGCGTCACCGACTACGGCGACATCAAGGACGAGAACGACGACCTGCGCAAGCAGCTCGACGAGGCGCGCGGCGACGCCGTGCTCGAGGAGGACTCGGCGAGCCAGCTGGCCGAGATCCTCGAGCAGGAGAACCTCGAGTGGGTCGGCAACATCGAGACCACCACCGCTCGCGTGCTCTCGAGCGACCCGTCGAACTTCTCCCACACGGTCGACCTCAGCAAGGGGAGCGACGACGGCCTCAAGGTGGGGATGCCCGTGGTGAACGGCGCGGGCCTGGCCGGCCGGCTCGTGCAGGTCACCCCGCACCGCGCCACCGTGCAGCTCATCACCGATCCGGACTTCCTCGTCGGTGTGCGCGTGCTCGGGAGCGACCTCGCCACCGGCACGGCGCGGGGGCAGGGCGCCGGCGAGGACCTGCTCGTGGACACGCGCCTCGAGCCCGACATCGACGACCCGCCCAAGCCCGGCACGGCGCTCACCACGAGCGGTGCCCAGCTCAGCGCCTTCCCCGACTCGATCCCCGTCGGGAAGGTCCGGACCGTGCGGGAGACGGACAGCGGGCTCACCTACGAGCTGGTCGTACGGCCGATGGCCGACACCGAGCGGATGCAGTTCGCGACGGTGCTCCTCTGGGAGCCACCGCCGTGATCCCGCCCAGCCCGCTCACCGTCGCGTTCCGCACCTTCCTCGTCGTCGTCGTGGCCCTCACCCTCCAGCTCGGCATGGCGTCGAGCATCACGTTCTTCGGGGTGCAGGGCGACCTCCTCCTCCTCATCGCCATCGCGGCCGGGATCGCCGCCGGGCCCGATCGCGGCGCCGCCATCGGGTTCGGGGCCGGGCTGGCCTACGACCTGATGCTCCAGACGCCGTTCGGCCTCTCCGCCCTCACCTATGCCCTGGTCGCGTACCTGGTGGGGAGCCTGCAGGACTCCGTGCTCCGCGCCGCCTGGTGGATCCCGGTCGCCACCGCGACCGCGGCGACGATGCTCGGTGTCATCCTGTACGGCGTGTTGGGCACGGTGGTGGGCGAGGACCTCGTCGGGTGGGACCTCCTCCGGATCGCCCTCCTCGTGGCCGTCATGAACACCATCGCCGCCCCGTTCGTGGTGCGCACCATGCGGTGGGCCACCGGCTCGGCGAACAGCGTGCGAGCCCGGGCGGTGTACCGGTGATCGTCAGCGAGCGAGCCCGTGCGGTGCACCAGTGATTGCTGAGTCGCCGCGTGTCCGGATGTCCGTGCTGGGCATCGTCGTCTTCGCGCTCTTCGCGTCGCTGTTCGCGCGCCTCTACTACCTCCAGGTGATGGCCACCGACCAGTACCAGGTGGCGGCGCAGGCGAACCGCATCCGCGTCGTGCCGGTCGAAGCGCCGCGAGGTCGCATCCTCGATCGCAACGGCAAGGTGCTGGTGGACAACCGCATCTCCGTGCAGGTCACCATCGACCGCACGGTGCTCGACGAGCTCGACGACGACGAGCGCACCGGCGTCCTCACCGCGCTGGCCGAGGCGCTCAACCGGGCCAGCAAGCCCAAGACGGTCTCCGACCTCGAGGCCGACCTCGCCAACAAGCGCTACAGCCCGTACGTCCCGGTGCCGGTGGCCGGCGACGTGCCGGAGGACCTCAAGATCTGGATCGATGAGCACAGCGAGGAGCTGCCGGGCGTCGCCGCCGAGCGGGTGGCGGTGCGCCGGTACCCGTACGGCCAGCTCGCCGCCCACGTGCTCGGCTACACGGGCCAGATCATCGAGGAGGAGCTCGAGGCGAAGGTCGACGCGTCGAAGCCGTACACGCTCAACGACAAGATCGGGAAGTACGGCGTCGAGAAGGTCTACGAGGACGACCTGCGCGGCACACCCGGCTCGCGGCAGATCGAGGTGGACGCCGAGAACCGCCCGATCCGCGTCGTCGACGAGGTGGCGCCGGTACCAGGCGACGACCTCGTGCTGAACCTCGACATCGACGTCCAGGCGCAGGCCGAGCAGGCGCTGCAGTCCGGCCTCGCCATCGCGAAGTCGCGTCCGTGCTCGGGGTGCGAATCCCGGCCCAAGGCCGAGAAGGGGTCCACGGTCGTCCTCGACCCGAAGACCGGCGGCGTGATCGCCATGGCCTCCTTCCCCACGTTCAACCCCGCCAACTTCGTCGACGGCATCAGCGACATCGAGTGGGCCGCGCTCACCGCGGAGGAGAACAACACCCCCCTCAACAACTGGGCCATCCAGGGCCAGTACGCGCCGGGGTCCACCTTCAAGCCGTTCACCGCCGTGTCCGCCCTCGAGGCCGGGCTCATCACCCCGGACACCACCGTGTACGACGACGGCGAGTACGAGGTGCCCGACTGCAGCGGCGACTCGTGCAAGTTCTCGAACGACCGCGGCAAGTCCTACGGCGTGGTCGACCTCCGGCGGTCGCTCACGGTGTCCTCCGACTTCTTCTACTACGGCCTCGGCGCGCAGTTCTGGATCCAGCAGGACCGCGTCGGCGGCGCCGAGAAGTACGCCGACCTGCTCAAGCAGTGGGGCTTCGACAAGGACACCGGCGTCGACCTGTCGAGCGAGCAGGCCGGGCGCATCCCCTCGCCGAAGTGGCTGAAGGAGTACTGCGACAGCGTCGGCTGCTCCGACGGCAGCGACAGCTGGCGCACCGGCAACAACGTGAACATGGCGATCGGTCAGGGCGACGTGCTGCTCACCCCGCTGCAGATCGCCTCCGGCTACGCCACGATCGGCAACGGCGGCACGGTGTGGCAGCCCCACGTCGTGAAGGAGGTGCGCGACGGCGTCACCAAGGAGCTGAAGCGCACCATCGATCCGAAGCAGCTCAGCAAGATCGACCTCCGCCCCGAGTGGCGGCAGGCGCTGTACGACGGGCTCACCGGGGTCACCACCAAAGAGGGCGGCACCGCCGTGGGCGCGTTCAGCGGCTTCCCGAGCGACTCGTTCCCCGTCGCCGCCAAGACCGGCACCGCCCAGGTGCGCGGGCAAGGCGGGTCGAGCCGGGCGCCCACCGCGGTGTTCGGGGCCTATGGCCCCGCCACCGACGCGCAGTACGCCATCTCGGTGCTCCTGGAGGAGTCCGGCTATGGCGGCTCGGTGGCGGCTCCCGTCGCCCGCCGGCTGTTCGACATCCTGCGCGACCCGCTCACCCGGCCGCCCGCGCCCGAAGGCGGGCGCTTCGACGTGCTCACCACGCTCGCCCCGACCACCGGGGATGTGCGCGACTGATGGACGACCGCTCGTGACCACCACCTTCTCCACCCGGGAGCGCGTCGCTCCAGGCGCCCTGGGCCGGCTGTCGCGGAACCCCGCGGCGCCGTGGCGTCACATCGACCTGGTGCTGATCGGCTGCGTCGTCGCCGTGTCCTCGCTCGGCTGCCTGATGATCTTCAGCGCCACCCGTGGGCGAGACCCGTCCGACTTCGACACCAGCTTCCTGGCCAAGCAGCTGCTCTTCGTCGGCGTGGGTGCGGGCTTGATGCTCCTCATCGCGATGATCGACTACCGCCGCTACCGCGAGGCCGTCCCGGTGCTCTACGGCGGCACGATGCTGCTGCTGCTCATGGTCGTCACCGGCCTCGGCAGCGAGCGCAAGGGCAGCCAGGCGTGGTTCCAGGTCGGTCCGTTCCAGCTGCAGCCGAGCGAGTTCGCCAAGATCGTGGTGATCGTCACGCTGGCGGCGGTGATCGCGCACTTCAACAGCGAGCTCGACGCGACGCGCCTCGTCGGCGTCCTCGCCGTCGCGGGTGTGCCGATGGCGCTGATCATGCTGCAGCCCGACCTCGGCACCACGCTCGTGTTCGTCGCCATCATCATGGGGATGCTGCTGGTGGGCGGCGCCCAGGTGCGCCACATCGCCGCGCTCACCCTCATCGGCATCGTCGGCATCGGCATGATCATGAGCTCCGGGATGCTGAAGGAGTACCAGCGCTGCCGCTTCACCTCCTTCCTCGAGACGCAGAGCCAGGAGTGCGCCAAGCAGGGGGCGGAGTACAACGTCGAGCAGGCGAAGACGGCCATCGGCTCGGGTGGGTTCACGGGCACCGGTCCCTTCAAGGGCACCCAGACACGCCTCGACATCGTTCCCGAGCAGCACACCGACTTCATCTTCACGGCGGTGGGGGAGGAGCTCGGCTTCATCGGCGCCGGCACCCTGCTCGCCCTGCTGTCGATCATCGCCTGGCGGGTGTGGCGAACCGCCCAGCTCGCCCGGGACCAGCTGGGCACCCTGATCTGCGTCGGCGTGCTCTCGATGTTCGTCTTCCAGATCTTCGAGAACGTCGGGATGACGATGGGCATCATGCCCGTCACCGGCATCCCCCTCCCGTTCATGAGCTACGGCGGGTCGAGCACCCTCACCGCGTTCGCGGGCATGGGCCTCGTCCTCAACGTCCACATGCGCCGCTTCAGCTGACCCCCACGTCCCCCGAGCCTGTGTGATCTGGCCTCGCTGAGCGATGTCTGGCGACACAGGCTGCGTGCGGGGTGGCCCTTCCCCCGAGCCTGTGTGATCTGGCCTCGCTCAGCGCGGCCAGTCGACACAGGCTGCGCAGGGCCTGACCTGGGGAAATGGGGGCGCCGTGGGGGTGTCCGGTAGCCTTGCCGCACCATGGTCGACGTCTGGGCTCGCCTCGAGCCGCACTTGGCCTCGGTGCAGAAGCCAGCTCGCTACATCGGCTGCGAGCTCGGCGCCGAGGTGCCGTCGCCCGCCCCTGGTCGGGTCGGGTGGCTGCTGGTGTACCCGGACACCTACGAGATCGGGCTCCCGAACCAGGGCCTCCAGATCCTCTACGAGATCCTGAACGAGCGGGCCGACGCCGTCGCCGAACGGGCCTACTCGCCGTGGACCGACCTCGAGGAGGTGCTCCGCCGTGAGGGGCTGCCGCTCTTCTCGGTGGACACCCACCGGTCGGCCGACGAGTTCGACGTCCTGGCCTTCAACCTGTCGGCGGAGCTCGTGTACACGAACGTCCTCAACTGCCTCGACCTCGCCGGGGTGCCCGTGCGCTCGGCCGACCGCACCGCCGCGCACCCGCTGGTCGGCGCCGGCGGCCATGCCACCTACAACCCCGAGCCGCTGGCGGACTTCCTCGACTTCGTGGTGCTGGGCGACGGCGAGGAGGTCGTGGGCGAGATCAATGAGGTCGTGGGTGCCTGGATCGCCAGCGGTCGAGCCCAGCGCATCGACGTGCTCCGCGCGCTCGCCGGCGTGGAGGGCGTGTACGTGCCGAGCCTCTACGAGGCCCGCTACCTGCCCGACGGTCGTCTCGAGGCCACGGTGCCGATCGACCCCGCCGCCCCTGCCGTCGTCGAGAAGCGCACCATCGCCGACCTCGCCGACTGGCCCTACCCGAAGCAGCAGCTCGTCCCTCTCACCGAGGTCGTCCACGACCGCCTCAACGTCGAGGTGTTCCGCGGCTGCACGCGCGGGTGCCGGTTCTGCCAGGCCGGGATGATCACCCGTCCCGTCCGCGAGCGCCCGGCCGACCAGGTGGCGTCGATGATCCAGCAGGGCCTGCGCCGCACCGGCTACGACGAGGTGGCCCTCACCAGCCTGTCCACCGCCGACTTCTCCGGCATCGAGGACGTCGTGGGCGCCGCCATGGACGACTCGGTGGGTTGCGGCAACGTGTCGGTCAGCCTGCCCAGCCTCCGCGTCGATGCCTTCACCGTGGGCATCGCCGCCCAGATCCAGAAGGCTCGCCGCACCGGCCTCACCTTCGCCCCGGAGGCGGGCACGTGGCGCATGCGCCAGGTGATCAACAAGCTCATCACCGAGGAGGACCTGCACGCCGCCGTCGACTCGGCGTTCAGCCAGGGATGGCGGCGCGTGAAGCTCTACTTCCTCACCGGGCTCCCCACGGAGACCGACGAGGACACGCTCGGCATCATCGAGCTGGCCCGTCGCTGCGTGGAGCTGGCCAAGGCGAACGGCCACAACGGGTCGGTCACCGTGAGCGTCGGCGGCTTCGTCCCCAAGGCGTTCACGCCGTTCCAGTGGTTCGGCATGAACACCGAGGTGGAGCTGCGTCGCAAGGTCAACCTGCTCCGCGACGCCGCTCGCCACGCCAAGGGCGTGCAGATCAAGTGGCACGACCCGCGGGCCACCGTC
>JBJMHD010000039.1:0-3503 GCA_045807565.1 Acidimicrobiales bacterium | reverse complement strand
TCCGAGGTGGATGGCCACCGGCTCACCCCCGAGGACGTCATCGACATCGGCTACCTCTTCTTCCTCGCCGGGCTCGACACCGTCACCGCGTCGCTCGACTGCATGCTCGCCTACCTCGCGCAGCACCCCGAGCAGCGCCAGCAGCTCGTCGACGACCCCGCCCTCGTCCCCCACGCCGTGGAGGAGATGCTGCGGTGGGAGACACCGGTGCAGGGCGTCATCCGGATCACCACCCAGGACACCGTCTTCAACGGCTGCCCGATCCCGAAGGGCAAGCCGGTGTCGGTGCTGCTGGGCTCCGCCAACACCGACGAGCGCACGTGGGAGCGGCCCGACGAGGTCGACTTCCACCGCGAGGTGAACAAGCACATCGCGTTCGGCGGTGGTGCGCACCGCTGCCTCGGATCCCATCTCGCGCGCATGGAGCTGCGCGTGGCCCTCGAGGAGTGGCACGTCGCCGTTCCGGAGTACCGCCTCGTCGAGGGCATCGAGCTCCGCTACAGCCAAGGACTTCGGTCCATCGACAACCTGGAGCTGATCTGGTGAGTGAGCAGTCTGGTGAGAAGCGCCTGCTGATCGACGGCAAGCTCGTCGACAGCGAGAGCGGCAAGACCTTCGAGAACGTCAACCCCGCCACCGAGGAGGTGCTCGGCGTCGTCGCCGACGGCTCCCGTGCCGACATGGAGGCCGCGGTGGCGGCGGCCCGGCGCGCCTTCGACACGACGTCGTGGTCCACCGACGGCGCGTTCCGCAAGCAGTGCCTGTACCAGCTGCAGGCGGCCCTCGAGAGCGAGAAGGAGGAGCTGCGCGCCGAGCTGGTCGCCGAGGTGGGCTGCCCGTTGCTGCTCACCTACGGCCCGCAGCTGGACGCGCCCATGAAGGAGGCGCTCACCTGGCCGGCCGACCAGATCGATTCCTTCGCCTGGTCCCGCTCGATCGGGCAGGCCGACACCTTCGGCCTCGGCCCCACCGAGCGGGAGGTGTGGAAGGAGCCGATCGGTGTGGTCGGCGTGATCGTCCCGTGGAACTTCCCGATCGAGATCATCCTGAACAAGCTCGGGCCCATCCTCGCCATGGGCAACACGTGCGTGCTCAAGCCGGCGCCGGACACGCCGTGGAACGCCACGCGCCTCGGTCGCCTCATCGCGGAGAAGACCGACATCCCGCCGGGCGTCGTGAACGTCGTGGTGGGCAGCGACCACCTCGTCGGCGAGGTGCTCTCGACCTCGCCCGACGTCGACATGGTCGCGTTCACGGGCTCCACCGCCACGGGCCAGCGGATCATGGCGGCGGCGGCCTCCACCCTGAAGCCGGTGTTCCTCGAGCTGGGCGGGAAGTCTGTGAACCTCGTGCTCGACGACGCCGACCTGCCCGGCGCCATGCCGATGGCCGGTGCCGTGTGCACGCACGCCGGCCAGGGCTGCGCGATCCCGACGCGGTTCATGGTCCCCCGCTCGATGTACGCCGACGCCGTCGACATGGCGAAGGAGGCGTTCGCCACGGTCACCTACGGCGACCCCGCCGACGCGTCGAACCTCATGGGCCCGCTGATCTCCGCCAAGCAGCGCGAGCGGGTGCTCGGGTACATCGAGAAGGGCAAGGCCGAGGGGGCGCGGCTGGTGTGCGGCGGCGGCATCCCCGAGCACCTGCCGAAGGGCTGGTTCGTGGAGCCGACGATCTTCGCCGACGTCGACAACTCCATGACCATCGCCCAGGAGGAGATCTTCGGACCTGTCCTCGTGATGATCCCGTTCGAGGACGACGACGACGCCGTCCGCATCGCCAACGACTCCCGCTACGGGTTGTCGGGCGCCATCACCTCCGGCTCGCTCGAGCGGGCGAAGGCCGTGGCTCGCCGCATCCGTACGGGAACCCTCGGCCTCAACGGCGGCATCTGGTACGGAGCGGACGCGCCGTTCGGTGGCTACAAGCAGTCCGGCATCGGCCGCCAGTGCGGCATCGAGGGCCTGGAGATCTTCACCGAGACCAAGACGGTCGGCTGGCCGGCGTGAGCGACCGGGCTCCCGCGGGGCCGCTCGACGGCATCCGCGTCATCGAGGTCGCCAGCTGGATGTTCATCCCGTCGGGGGGCTCGGTGCTCGTCGACTGGGGCGCGGACGTGATCAAGGTCGAGCCGATGACGGGCGACCCCCAGCGCGGCCTCATCACGTCCGGCCTCCTGCCGGGCGGCGCCGGCGGGGTGAACTTCATGGTCGAGCAGCCCCACCGCGGGAAGCGCTCGATCGGCATCGACATCACCACCGCTGACGGCCACGAGGTGCTGATGAAGCTCGTGGAGACAGCCGACGTCTTCCTCACCAACTACCTCCCGCAGATCCGCCGCAAGCTGAAGATCGACACCGACGACCTCCGGGCCCGCAACCCGAAGATCATCGTGGCGCGTGGCTCCGGCGCGGGGCCCAAGGGTCCCGACGCCGAGAAGGGCGGCTACGACGGCGCCTCGTTCTGGGCTCGCGGCGGCATGGGCGCCACGCTCCCGGAGAAGGCCGACGGCTGGCCCTTGGCGCAGCCGTCCCCCGCCTTCGGCGACGTGATGGGCGGGCTCACCACGGCGGGGGCCATCGCCGCCGCGCTGGTGAAGCGGGAGCGCACCGGCGAGCCGAGCGTCGTCGACGTGTCGCTGCTCGCCACCGCCATGTGGCAGCTGTCGCCGCTCGTCGTCGCATCCAAGCTGTTCGGCTTCTCGAAGATCCCGCAGACCGGCCGCGGCGTCTCGTCGAACCCCGGCGTCGGCACCTACAAGACGTCCGACGAGCGGTTCATCTCCCTGATCCTCTTGCAGTCGGACAAGCACTGGGACGACTTCGCCAAGCGCCTCGGCAAGCCCGAGCTGGCCACCGACCCGCGCTTCTCCGACTCGGCCGCACGAGCGGAGAACTCCGCCGAGTGCATCCGCATCATGGACGACGCCTTCGAGAGCCAGCCCCTCTCGCACTGGGTGGAGGCGTTCGACGGGTTCGACGGCGTGTGGAGCCCCTTCCAGACCCTCGACGAGCTCTACGAGGACCCGCAGGTCATCGCCAACGGCTACCTCCCGACCATGACGGCAGGCAACGGCGACGAGATCCAGCTCGTCGCCAGCCCCGCCCAGTTCGACGAGGTCGCCGTGGAGGTCACCCGAGCGCCCGAGCACGGCGAGCACACCGAGCTCCTGCTCATGGACCTCGGCTACGACTGGGACCAGATCGCTGCCCTGAAGGAGACCGGCGCGATCCTGTGACCTGGATCTGTGTCGCCTCTTGCGCTGATGGTGCGCAGAGAGCGACACAGATCGTGGAGGATCTCGGGTGATGGCTGATCAGAAGCCGCCGCGGGCAGTTGGCGAGCGCGAGATCCTGCGGGCGGCGTGGCAGTTCCAGCGTGCGTCCTTGGTGCGAAAGGTCGCGGGTGTGTCGGAGGCGGATGCCCGGCGATCACCCGTGGCGAGCGGCACCACGCTCCTGTGGCTGGTGCAGCACGCCTGCTACGCCGAGCGCATCTGG
>JBJMHD010000038.1:0-7768 GCA_045807565.1 Acidimicrobiales bacterium | reverse complement strand
TCGCCACCAGCGCAGCGGTGGACCCGAGGCTCGACGCCGACACCCACCGTGCCGCCACCGTGCAGGCCTACGAGGAGCTCGCCTCCCCGTCCGCCATGGACCCGAGGCTCGACTCGGACTCCCACCGTGCGCCCACCGGCCCGCAAGCGTCCGACGCCAGCGCCGCCCCGCACTACGTCAACGGGGGCCTCGATCCCGCCGAGCAGCTGGCGATCTACAGCCAGGTGAACGGCGACAGCACGACGGATGCGAGGCAGGACGCCGACCACCATCGTGAGGCGGCAGGCCACTAGTCCGCCGCACCACACCGGGGAGGTCCCCTCCCCGCCCGCTCGCTCTCCGAACCCATCGGCGGGCAACCGGCCCGGTGGCTGCACCCCTGGTGCGGCCACTGGGTCGGTTTTGCGCGCGGGACGTGAGAGGATCACGTCGATGGCGACATCGGGCGCGCCCTCCGGAGCGCGCTGGCCCCTGCTCGCGTCGCTTCCCGACCACGAGGTGCGCGCGCTGCTGTCGGCAGCGCGCCGGCGGCGCTTCGACCGTCACGAGGTGGTCTTCCACGAAGGCGATCCCGGCGACTCGGTGCACCTGATCGATCGCGGACGGGTGGCCCTGCGCGTCACGACGCCCCTCGGCGACACGGTGACCCTGCGACTGCTCGGACCAGGGGCCGTGTTCGGTGAGCTCGCCCTCCTCGATGCCGCTCCCCGCAACGCCACGGTCGTTGCGCTCGAGCGCACGGAGACGTTGGCGCTGCACCGCGATCACTTCGACGAGCTGCGGCGGGAGCACCCGGACGTCGACCGCATCCTGATCCACTCCCTCGTCAACGAGGTGCGGCGGCTGTCGGTCCAGCTGCTGGAGGCGCTCTACGTGCCCGTGCCCCACCGGGTGGAGCGCCGCCTGTTCGACCTCGTGCAGCAGTACGGCGCCGACGCTCCGGGGCCGGTGGACATCCCGCTGACCCAGGAGGACGTCGCCGAGCTGTGCGGTGCCAGCCGCACGACGGTGAACAAGGTCCTGCGCGGCCTCGAGGAGGGGGGCCTGGTGACGGTGTCGCGAGGACACGTCGTCGTCGCCCGACCGGATCAGCTGCGACGACGCGTCGGCGCATAGGGTCCGCGGCGTGAAGGTCCACGATCTGCCCACCCCGTCCCTGCTGGTGGATGTCCACGCGTTCGACCGCAACGTGGCGACCATGGCCAAGCGGTGGCCGGGCGAGCGGCTCCGACCGCACGTGAAGGCCTTCAAGTCCACCGCCCTGGCGGGCCGCCTCGCCGAGAACGGCCATCGCGGGTTCTGCTGCGCCACCGTGCGCGAGATGGTGGGGATGGCGGCGGCGGGCCTGGGCCACGACCTCCTGCTGGCCAACGAGAGCCTCGACCTCGGCCGCCTGACGCCGGTCGTGGAGAGCGGGGCGGCCAGGATCACGGTCGCCGTCGACTCGGACGAGACCATCGCCGCAGCCGAGGCGGCGCACATCCCGGAGGTCCTCGTCGACGTGACCGTGGGGATGCCGCGCTGCGGCTGCGAGCCGGAGGACGCCGGCCGCCTGGCCGACCTGGCGCGCTCGAAGGGGATCGAGGTCCGCGGCGTGATGGGGTACGAGGGCCATCTCATGCGCGAGCCGGGCGACACGAAGGCCGACCTCGTGGAGCGATCGATGGAGCTGCTCCTCCGGGCAGCCGAGGCGGTGGGGGGCGACGTCGTGTCCGGGGGCGGCACCGGCACGTGGGACATCAACTCGTGGATCACCGAGCTCCAAGCCGGCAGCTACTGCCTCATGGACACGGAGTACACGCCGCACGCGTCGGACTTCGAGAACGCCCTCTTCGTGCAGACCACGGTCATCTCGACGAACGGTCGCTGGGGCGTGCTCGACGCCGGCCTGAAGGCGTTCGGCATGGACCACGGCGACCCGACGGTGCTCGCGGTGGGCGACTGCTGGTTCGTGAGCGACGAGCACATCACCTTCGGCTTGGCCGAGGGCACGACCGTGAAGGTCGGCGATCGCGTCCGCGTCGTGCCCGCCCACGTCGACCCGACGGTGTCGCAGCACGAACGCCTGCACGTCGTGGACGGCGACGAGGTGATCGAGGTCTGGGACGTGGACCTCAGGGGTTGGTGACCGCGGCCCACAGGCGCCGAAACGCCCGGGCACGGTGGCTGATCTTGTGCTTCTCGTCCGGCGCCATCTCGGCGAAGGTGCGTCCGTCCCCCTCGGTGGGCTGCACGATCGGGTCGTAGCCGAAGCCACCGGCGCCCCGAGGCGCCGCGGTGATGACCCCCTCCACGGTGCCTCGCACGACCGTCTCGCGGCCGTCGGGCCACACGGCGGCGGCCGCGCACACGTACCGGCAGCCCCGCCCGTCGGGCGCGATGCCGTCGAGCTCGCGGAGCACGGTCGGGATCCACTCCCCCTCCTCCACCCACCGGGCCGAGTGGATCCCGGGTCGGCCTCCGAGGTGGTCGATCTCGATGCCCGAGTCGTCGGCGACCGCCAGCTCGCCAGTGGACGACGCCAGCGCACGCGCCTTCAGGAGCGCGTTCTCCTCGAAGGTGGACCCGGTCTCCGCCACACCGGTGTCCTCACCCACCACCTCGACGTCGGCACCGAGGATGTGCTGGACCTCCTCGACCTTGTGCGCGTTGCCGGTGGCGAGCAGCACCCGTCGCATCAACCCCGTCCCATCAACGGGGCGACGGTGGCTCGCTGACCATCTCCTGCTGGAGGGCGATGATCTCGTTGATGCCGCCCTCCGCCAGCCCGAGGAGGGTGTCGAGCTCGGCGCGCGAGTACGGAGCCCCCTCGGCGGTGCCCTGCACCTCCACGAAGCCACCCAGGCTCGTCATCACCACGTTCATGTCCACCTCGGCTCGGCTGTCCTCCACGTAGGGAAGGTCGAGCACCGCCGCACCGTCGACGATGCCGACGGAGATCGCCGCGCAGAAGGCGGTGAGGGGGTGGGTGGGGATCGTCCCCGCCATGACCACGCGCGACAGCGCGTCGTGCAGCGCGAGGTAGCCACCGCAGATCGAGGCGGTGCGCGTCCCGCCGTCGGCCTGGAGGACGTCGCAGTCGACGATCACCTGGCGCTCACCGAGCAAGCGCATGTCGCACACGGCGCGCAGGGACCGCCCGATCAGGCGCTGGATCTCCTGGGTGCGCCCCGACGGCTTGCCATCCTTCACCTCGCGGCGGATGCGCTCGGCCGAGCTGCCCGGGAGCATCGAGTACTCCGCGGTGACCCAGCCCTTGCCGCTCCCCCGCATCCACCGCGGCACGTCCTCGTCCACCGATGCCGTGCACAGCACCTGGGTCCCGCCGAAGCTGACCAGGCACGAGCCCGAGGACATCGTGGTGAAGTCGCGCTCGAAGCTGACCGGACGGAGCTCGTCGGGTCGGCGGCCGTCCGGACGGGTGGCAGTCATGGCCGCATCCTCGCAGGCAGCGGCAACCTCCACCGAACGCGGCCTAGTGCGGCCAGGCGACGGCTTCCGTGCGCTCGAGCTCCGGGCCCAACAGCTGGCGGCCGAGGCGCCGGAAGGTGTCGATGTCGCCCGAGGAGAGCCACCGGTGGACGGGCGTCCCAGCTGTGCTCGGGCGCGCCAGCTCCGACCCCTCGAGCAGCCGACGGACCTCGAAGGCGGTCTCGTCCGCCGAGTCCACGAGCACGACCTCGCGGCCCATCACGTCGCTGATCGTGCGAGCGAGGAACGGGTAGTGCGTGCACCCGAGGAGCAGGGCGTCCACCTTGGCGTCGCGCACCGGCGCCAGCAACCGCTCGGCGAGGACCACCACCTGGTCGCTCCGGGTCTCTCCACGCTCGACGAACTCCACGAAACCCGGGCACGCCGCGCAGGTCAGCTCGAGCTGCGGCGCCAGCGCCGCCACGGCGTGCTGGTACGCACCGGACCCGATGGTGCCGACGGTGCCGATCACGCCCGCACGCCCGGTGTGCGTGGCTCGGGCGAGGCTGCGGACACCGGGCTCGATGACCCCGATCACCGGGACGTCGACACGGGCCTGGAGGCGCTCGAGCCCGGTGGCGGCGGCGGTGTTGCACGCCACGATCAGCAGCTTCACGTCGTGCTCTCCGACGAGGAGGTCGGTGATCTGCTCGGCGAAGCCGCGCACCTCGTCGAGCGGCCGCGGTCCGTACGGGTAGCGGCCGGTGTCGCCGAGGTACACCAGGTGCTCCGACGGCAGGAGATCGATCAGGGCACGGGCGACGGTGAGCCCGCCGAACCCGCTGTCGAACATCCCGATGGGGCGGTCGTCCACCGGCTGAAGGCTACGAGGCGGGCCGGTTGCGATCGCGACCCCTCTACGCTCGGGGCCATGGCCGACCTCACCATCTGGCACAACCAGCGCTGCTCGAAGAGCCGGTCCGCGAGGGACATCCTCGAGGAGGCCGGCGTGGCGTTCGAGGAGCGGAAGTACCTCGAGACGCCGCCCACGGCGCAGGAGCTCGACGAGGTGCTCACCGCGCTCGGCAAGGAGCCGTGGGACATCGCTCGCATGGGCGAGGACGTCGCCAAGGATCTCGACCTGAAGGACGAGCCGCACGACCGTGGCCGGTGGATCGAGCTCATGGTGGCCAACCCGATCCTCATCGAGCGACCGATCATCATCACCACCGATGGCCGGGCCGTCGTGGGACGGCCGCCGGAGGCGGTGAAGGCGCTGCTCTGAGGAGCGTTCGCCGGCTGGTCCTCAGTCGGCGGCGTCGTCCCGGCGTGCCGACCGCTCCAAGGCGGCGACGTCGGTGACGATGAGCTCCCGCCGACCGGTCTGCACGAGACCTCGCTCGCGCAGGTCGCGCAGCGTCGTCGCGACCACGCCGCGGGAGGTGAAGGTGAGACTCGCCAGGTCCTCCTGAGACAGCGCGACGTCGATCCGCCGGGCGCTCCCGGCGATCGGCACGCTGAAGCGATGGACGAGGTCCACCAGGAGCCGCCGGATGCGCACGGGCGCCTCGTCGAGGAGATCGAGGCGGGCGCGGTCCGCTTCCTGGATCCGGTGCACGAGGGCCCGCACCAGCGCCTGGAGGATCGCGGGCTCGGCGCGTGAGAGCTGCTCGAGCTCCTCGCGAGCCAGCGCGAGCGCACGGACGTCGCCCACGGCGGTGACCGTCGCGGTGCGGGTGCCCCCGATGAGACCCCCCATCTCGCCCAGCAGGTCGCCCACCCCGCGCACCGCCAGCAGGCGCTCCTCGCCGCCACGGCCGACGGTGGAGATCCGCACGCAGCCCTGCAGGATCACCACCAGGCTCGGCGCTGGTCGACCCTCCTCGAACAGGCGCCGGCCGGAGGCCACCCGTCGCTCCCGCCCGGTCGACACGAGGCGTGCTCGCTGCTGCTCGCCCAGCAGAGCCCAGAAGCCTCCATCGGGCGGCGCCTCCGCCATCGGCGCATCGTAGGTCGACGCGCGGAGGACCGGACGCGGGTCCGACGGTGGGTGGGGCCCGCCACCCACCCACCGACCCGACCCCGCCTAGACGGCGAACCCCTCCGCAGCCACCCCGCTGTGGCCTTCGATCGGGGGACTCGCCATGCGACGAGGATGCGCCTCGCCGCCCAGGGCGTCTGCGCGCTACCGCGCGCATCGCCCATGACATGCGTCACGGGCCGAGACGAGGGCAGGGCCTCGGTGGACGCCTAGAAGTAGATCGTGGACCGCGCGCGCTCCTCGACCGTGTCGAGGTCGTCGGTCCAGACGCCGGCAGACAGGTACTTCCAGCCGCCGTCGCAGACGATCATCACGATCGTGCCCTGCTCGATGAGGCTCGCCGCCTTGGCGGCTCCCGCCAGGATGGCGCCCGAGCTGATCCCGGCGAAGATGCCCACCTCGGTGAGGCGGCGCGTCCACTCGATCGACTCGCGCGGGCGCACGATCAGCCGACGGTCGAGCAGCTCGAACCCGTCGTTGTCGAGGAACACCGGGGGGATGAACCCTTCGTCGATCTGCTTCAGGCCGTCGACCATCTCCCCGGCCGGGGGCTCGATGGCCCACACCTGGACGTCGGGGTTGCGCTCCTTGAGGAAGCGTCCCACGCCCATGAGCGTGCCGGCGGTGCCGAGGCCGGCGACGAAGTGGGTGAGCTCGGGGACGTCGCGCCAGATCTCGGGGCCGGTGCCCTCGTAGTGGGCCTTGGGGTTCGCCGGGTTCCCGTACTGGAAGGGGAACCACCAGTCGGGCTGCTCGGCCGCCATCGCCTGGGCACGGCGCATCGCGCCGTTCGACCCCTCGGACCCCGGGCTGTCGATGATCTCCGCCCCCCAGCTCTCGAGCAGCTGGCGGCGCTCGGTGGAGACGTTGTCGGGGAGCACGACCTTCAGGTGGTAGCCACGCGTCCTGGCGATCATCGCCAGTGCGATGCCGGTGTTGCCCGAGCTCGACTCGAGGATCACCTGGCCGGACCCGGGCGTGAGCAGCCCATCCTTCTCGGCCTCGAGGATCATCCACTTGGCCGCCCGGTCCTTCACCGAGCCGCCGGGGTTCTGGCCCTCGAGCTTGGCGAGGATCCGCACCGTCGGGTTGGGTGACAGCGCGGAGATGTCCACGATCGGCGTGTCGCCGATGAGGTCGAGCGCTGATTCGTAGACGGCCACGGGAGCTCCGGAAAGTCGACTGGATCTGTCGGGATTCTACCGGTCGCTGAGCCCGAGCACTTCTTCGGAGATCACGCCGTCGACGATGCGGTAGCTCCGTGTGACCGGTGCGTCCTGCCGCAGCGACACGATCACGTAGTGCCAACCCGGGTCGGGCGCCTGCTGGACGTCGGTGGGCGACGGGTACGCCTCGGTGTGGGTGTGGCTGTGGACCACTCCGTTGATCTCGAGGCCCCGGCTCTCCGCGTCGCGGTCGGCGCGGAGGTGGTCCTTGGCGTCGACGGTGTACACCCGGCTGGACTCGGCGGCGTTGCGGCAGGGGTAGAAGACCGTGGCCCGGTCGCTGCCGGCTGGGCCGGCGAGGAGGCCGCACGCCTCGTCGGGCAACCCGTCATAGGCGTGGCCCACCATCTGGCGCCACACCTCGCTCGTCACGTGCAACACGGCCGGGAGGGTACCGGTAGCGTGACCAGCCCCATGCGAGAGACCGGCACCAAGGTCGTGGCGAGGAACCGCAAGGCTCGTCGCAACTACGACATCCTCGACACGATCGAGGCGGGTCTCGTGCTCCGCGGGTCCGAGGTGAAGTCCATCCGGGACGGCAAGGTGCAGATCGGCGACGCCTTCGCCCGCATCGACGGCAGCGGCGAGATCTGGCTGCACAACCTCACCATCGCGGTGTACGCCTACGCCCAGGAGCACACAGGTCACGAGGAGGCCCGCAAGCGCAAGCTCCTGCTCCACAGCCACGAGATCGAGCGCCTGCGCGCTCGGGTCGACCCGGAGCACCTGTCGCTCATCCCGCTGTCGGTGTACTTCAAGGACGGTCGGGCGAAGGTGGAGCTGGCCCTCGGCAAGCCTCGGAAGACCCACGACAAGCGCCAAGCCATCGCCGAGCGCGACGCGAACCTCGACCTCCGCCGAGCGATGGCCCGTCGAGATCGCGACTGACGCCGGTAGGCTTGGGAGGCCCTGGGCGACCGGGGCGATCCTTGACAGGTGCAGCTCACACGGGGGTGATCGGTTTCGACTTCGAGACCGCGATGCGCTTCGTGCGACCGGAGTTGCTCAGACTCCATAAACGGGGCAACCAAACAACTGCCAACGATGAGCAGTTTGCAATCGCCGCCTAACAACTAGGCCAATCGATCGC
>JBJMHD010000037.1:0-6362 GCA_045807565.1 Acidimicrobiales bacterium | reverse complement strand
CGGCTGGTCAGGGTCCCACTCGTCGGTGCCCTCGACGCCGGCGGCCCTGGCCGCCTGGCCGAAGCGGCGCATCGCGTCGCGGTTCAGGGTGGACTCCAGCACCCGAGGGGTGCGTGCCGCCAGCGCGGCGCCGCGGTGCAGCACGCGGTGCACCTGCACGTGGTCCGGGTGACCGTAGCCACCGTGCCAGTCGTAGCCGACGGCGCTGTCCGCGTCCTCCTCGTCGAGAACCGCCGCGAACCGCGCACCGGCCTCGTCGAGTGGCGCGGCGGTGAACGCGCCTTCGTGCGAGTTCTGCTGCCAACCGGTCATGCCCGAGTCGGCGTAGCCGAGCCACACGACGCGGTGCAGCCCGATCGCGGCGGCGGAGGCCTCGGCCTCGGTGCGACGCCGGTCGACCACAGACTCGCCGGGTGCCAGGTCGTCGGGAGCCTCCCCGTGGTCGCCGTTCGTGGCGAAGACGACGACGACGCGATGGCCCTCGTCGACGGCGCGAGCCATCGAGCCGGAGGTCTGCGACGCCTCGTCGTCGGGGTGGGCGTGCAGGAAGACGATCGTGGACATCCGCCCATTCTGCCGACCCGCACCGACGCCGCAGACCGACCGCCCGCAAACCCCGCACGGATGGGAGAAGTGCCTAGCGTGTTTCGTGGCCGGCAGGCGCCACTGCCGGGGTACCTAGGAGGAACCATGAGTTCAGCCGGAAGCATCGAACCCCGTCGGCCCGAGGCGGTCGACCACGACACCGTCCCACCTGCGCGCACCGGGCTGCTCGTCCTGGCCGGTGTGCTCCTCATGCTCCCGATCGTCGCCCTGATGTGGGTGAGCAGCTACAGCCGCGACGAACCCCGCCTGGCCGGGTTCCCGTTCTTCATCTGGTACCAGTTCCTGTGGGTGTTCCTGTGCTCCGCCCTGACCTACACGGCCTACCGCATCGTCCTCGTCGCCAGGCCGCACCGACCGATGGACGACCTCGGTGACGGCACCGAGTGGGCCAGGGGCGACGCACGTCGCTCCGTCGGGACCGACGGGGAGGAGCGGCCATGACCGACGTCAACGGCGTCGCTCTCGCCGTCCTGGTCCTGCTGTTCGCGCTGGTCACCGTCATGGGTTTCTGGGCGAGCCGGTGGCGCCGCCCCACGAGCATGGAGTCCCTGGACGAGTGGGGCCTCGGTGGCCGCTCGTTCGGCACCTGGATCACCTGGTTCCTGCTCGGTGGCGACCTCTACACCGCCTATACCTTCATCGCGGTCCCGGCGGCGATGTGGGCTGCGGGCTCTGTGTCCGGGTTCTTCGCGGTGCCCTACACGATCGTGCTCTACCCGATCATCTTCATCTTCATGGGCCGGATGTGGTCGGTGAGCCACCGGCACGGCTACGTCACGACGGCCGACTTCGTCCGCGGCCGGTTCGGTTCGCGCGGGCTCTCGTTGGCCGTCGCCGTCACCGGGTTCCTCGCGACGATGCCGTACATCGCTCTCCAGCTGGTCGGCATCCAGGCGGTGCTCGAGGTCGTCGGCCTCGGCGGCGGCGACAGCGTCATCGCCCAGGACCTGCCGCTGTTCATCGCCTTCGCCCTGCTCGCCGCCTACACCTACTCCGGCGGCCTGCGGGCGCCGGCGGTCATCGCGTTCGTCAAGGACACCCTGATCTACCTCGTCATCATCGTGGCGATCATCTACCTGCCCACGAAGTTCGGCGGCTGGTCGCACATCTTCGACGCCGCGCAGACCAAGATGGCCAAGCCCAACCCCACCGACGGCAAGCCCACCGGCGTCTTCATCCCCGGCGCGACGCAGTACTGGGCGTACGCCACGCTGGGCCTGGGATCGGCGCTCGCCCTGTTCATGTACCCGCACTCGATCACCGCCAGCCTGTCGGCCTCGACCCGCAACACCGTGCGTCGCAACGCCGCGATCCTGCCCGCCTACAGCTTCGTGCTCGGCCTGCTGGCCCTGCTCGGCTGGGTGGCCATCGCGGCCGGCACCAAGCCGATCGGCGCCGACGGCAAGCCCAACGCGCAGCTCGTCATCCCGCAGCTCTTCGAGGACGCGTTCCCCTCGTGGTTCGCGGGCGTGGCCTTCGCCGCCATCGCGATCGGGGCCCTGGTGCCCGCGGCGATCATGTCGATCGCCGCCGCCAACACCTTCACCCGCAACATCTACAAGGAGTGGCTCAAGCCCGACGCCACGGTGGAGCAGGAGGCGAAGGTCTCCAAGCTCGCCTCGCTCGTGGTCAAGCTGTTCGCGCTGGTGTTCGTGCTGCTGCTCGACAAGCAGAACGCGATCAACTTCCAGCTGCTCGGCGGCATCTGGATCCTGCAGACCTTCCCGGCCATCGTGCTGGGCCTCTACACCCGCTGGATGCACCGCTGGGCGCTCCTCGCGGGCTGGGCGGTCGGGATGGTCTACGGCACCTGGCAGGCGTGGAACGTCGCCAACCCGCGGGCCGGCATCAACCACTTCGGTGGCTCGCTGGCCAACATGCCGGTCATCGGCCAGCTGGGCTACATCGCCCTCACCGCGTTCGTCATCAACCTGGTCGTGGCGGTCGTGCTGACCTTCGTCTTGCGGGCCGTCAAGGCGCCCGACGGCGAGGACGAGACGATCCACGGCGACTACTTCGCGGATGCCGGTGACCCCCGGGTGCAGAAGGTGCTCCAGCCGCTCCACCAGGAGTCCCCGAGCGTCTGAACCACGGCGGATGCCGTGCCGCCCGCGCGAGGACGGCACGGCATCCGCGCGCCGTGGGCCGGGGCGCACGGCATACGCTCGCCGCATGCGCATCGCGGTGACCGGAGGGTCGGGAAAGCTCGGACGTCATGTCGTGGATCGGCTGCGGGGCAGCGGGCACGACGTCGTCAACCTCGACACCTCCGGGGAGCGGTGGAGCGGCTGGCTCGCCATCGACCTCACCGACTACGGCCAGGTGGTCGACGCCCTCGGTGGCGTGCGCGGCGAGCAGCCCGCCGCGGAGGCCGTGGTGCACCTCGCGGCGATCCCGGCGCCCGGGCTGCACAGCGACGTGGCGACGTTCCGCAACAACCAGCTGAGCACCTTCAACGTGCTGCACGCCGCGACCCGGCTCGGCATCGACAAGGTGGTGATGGCGTCGAGCGAGACGGTTCTGGGGCTGCCGTTCGACACGCCCCCGCCCTACGTCCCGGTCGACGAGGAGTACCCCGCGCGGCCGGAGTCGGTCTACTCGCTCGGCAAGCACCTCGAGGAGACGATGGCGATCGAGCTGTGCCGGTGGCACCCGGGGTTGTCGGTCACGGCGCTGCGCTTCTCCAACGTCATGGACGTCGAGGACTACGCGCAGTTCCCCTCCTTCGACGCCGACCCGGCCCTGCGCCGCTGGAACCTGTGGGGCTACATCGACGGGCGGGACGGCGCGCTCGCGGTCGAGAAGGCGCTCGAGCACCGCGAGCCCGGGTTCGACCGGTTCATCATCGCCTCGCCGGACACCGTGATGAGCCGCCCCAACGCCGAGCTCGTGGCGGCCGAGTTCCCGGGGGTCGAGGTGCGCGGTGACCTCGGCGAGCACGACACTCTGCTGTCGATCGACAAGGCCCGCCGGGTGCTCGGGTTCGACCCGCGGCACTCGTGGCGCGACGACGTCGGCGGCTGACTGCGGCGTTCCCGGATTCGGGCCGGCGGCCCCCGCACGGCAGGATGGGCGCATGGTTCCCCCCGCCCCGCCGCCCCGGCTCGTCGAGCTCGCCCACGCCCACGGGGTGGCGACGGAGTACTGGGACTGGCAGGGCCAGCACGTCACCGTCTCGGCGGCCGCCATCCGCGCCGTGCTCACCGCGCTGGGGGTCGACGCAGAGGGCGACGACGCCGTCGAACAGGCCCTCGCCGGAGTCGAGCTCGCGCCCTGGCGGCGTACCCTCCCCCCGACCGTGGTGACGCGGGAGGGGTGGACACCATGGGTCCACGCACACGTGCCGGCGGGCACCGGCATCCGGCTCGACGTCGTGCTCGAGGACGGCTCCGTGCGCGAGCTGCCGCAGGTCGACCGGTGGGTGCCCGAGCGCGAGGTCGACGGCCAGGTGGTGGGGGAGGCCACCTTCGAGGTGCCCGGCGACCTGCCGGTCGGCTGGCACCGCCTCGTGGCACACCTCGACGTGCCGGCGCTCGACCCGCGCACCACCGAGGCCACGCTGGTCGTCACGCCGCAGCGGCTCGAGCTGCCGCCGGCGGTGGCCGAGGGTCGCGTCGTCGGGCTGATGGCGCAGCTGTACCAGGTGCGCTCGGGCGAGTCGTGGGGCGTCGGCGACCTCGGCGACCTCGCCGACCTGGCCACCTGGGCCGCGGCGGCGCACGACGCCGACTTCGTGCTGATCAACCCCCTGCACGCCGCGGAGCCGGTGGTGCCGATGGAGCCCTCCCCCTACCTGCCCACCACCCGGCGCTTCGTCAACCCGATCTACCTGCGGGTCGAGGACGTGCCCGAGCTGGCCCGGCTCGACCATGCCGCCTACCGCCGGGTCGCGACGTTGGCCGCCGGTGCCCGTGCCCTGAACTCGGTCGACCGGATCGACCGCGACGCCGCGTGGACCGCGAAGAAGGAGGCACTGCGGCTGGTCTTCGACGTGGGGCTGACCGGCCCGCGGGCGCAGTCCTTCGTCGACTTCTGCGAGCGAGAGGGCGACGGCCTCACGACCTACGCCACCTGGTGCGCGCTCGTCGAGGAGCACGGCATGCCCTGGAGCTCGTGGGCCGCAGAGCTGCAGGACCCCTCCAGCGCCGCCGTGGCCGCGTTCCGCGAGCGGCACGCCACCGAGGTCGACTTCCACCGCTGGCTGCAGTGGCTGCTCGAGCAGCAGCTGGCCTCGGCCCAGCAGGACGCCCGGGCGGCGGGCATGCCGCTCGGCATCGTGCACGACCTCGCCGTGGGAGTGCACCCGCTCGGCGCCGACGCCTGGGGGCTCGGCGACGCGTTGGCGCGCGGGGTCACCGTGGGCGCGCCGCCCGACCAGTTCAACCAGCTCGGACAGGACTGGAGCCAGCCGCCCTGGCGCCCCGACCGGCTCGCCGAGCTCGGCTACGCGCCGTTCCGCGACATGGTGCGCACCGTGCTGCGCGACTCGGGCGGCATCCGGGTCGACCACATCATCGGCCTGTTCCGGCTCTGGTGGATCCCGGCCGGTGGCACGCCGGCCGAGGGCACCTACGTGCACTACGACCACGAGGCGCTGCTCGGCATCCTCGTGCTCGAGGCGCAGCGGGCCGGGGCCGTCGTCATCGGCGAGGACCTCGGGGTCGTCGCACCGCACGTGCGCGACTACATGATGGAGCGGGGGCTCGTCGGCACCTCGATCCTGTGGTTCGAGTGGGAGGACGACCGGCCCAAGCCACCCGAGCACTACCGAGAGCTCTGCCTCTCGACGGTGACGACGCACGACCTGCCCCCGTCGGCCGGCTACCTCTCGCTCGAGCACGTGGCGATCCGCGAGCAGCTCGGGCTGCTCACCCGGTCCGTCGAGGAGGAGCGTGCGCAGGAGGAGGCCTCGATCGCGCGGCTGCGCGACGCCTGTATCGCGCAGGGGCTGCTCGCGCCGGGGGCCGGCATCGATGCCATCGTCGAGGCCCTGCACCGGTGGATGGCGCTCACGCCGAGCCGGATGCTCGCCGTCGCCCTGGCCGACGTGGTCGGCGACCACCGGGCCGTCAACCAGCCGGGCACCAACGACGAGTACCCGAACTGGCGGGTGCCGCTCGCCGGGCCCGACGGGCGGCCGGTGTCCCTCGGGGACGTCCGCGAGGCAGACCTGGCGCCGGTGCTCTTCGCCGCGCTGCACGGCCGCCCCGTCGACGGCTGATCCGCCGGTGGACGAGGCCGGCTGGCGATGCTGATGCCGGGTGACGGAGCTCGGCGTGGCGTGGGCTACGCCCTGGTAGGTGCACCGATCACTCGACCTCCCAGGCGGCATCCGGAGCCGAGTATGGATGCCGGGTAACTGGTGTCCGTGTGTCACGGCGGCTCAGCCGACTGGCCGGCGCCGGTGAACGAGCCGGGGACGAGCCACGACGGCGGGCCGCGGTCGGGCCGCAGCGGCGAGGTAGGCACGCTCCAACCGGTGCAGCACCCGCGGGGGGTCGGCGCGGATCCGGTGCGGTGTCACGCCGACGACGACGACACCGGCCGCAACGAGGTCGGAGTCTGCTTCCACGGTGTCGTCCCATCGTTCCCCCTCCGCGTGGTAGCGCCTGGAGTGGACCATCACGGCCATCGCTACGTCGTCGAACCACACGTCGGGGGTGGTGAGGGGGCTGCCGTCAGGCCTTGCGAGCCACGGGTTCGCCCATGCCGGCGACAGCACACTGGACCCCGAGACGAGATGGAGCACCTCCGAC
>JBJMHD010000036.1:0-10735 GCA_045807565.1 Acidimicrobiales bacterium | reverse complement strand
CAACCTGGCGGGGTGGCGCATCTACCGGGTGGAGGCGTCGATCGGCGCGCTCGCGGCCGGTGACCACACCCTCGCGTTCCGCTTCCGGCCGCCGGCGGCCGAGCTCCTCGTGGACCGCGCGGGGGTCGGCACCGGTGAGGTGAAGCGCACGGGGTGGAGCCGCTTCTCGCTGACCGGCGCCGGCCTCACCGCCGGGTGGTCACCGGACTTCAGTCCGGCCGACGAGGACTACCGCGGTCGCTTCGAGTTCACGGGCACCCTCCACCACGTCGACATCGACGTCGACGGCCTCCCCGTCGTCGACGCCGAGGCCGAGGCGGAGGCGATCATCGCCTCCCAGTGACGCCGGAACGTCAGGGGCCGGCGGCGAGGATGGCGTCGCGGGTGAGGGGCGGCGGCTTGGGGCGGTCCGGGTCGCGGGGCCGTTCGACGGCGGCCGCCGCGGTGAGGCGTTCGACGACCTCGGGGTTCCCGAACACCTCTTGCGGGGTGAGGAGGAGGCTCATCGTCTTGGCGACGAGGACCGACAGCTCGGGATCGCCGGACGCTGCGATGCGCCGCAGCGTCTGGAGGTCGAGGCGCGGCGCGGCGGGTGCCGACCCGCCCTCCTGCGGCGCGGCCCGCGGCGCCGAGGCCGGCTCGTCGGCGCGCGGAGCGGCAGCGGCGAGATCCGTCATCAGCGAGACGTGGTACCAGGGTTCCACGCGCTGGCTGCTGGCGAGCTCGTAGGCGCGAGCGGCCGCCGCTCGATCACCGGGGTGCGCGGCGAGGGCGTCAGCCACGAGCACCGCCTGCAGCACCGCGAGCGAGGAGCCGCGCCCGTAGAGCGGGTTCGTGCACGTATGGGCATCGCCGATGGCGAAGAAGCCGTGGGCGAGCGGCGAGCCGTCCGCCGCCACGAACCGGCGGATGCGGTTGATCAGGCCCCCCATCGCCTGCACCGGCGTGATCGGCTCCCCTCCCCGTGTCACCACCGGCTCCATCTCCCGGAACAGCGGGAGGACCGCCTCGTAGCGATCCGGCTCCATGAGGTGGGTGCGGAGCTCCACGTCGTCGGCGGGCACGGCCAGGGTGGCGGAGTAGGTGCCGTTGTCGGCCCCGGCCACCACGAACCCGAGGCCGGCCCGGCGGCCGCCCTGGTAGCCCATGGGCGCGTCGGTGCCGGGCGCGGCTCGGTAGAACCGGCTCAGGTAGATCGTTCCGGTCGGGTGCTCCTCCTCGGCCACGATCACGTCGTGCTCAGCGAACCAGGTCGGCACGGCGTCGCGCCGCCCGGTGCTGGCGACGACCACGTCGGCGGGCAGCTCGCGGCCATCGGCGAGGCGAACCCCTCGGACCTCGAGCGGCGCGCCGGCGCCGGACACGAGGAGCCCGTCGACGGGGACGCCGACCTCGAACCGCACACCATCCTCGGACAGCGCGCAGCGTCGCAGGACCCACTCGAGCGTGGTGCGCCGGCAGCTGAGCACCTGCAGGTCGGCTGCGTCGCGCTCGTAGGTCGGCGCATCGGGCGAGACGACCGGCGGCAGGATGCTCACCTCGCGCACGCCGGCATCGAGCAGCGCGGCGAGCACGTCGGGGTAGCGGTCACGGAGCGTCACCCGGATGAGCGCTGGGAACCCGTGGGTGTGCCTCACCTGCGGCGCGCCTCGGCGATCCCACTGGAACGCGCCCTCCACGTCGTCGGGCATGGGCGTGTCGTCACGCTCGACCACCGTCACGTCGTGGCCCGCTCGCGAGAGCGCCATGGCCGCCGCCAGGCCCCCGATCCCCGCACCGGCGACGACCACCCGCATCTCCCCCACGCGGCGATCCTGCCATGCGGGCACCGATGAACGGTCGGCGCCGACGCCGTCTACGGCAGCATGGCGACCGTGAGCGTCTCAGCGGGCGAGGAGGGCACGGCGAACCTGCGGTCCGCCGAGGACATGGCGACGTTCCGGCAGCTGTTGGTGAACACGCTGGTCTCGGGCGTCACCAGCACCTTCCTCTGGTTCGCCCTGACCTTCTGGGTGTACCTGGAGACCCGCTCGGTGGTCGCCACCGGCGTGATCGGTGGTGCGTTCGGGATCGCGTCGGCGGTCATCGCGCCGGCGTTCGGCACCTACGTGGACCGGCACCGCAAGCACGCCGCGATGGTGCTGGCCACGTCCTTGTCCGCGCTCTGCTTCGCGATCGCGGCGCTCGTCTACATCCTCATCGGCACCAGCGAGCTGCTCCGGCTGGACCAGCCCTGGTTCTGGATCCTGGTGGCGGCGACGCTCGCCGGGTCGGTGGCGGGGATGCTCCGCAGCATCGCCCTGTCGACGTGCGTGACGTTGCTCGTGCCCGAGGACCGGCGGGACCGCGCCAACGGGATGGTCGGCACCGTCACCGGGGTGTCGTTCGCGGTGACCTCGGTGTTCAGCGGGCTGGTGGTGGGACGCCTGGGGATGGGCTGGGCGCTCGGCGCGTCGGTGGTGCTGACCTTCGCGTGCCTCCTCCACCTGCAGACCATCCACATCGACGAGCCTGAGCCCGAGGTCGTGGACGGCGAGGTCATGCCGAAGGTGGACGTGCGCGGCGCCCTCGACGCGATCCGAGCCGTGCCCGGGCTCGGCATGCTGATCGCGCTCGCCGCCTTCAACAACCTGCTGAACGGCGTGTTCATGGCGCTCATGGATGCCTACGGGCTGGAGCTCGTGTCGGTGGAGACCTGGGGCCTGATCTGGGGCTTCATCAGCATGGCCTTCATCGTCGGCGGGCTGATCGTCGCCCGCCGCGGGCTCGGGCCGAAGCCGCTGCGCCTGATCCTCCTCTTCAACCTCATCAACTGGTTCGTGTGCGCGACGTTCGCCCTCCGCTCGTCGATCGTCCCGCTGGCCGTGGGCATGTTCGTGTGGCTCACGTTGACGCCCATGATCGAGGCGGCCGAGCAGACGGTCCTCCAGAAGGTGATCCCGTTCGAGCGCCAAGGCCGCGTGTTCGGCTTCGCCCAGCTCGTGGAGAACGCGGCCGCGCCCATCACCGCGTTCGTCGTCGGCCCGCTCGCCGAGACGGTGGTGATGCCGTTCATGACCGACGGCAGCGGCGCCAACGCCATCGGCGGGTGGTTCGGTTCCGGACCGGACCGCGGGATCGCGCTCATGTTCACCCTCAGCGGGCTCGTCGGCATCGTGGTCACGGTGCTCGTGTGGCGAGGCCGCTCGTACCGCCGGCTCGGCACCCGGTTCGAGGCGTCGCCCGTCGGCTAGGGGCGAGCCAGGTCCACGAGGGCGTCCAGCTCGGCCTGCGTCCCGATCGCGATGATCACCTCACCCGGCTGGATCCTCGTCTCCGACCGTGGGTTCGTGCGGAAGCTGCCGTCCGGGTCGCGCAGCGCGAGCACGAGGGCGCCGGTCCTGTCACGCAGCGCGCTCTCGCCGATGGTGGCGCCGGCGAGGGCGCTCCCCTCCGGCACGGGAACCTCCTCCAAGCGGAACTCGAGGGTGCGCTCGTGCATCACGACGTCGAGGAACTCGGCGACGTGGGGCTGGAGCACGAACGCGGCCATGCGAGCGCCTCCGATGCTCTGCGGGTTGACGACGCGGTCGGCGCCGGCCCGGCGGAGCTTCTCCACGCTGTCCTGGCTGCGGGCCCGAGCCACGATGAAGAGGTCGTCGCGCAGCGCACGGGCGCTGAGCACGATGAACGAGTTGGCAGCGTCGCTGTCGACGGCGGCGACCAGGGCCGACGCGCGGTCGATGCCGGCGGCCTGGAGGATCGCGTCATCGGTGGCATCGCCGACGACGACGTCGCACGGCTCCCCCGCCACCCGATCGGCGTCGGACTCCACCACGAGGAAGTCGCGTTGCGCGGCCAGCACGTCGCTGGCGATGGCCCGCCCGACGCGGCCCCACCCGCAGATGATCACGTGTCCGCTCTTGGCGGCGATCGACTTGTCCATGCGACGTCTCCCGAGCAGCTCGTTGAGGCGGCCTTCGACGATGAGCTCCACGATCGCGGCCAGCGCGTACAGGGTTGCCCCGACGCCCACCAGGATGAGCACCATCGTGAACACCTGGCCGGTGTCGGTGAGGGGCTCGACCTCGCGGAACCCCACCGTCGAGATGGTGGTCACCGTCTGGTAGCTGGCGTCGAGCCAACCGAAGCCGAGCAGCACGTAGCCGACGGTGCCGAACAGCACCACCGCGACGAGCAGCGCCAGCGCAAACCCCAACCGGCGCCCCTGGCTCACGGCGGCCGAGGCTACGCGCGTCGGAGGGGCAGCCCGTGGGCTGCCCCTCCGAGGGCCTTGTCTCGCTGGTGCTACTTCTCGTCGACCACGACCTTGTGGTGGTGGCGGAGCCCGAAGACCACCAGGACCAGCATCGCTGCTCCGGCGGCGAAGGCGGCCCACGCTGCGATGCCGGCGATGCGGCCGACCGTCGACCAGGCGAAGGCGCTCAGGAGGAGGCCACGGAGGGTCTCACCCTTGAAGAGCGTGTTGCGCTGACCGGTGATGGTTGCGGCGTCGGCCTCGAGGGCAGCGACCTGATCAGCGGGGGCGCCGCTGGTCTTGGCGTCCTCGACGGCGGCGGTGGCCGCCCGCTCGGGGTCACCGAGGTCGGCGTAGGTCTGGCCATCGGCGACGGCCTCGAGGTGACCGGCGATGAAGCTGGCGTAGGCCTCGGCCTCCTTGCCGGTGTCCACCGTCTGGCCGGCGTACTGGACGAGGTCGGTGCGACCCTGTGCCTCGAGGGCATCGGCAGGCGGGAAGGCGATGTTCTGCGAGGACAGCTCGTCGAGCACGTAGTCCTCGGCGAAGTTCGAGCCCCACATGAGGAGCCCGCCGGCGACGAACATGACGACGGTGACCACGGCGCCGGCGCCGATCAGCACCGAGTCGATGGTGCGTCGCTTGAGGGCCACGACGGGGGTGCTCGTGGCAGGGATGGGCACGGTCTCGGGATGGGCGATTGCCGTCATGGTTGGCTCCTCTTTCGTAAGGATCTGTCTCTACGAGCAACGTACGGATGGGGCGTCTCGGCCAGTAGGCCCGAAGGGTCCTTCCGAGAGGGCCGAAGGTCCCGAGCGCCCACGATCGTCAGGCCGCCTTCTCCACAGCCCCCCGCAGGCGGCGCACCGACCGGTGGATGCGGTGCACCGAAGCGACGGGATCCAGGAACATGAGCGGGCAGGCCCCGGCCACCGTCTCGAGGCCGTGGCGCTCGCAGGCGCTGATCGCCTCGGGGGTGGCGGCCCCGGAGGCACCGATGCCCTTGAAGAGCCACACCTTCTCGAGCCCGGCCTCGGCGACGTCCTCGACCGCCTGGAGGGCGTGGTCGGGCCCGACCATCAGGATGGCGCCGTCGACGGGCCCAGGCACGTCCGTGATGCTCGGGTAGCAGGTCCGGCCGTCGAGCTCGGTGAGGCGGGGGTTGACGGGCACGACCTCGTAGCCGTGCTCGACGAGTGCCTCGTCGATGGTGCGAGCGAAGCTGTCCTTGCGGTCGGACGCCCCGATGACCGCGATGCGGTGCCCATCGAGGAAGGACCGAACAGAGTCGTTGGTGATCATGCGGTGCTCCTGTCGCCTCGTCTTCTCTCTTCGTGGGGTCAGCCGCCGTCGGCGTGCAGCCCCTCTTCGAGGTGCGGACGCCCGATGCGTCGTCCGGAGACGGAGCGGGGTTCGATCCGCACGAAGTGGTCGCGGTCGCCGGGTGCCCACGTGCGCAGCGGTAGCCAGCGAAGGCGCTCCCGCTCCTGTCGATCGGTGACCTCACGGAGGGTCCCGTGCACCATCACGCTGGTCCCGGTCTCGAAGAGCTTGCTGGCCTCGTCGACCTCGAACACCGCGGGAGCACCGACACCGGCGAGCGTGAGCTTCGTCCCCGGCGCCGTTCGGAAGACCACGGACCCGCGGTCGATGACGTAGCCGACGGGGAAGACCATCGGCTGGTCGAGGTGCACGAGACCCACCCGGCCGAGCCAGTGCTTGGCCAGGAACCGCCAGCACTCGTCCTCCTCGAGCCGGAGGATCCCCTGCGCATCGAAGCGCTCACCGATCGTCGTCGTCATGCCATCACTGTCACGAGCGCGGGTTGCTCCGGCTAGGGCCGAACGTCGTGCCTTCCGGGACCTTCGGGCCTACTGGGCGAGCCCGCGGTGCAATCGACTGACTGTGATGACGACCCACTACATGAGCACGAAGATGGAGAAGAACGACCTCATCCCCCAGGTGGAGGTCATCATCACGGTCGGCGAGTTCTACGAGAAGGCCGCCGGCGGCCAGATCATCTTCACCTAGCTCGCTCGGGAGGCGCCATGAGCGACGACGATCTCGGCATCCGGCTCGTCGGAGACGATGCGCTCGCCCCCTGCCTCGACGGGATCGACCGCCGGTACCTGTCACTGGACGCGGCGGCGTCCACGGCTGCCATGCCGTCGGTCGCGGCCCGGGTCGCCGAGGTGCTGCCGAGGTACTCGAGCGTCCATCGCGGAGCCGGCTGGAAGTCGCAGCTGTCCACCATGGCCTACGAGGAGGCGCGCGCCGCCGCCGAGGCGTTCGCCGGCCGCCGCGATCGTGACGACGTCGCCATCATCTGCCGCAACACCACCGAGGCGATCAACCACCTCGCCTACCGGCTCGGCCTCGAGCGAGACGACGTCGTCGTGACCACCGTCGTCGAGCACCACGCCAACCTGCTGCCGTGGACCAGGCTGGCTCGTTGCCGCTACGTCGACTGCAGCGCGGACGGCACGTTCGACGCCGCCGACGTGGTCGCAGCGCTCGATGCGTCGCCGCCGCCGCGGCTGCTCGCCATCACCGGAGCCTCGAACGTCACGGGCTGGCTCCCACCGCTCGACGAGATCATCGCGGCGGCCCACGATCGAGGTGTCCGCGTGCTGATCGACGCCGCGCAGCTCGCCACGCACCGACCGCTGCCGCCCGAGGCCGAGTTCCTCGCGTGGAGCGGGCACAAGATGTACGCACCGTTCGGTGCCGGCGTGCTGCTCGGCCCGCGGGATGCCTTCACACACGGCGACCCCTTCCTCGCCGGCGGGGGCGCCGTCGACCTGGTCGACCTCGACGAGGTGGTGTGGACCGACCCGCCCGAGCGGGAGGAGGCGGGCTCACCCAACGTGCTGGGCGCCGTCGCCCTGCACGCCGCCATCGACGAGCTGACCGGCATCGGCTGGCCTGCGATCCGAGCGCATGACGACGCCATGTCGAAGCGGCTGCGCGACGGGCTACGAGGCCTGGAAGGCGTTCGAGTGCTCGGTCCTCCTGGATCGGACGGGCTCCCGGTGGCGCCGTTCGTGGTCGACGGGGTCCCGCACGCGCTCGTTGCCGCTCGCCTCAGCGTGGAGCACGCCATTGGGGTTCGGCATGGGTGCTTCTGCGCCCATCCGTACCTGATGCGCCTGCTCGGGCTCAGCCCCGCACAGGTCGACGAGTACCGGGACGCCGTCCGGCGGGGCGACAAGCGCTCCATCCCCGGAGCCGTGCGGGCGAGCACCGGGATCTCGACGACAGCGGGCGATGTCGACCGCTTCCTCGCAGCGGTCGCCGCCGTCGGGAACGGCGATCCCCCGCCGGTGCCCTACGACCAAGACCTCCACACCGGCGACTTCTGGCCGCGCGGCGCCGACACGCCGTGGGCGGACGCCGCGCGACGTCTCGGCGCGTCGTGCGCGCGCGGCTGACGCAGGCCCGGACGACGCTCCCAACGTGCCGTGCGTCCAGCCCGGCTGGGACGAAAGGCCCTGGGCGGCACCTCGACCTCGTCGCACGATGGAGCCACCTGAGGAGGTGGCGCGATGACGCCTGACACGACGGCACGGATCGAGCTGCTGGACCGGGAGCGGTGCCTCGCGCTTCTGGGCGACGACGAGATCGGGCGCTTGGCCGTCCTGGCCGACGGGGGCCCGCTCATCGTCCCGGTCAACTACCGCATGGACGGGGAGTCGATCGTGTTCCGCACCGACCCCGGCCTGAAGCTGGACGAAGGGATCCGATCCCATGCCTGCTTCGAGATCGACCACTTCGACCGAGGCAGCCGCTCTGGGTGGAGCGTCATCGCCGCCGGGCGCCTCGAGGAGGTCACGCACTACGAGGCCAAGACCTGGGACCGGATCCACGACCTCCCGGTGGAGCCCTGGGCAGGAGGCGCCAAGGACCACTGGGTCCGGTTGACCCCCTCTCGCATCACCGGGCGCCATGTCCCGCCCCAATAGGACCTTGGTCCCTGCCCGCACATCCGGTCGGCCCTGCTGTCCGCCCACCGCGATCCGCAGGATCAGGCCATGACCAAGACCCTTGATGTGCTGGTGGTCGGCTCGGACCCGAGCGCGACCGAAGAGGCCGAGCGCAACCTGGCGCAGCACGGCCACCGCGTGCACCGGTGCC
Organism: Acidimicrobiales bacterium; assembly: GCA_045807565.1. GTDB lineage: Bacteria > Actinomycetota > Acidimicrobiia > Acidimicrobiales > VFJN01 > VFJN01. The sequence continues at coordinate 2,364 of JBJMHD010000036.1, read as the reverse complement.
ACGAGCCCGGGGAGGACCCGTTCCCGTGCGCCGGGATGGTCGACCCGGACGCGTGCCCGCTCGACCAGGCGATCGACGTCGCCCTGTTGGTCCGCCGCGGGGTCCACCCGCGGCCGACGGCCACCGAGGACGGCGTGCGCTGCGCGATCCGAGCCGGCGTGCCGATCGTGGAGGACGGATCCGACTTCTACGACCCGTTCGATCCCTGGGTCGCTCGCAGGGTCGGGCCCCACGACGACCTCATCGCGGCGTGCGAGGCGGCCGCCGACCGCCGCTTCGACGAGCTGCGGACCCTCATCCGGCATCGCATCGTGCGGCTCGCCGCGGCCGCCGGCACGTCGGCAAACGAGGTGACGAGCCGCATCGAGCCGACCGGTCACGATCTCCAGGTGGACCTCTACGTGACGGTGCCCCTCGACGCACGCATGCGCCAGGCGATGGGGGTGCGAGTGCTCGACGCTGTGCACGCCTCGGGCCGCACCTACGGCCAGGTGGACGTCAACGTCCACGACGCCGTCGACTGATCCAGACCGTTTCGCGGGTGGAACGCCGCGCCGCGCACCGCGAGGCGCCCTCGAACGCAAGGATGCTGATCCGCGTGCGGACGACCATCGCGAACCCCAACGGAAGGAGAGGCCCGTGGAGGTCTCAGAGCTGTTCGGAGTCCCCGCCCACCCACTGATCGTCCACGCCGCCGTGGTGCTGCTCCCGCTGGCTGCGATCGCGACGGTCGTGTGCGCCGCGGTGCCTCGCGCCCGCCGGCCGTACGCTCCGGTGGCGCTGGGGGTCGCGCTGGTCGCGACCCTGGCGGTGGGGTTGGCCCAGACCTCCGGTCAGGAGCTCGAGGAGAAGGTGGACGAGACCCACCTGGTCGAGGAGCACACCGAGAAGGGTGACCTGGTGCTGCCGTGGGCGATCGCGGTCACCGTGGCGGCAGCGGCTGTGACGGCGATGCCCTACCTGGAGCGACGCCGCCCGAGCCTCGGCGGGCGGGCCGCCACTGCGGCCGTGACGGTGGTGGCCCTCGTCGTCGGTGCCGGGGCACTGTGGATGATCGTCGAGGTCGGGCACAGCGGTGCCAAGGCGACCTGGGACGACGTCAGCTCCGAAGGCGGCGGCTGACCTATCCGCCCGTGGGCCGGTTCTTGCGCTCGGAGAGCCGGGCGGCGTAGGCCGCGGCCTCGGTGCGACGGTGCATCCCGAGCTTGCTGAGGAGGTTCGAGACGTAGTTCTTCACCGTCTTCTCAGCGAGGAACATCTGCTCGCCGATCTGGCGGTTGGTGAGCCCCTCGGCGATCAATTCGAGGATCTTGCGCTCCTGCTCGGTGAGCCCGGCCAGCTCGTCGTCGGCCTCGCTGTGGCGGATGCGCTCGAGGATCCGGGTCGTGACCAGGGGGTCGAGGAGCGACTCGCCACGCGCGACGCGGCGGATCCCGTCCACGAGCTCGGTCCCTCGGACCTGCTTGAGCACATAGCCCGACGCGCCCGCCATGATCGCGGCATAGACCGCCTCGTCATCAGCGAACGACGTGAGCATGATGCAGGCGATCTCGGGGTGACGAGACCGGACGTCGCGGCACACCTCGATCCCGTCGCCGTCGGGGAGCCGCACGTCGAGCACGGCGACATGCGGGCTGGTCGCGGGGATCCGACCGACAGCCTCCTCGGCGGTGCCGGCCTCGCCGACGACGGTGAGGTCGTCCTCGGCCTCGAGCAGGTCGCGCACCCCGCGGCGGACCACCTCGTGGTCGTCGAGGAGGAACACCCGCGTCGGCTCGGTCATGGGACGCATTCTTCCGTACTCCCGCGGGCTGGACGACACGTACAGTCGTGCGCGTGGATGTGGCGGGCCCTCGCAGCCTGAGACAGCTGTTGGACGCGGTCCTCACGGTCGGGCTCGACCTCGACCTGCCGGCGATGCTGCGGCGGATCATCGAGAGCGCGGTGGAGCTGGTCGACGCGACGTATGGCGCGCTCGGTGTGCTCGACGAGACGGGGACGAGGCTCGCCCAGTTCATCACCGTGGGCATCGCCGAGGACGACCACCACAAGATCGGTCACCTGCCGGAAGGGCACGGCATCCTGGGCCTGCTCATCGTGGACGCCAAGCCCCTGCGACTGCCCGACCTGAGCGAGCACCCGGACAGCTTCGGCTTCCCACCGAACCACCCGCCGATGCGCTCGTTCCTGGGCGTGCCGATCCGGGTGCGCGACGAGGTGTTCGGGAACCTCTACCTCACCGACAAGGCCGGCGGTGACGCCTTCACCGACGTCGACGAGGAGCTCGTGATCGGGTTGGCGGCGGCGGCTGGCGTCGCCATCGAGAACGCTCGCCTCCACTCCAAGGTCCAGGAGATGGCGTTG
>JBJMHD010000035.1:0-4019 GCA_045807565.1 Acidimicrobiales bacterium | reverse complement strand
CGCCGCCGCAGCACATGGTGACGAGGGCGTTCGTGCCGTCCGTGCGCTCGAGCTCGTGCAGGGCCTTGGTGGTGAGGATCGCGCCGGTGCCGCCGAGCGGGTGACCGAGGGCGATCGCGCCCCCGTTCGGGTTCACCTTCGCGGGATCGGGGTTCAGCTCCTTCATCCACGCCAGCACGACGGAGGCGAAGGCCTCGTTGATCTCGGTGACGTCGATGTCGTCCATCGTCATCCCGGTCCGCTCGAGGAGGCGGTGCGTCGCGTCGATCGGGCCCGTGAGCATGAGCACGGGATCGCTGCCGACCAGGCACGTGTCCACGATCCGGGCTCGAGCCTTGAGGCCCAGCGCGTCGGCCTTCTCCTTGGACATGAGCAGCACGGCGGCCGCACCGTCGGAGATCTGCGAGGACGTGCCCGCGGTGTGCACGCCGTCGGGTCGGGCGACGGGCTTCAGGTTCCCGAGCGCCTCGAGCGTGGTCTCCCGCAGGCCCTCGTCGCGCTCCACGCGGTGGGTGGTGCCGGTGGGCTTGCCCTCGTCGTCGAGATCGGGCGCGTCGATGCCGACGATCTGCGTCCCGTAGCGACCTTCGGCCCACGCGCGGGCGCCCCACTCCTGGGACTGCACGCCGAAGCGGTCGACGTCGTCGCGGCTGATGCCCCACTTCTCGGCGATGCGCTCCGCGCCCTCGAACTGGGTGGTCCACTCGTAGCGGGAGAAGTACGACTTGGGCACGGCCTTGCCGACGTCCTTGCCCAAGCTCGAGCCCATCGGCACGCGGCTCATGACCTCGACGCCGCAGGCGACGGCCACATCCACCACGCCCGAGCCGATCAGGCTGGTGGCGAGGTTGGTCGCCTGCTGCGACGAGCCGCACTGGCTGTCGACCGTGGTGGCGGCCACCGAGGTGGGCAGTCCGGCGGCGAGCCACGCGGTGCGGGTGATGTTGAAGGCCTGCATGCCGACCTGGCTGACGCAGCCGCCGACCACCTGGCCGACCTCGGCCGGGTCGATGCCCGAGCGGTCGATCAGCTCCTTCTGGACCGTGGCGAGCAGGTCCGCGGAGTGGAAGGTGGACAGGCCGCCCCCGCGGCGCCCGATGGGCGAGCGGACGGCTTCGACGATGACGACTTCAGGCATGGGCCGAGGATAGGGCGCACGCGCGCGAACGGGCCAGACAACCCTGACACGGCCGTCAGGCGCGGGCCACGGGTTCAGCGGCGCTTGTCGGCGAGCCCGAGGGCCTGCATCAGGAACAGCAGCAGGCAGGCGCCGACGAACGCGACGAGGATCGACCAGATGCCGAAGTCGGTGATGCCCTTGCCGCCGATCGCGTTGAAGATCGCACCACCGAGCACGCCCCCGACGATGCCGATGACCATCGTGGTCAGGCAGCCCTGACGAGTGGAGCCGGTGGCCCGGCGGGCCAGTCCACCAGCGATGAGGCCGACGACGATCCACCCCAGGACACCCATGCGGCGGACCCTACTTCCGGATCAGGACTTCCGGATCAGGCGGCGGACGGGTGAGCGTGGCGGGCAGCGTCCTCGAGGGCGGCACGGCGGGCCTCACGAAGCTGCTGGCGTGCGAGCTCGACGCCCCGCAGGCCGATCTCCTTCGTGCGCTCGTCGAGCCGCCAATCGTGGTCTGCGGTCTCGATCAGCACCAGCTGTCGTTCCATGGACACAGTCTCCCCGGGGGGTGTGACAGTCAGTCGGTCAGGGAGGGCGAGATATCCGTCACACCGGGGATCCGGGAGCCACGAGGGGCCAACCTCGCTCCTGCTCGAAGACCCTGGCGAGGTCGAGGAGGAGGGCGTCCTCGTGGTGGCGGCCGATCACCTGCATGCCGACCGGAAGGCCCTCGAAGGTGCCGGCGGGGATGGAGCAGGCGGGGTTGCCGCTGATGTTCGCCGGGATGGTGAGGGCACCGTTGTTCTCGGGCCCGACCTGCAGCTCACCGACCCGCGTGTTCAGGGTCACCTCGGCCGGGTACGCGACGTCGGGGTTGGTGGCGCAGATGATGAAGTCGACCTGGTCGAAGACGTCGGCCATGGCTTCGTTGGCCGCGGTGCGGCTCTTCTCCACGTTCGCGGCCGTCTCCAGGTTCATGAGGTGGCCGGCGAACTCGAGGCCGAACGCGATCTCGACGGACAGGTCGTCCTTGCAGCCGGGCCAGAGGTCGCCGAGGTCGGCGAGGAGCGTGGCGAGGTTGGCGATCGCCCACTCGGTCCCGAGCCCGGGAAGCTTCACGGGCACGTCGACGAGCTGCAGCCCGGCCTGCTTGGCCAGGGACTCGCCGGCCTCCCGGACGACCTCCTCGACCTCGGGTCGCAGGATCGCCGAGCCGAGGGTCGGCGCGATCACCGCGCGCTTGCCGGCGAGGTCGTGGGTGCCGAGGTCGCGCTCCCAGCCCTCGATGCGGGGGAGCGAGTACGGGTCCCTCGAGTCGAAGCCGCTGCACACGTCGTACCAGCGCGCCGCGTCGCGCACGGACCGCGCCAGGCAGCCCACGACGACCGTGAGCGGACCGATCATCGTCTTCGGGCCGCGGGGGATCCGCCCCGCGGTGCCCTTCATCCCGAACAGGCCGTTGAAGCCGGCCGGGATGCGGATCGAGCCGCCGCCGTCGCCGCCGGTCGCGATCGGCGCGAGCCCACCGGCGACCGCGCTGGCCGAGCCGGCGGAGGACCCGCCCGCGGTCTGCGACACCTTCCACGGGTTGCCCGTGACGCCGTTGAGCTTCGTGCAGCTCACGTTGAGCCCGCCGAACTCGCTGGCGGTCGTGAGGCCGAAGAGGTTCGCGCCGCCCGCCGTCTTCAGCCGCGTGATCATCGTCGAGTCGTGGTCCGCGATCCGGTCCTTGAAGACGAGCGATGCCTCGGTCGAGGGCCAGCCCTCGACGTAGTCGAGCTCCTTCACCGCCACCGGCACGCCGCCGAACGGCAGCGACGTGTCCGCGGCCGCGGCTCGGGCGCGCGCGCCCTCGGCGTCGAGGTAGGAGAACGCGTTCAGCTCGCTCGCCTCGATGGCGCCGAGGCAGGCGTCGAGCTCCTCGACGGGGGAGCGCTCGCCAGCGCGGAACGCGTCGACGAGGGAGCAGGCATCACCGAGCCAGGGGGTGTCAGGCATCCACCTAGGTTCGGCTTCGGCGTCCGCCATCCCTTCCCGTAGGGTGCCCGCCCACATGGACGCACGGCAGTTCCTCGGGCTCGAACCGACCCACAACCCGCATCGGTGGGTGCTTCCGGTGGTGCCCGGCGTGTCAACGGGTGGCAACTTCCTCTTCGGCGGCTGCGGTCTCGGCGCGGCGATCGAGGCGCTCGAGCAAACCACGGGCCGCCCGGTGATCTGGGCCACCGCGCAGTACCTCTCGTACGCGCGCCCGCCGGAGATGATGGACATCGACGTCACCATCGCCGTCGACGGTCGCAACACGACGCAGGCCCGCGCCGTCGGGCGCGTCGTCGACCGCGAGATCCTCACCGTGAACGCGGCGCTCGGCCTGCGCGACATGGAGGAGGCGGGGCAGTGGGAGGAGATGCCCGACGTACCCGCGCCCAGCGGCTCGCCGCCCCGCAGCTACCGGCACCACCACGACGACTCGCTGATGCAGCGCCTCGACGTCCGCATGGCGCTCGGCCGCGACTTCGGGGACTTCGACGGCACGCAGGGCACCGGCCGCAGCGCGCTCTGGGCCCGCATGCCGGACGTGCTCGACATGTCCGCAGCCGCGCTCGCCATCCTCGGTGACTACGTGCCGTGGGGCATCGGTCAGGCGCTCGGCGCGTTCGCCGGCGGCAACAGCCTCGACAACACGTTGCGCGTGTGCCGGCTCGTGCCGACCGAGTGGGTGCTGCTCGACGTGCAGGTGCACGCGGTGCACAACGGTTTCGGCCACGGGCTCGTGCACCTCTGGGCCGAGGATGGCACGCTCCTGGCCACGGCCAGCCAGTCGTGCATCGTGCGGTTCTGGCGCCCCGAGGACGTCGAGCAGATCCGGCGCGACCTCAGCCACTCGG
>JBJMHD010000034.1:0-10579 GCA_045807565.1 Acidimicrobiales bacterium | reverse complement strand
CCGCGGAGCTCGACGAGCAGGTGCGCAAGGTGGCGGACCACGCCGCTGCCCTCACCCACGACGGTCGGGCGGTCGAGTTCCCCGCGCCGTCGCTGTTCCCGAAGACGATCGCGTTCAACGTCATCCCGCAGGCCGGGCCGTTCGTGGACGACGGTTCGCTCGAGACCAGCGAGGAGCAGAAGCTCCGCGACGAGAGCCGCAAGATCCTCGGCCTCCCGGACCTCCTCGTGTCGGTCACGTGCGTCCGGGTCCCCGTGTTCGCCGGTCACTCGATGGCGGTCAACGCCCGCTTCGCCCGACCACTGGGTCCTGAGCGAGCCCGGGAGGTGCTCGCGTCGGCCGAGGGCGTCGAGCTGTCCGACGTCCCCACACCGCTTGACGTCACCGGCGGCGACGTCACCCAGGTGGGCCGGTTCCGAGTGGATCCCACCGTCGCCGACGGCCGCGGCCTCGCGCTGTTCCTCGCCGGCGACAACCTGCGGAAGGGCGCCGCGCTCAACGCCGTCCAGATCGCCGAAGCCATCCAACGCCTGTAGACGGCCTCGTTCGCATGGCGGACGTCTTCGTGCGCAGGACGTCGGGCGCGGTTCAGCAGCGACAGGGCGACTGACCGCACACGGGGCAGCCGTCGGCATAGCGGGCCGCGGCATCGTCGAGCGAGAGCCCCAGCTGGTCGGCGAGCGACGCGAGCCACGCGAGGACATCGCCCAGCTCGTGGAGCTGGTCCTCCGCGCTCCCCTTGCGGACGGCCTGGGCCAGCTCGCCGAGCTCCTCGGTGAGCCACGCGACCGTGGCGGGCACGCCACGCGCCCGATCCCGCTCGCCGTAGGTCACCGCCATGCGCCGCTGCAGATCGCTCAGCTCCACCGGATCAACCTAGGGGTTGACATCGGCTAACGCTGTTAGCGATACTGGCGAACACCGTTAGCCGACAGGAGCACCCGATGACCACCACGACCCCGCACTACCGGCGCCCCGGCTGGTTCACCCAGCAGGTCTTCAACCGCTTCGTCGGCTGGCTCACCCGCAGGGGCGTGAGCGTCTGGGGGAGCCGCGTCCTCGAGGTCCCCGGTCGCCGCACCGGCGAGCCGCGCCAGGTGCCGGTGAACCTCCTCACCGTCGACGGGGTCGACCACCTCGTGTCTCCGCGGGGCAACGGCCAGTGGGTGCGCAACGTGCGAGCCAACGACGGACGCCTCGCCCTCGTGCTCGGCTCCCGGCGCACCACCCACGTCGCCCACGAGCTGGCCGACGCCGACAAGGTGGACGTTCTGCGCCCCTACCTGCGGCGCTGGCGGTTCGAGGTCGGCCAGTTCTTCGACGGCGTCAGCGCCGACAGCTCCGACGACGAGCTCCTGGCGATCGCCCCGAAGCACCCGGTGTTCCGCCTCGATGCTGCCGACTGAGCCCACCGCCCGGCCCGCTCCGACGCCCCGCTCGGTCCGAGCCGCGCAGATCGTCGACGCCGCGTTCGCCATCCTCGACGACGAAGGCCCCGACGGGCTCACCATGCGGCGGCTCGCCGACGACCTCGGCATGCGGGCACCCTCGCTCTACAAGCACCTTCCCGACAAGGCCCACCTCGAGGCGGCGTTGATCGAGGTCATCTTCTTCGACATCGGTGACGTGCTGCACGAGGCCCTGGCCCGGTCCCGACGAGCCGGCGCCGTCCGACGCGTCCTCGAGGCGTACCGGACCCATGGGCTGCGGCACCCGAACCGCTACCGGCTCGCCACCAGCGGACAGCTGCGGCGCGACCTCCTGCCCGAGTGCCTCGAGGAGTGGGCGGGCCAACCGTTCTTCTTCGCCGCCGGCGACCCGTACCGCAGCCAGGCGCTGTGGAGCGCCGCCCACGGCATGGTGATCCTCGAGATCGAGGGCCGCTATCCCGAGGGCAGCGACCTCGACCGCACGTGGAAGGCGACGGCCGCCGCCTTCAGCAGCTGATCAGGCGAGTGGATCAGCGGGCGGCACGTGCGCACCGCCGCGTCGTGAGTCGGGTGGGGGAGATTTGAACTCCCGACCTCTGCGTCCCGAACGCAGCGCTCTACCAAGCTGAGCCACCACCCGTGGTGGAGGAGCGAGGCTAACGCATCGCCCTCGCGCCGCTCACGCCGGGTTGACGTCGGCGACGAGCTCCGGTTCGGCGGTGGTGGTGCCGGTGCCCTCGAGGATGGCGGTGGCGGCCCGGCGCAGGGTGAACGCGTCGAGGGGCTTGACCACCCAGCCGTCCGCGCCCGACCGCTTGGCGAGGAACACGTCGGCCTGGCGGTCGAGGAGCATGAGCACGGGCACGTCGGGGAGCCGGCCGGCGCCGGCCTCGTGCCGGAGGTTGAGGCATGCCGCGATGCCGCCCATGTTGCCGATCTGGAGGTCCAGGACGACCAGCTCGGGCCGGGATGCTCCGACGGCGCCGGCGACCTCCTGGCCGGTCCGGACCCGCGCCACGGTGGTGGTCTCGTCCACCAGCGCCGCCTCCACCTCGGCGAACACGGCGTCGGCGTCGGTGGCGATCAGGACCTCCGTCATGGGCGGGAGGCTAGCGACGGGCCCGAGCGAGGAGGAACCCGCGCTGCCCTGACTACCCTTGCGGGACGCCGAACCATCGCCCCTGGAGGACGAGTGCTCGACATCGAGGTGGAGGAATCCACCGACTACACCCTCTGCCGCCCGGTCGGGGAGCTGGATGCCTACACGGTGAGCCAGTTCCGTGAGGCCCTCGGAGGTCTCGCCAGCCAGCCCTACCTGCTGATCGACCTCTCCGCCGTCCCGTTCATGGACTCAGCGGGCCTCGGCGCGCTCATCGGCGGCATCCGGCGAGCCCGCGAGGCAGGTGGCGACGTGGCCGTCGCGTGCAGCCGCCCCACCCTCACGCGCCTGCTGCACACCACCGGGTTCGATCGCATCGTGTCGGTCACCGAGACCGTCGACGAAGCGGCCACCGCCCTCGCCGACGCCAAGCCCGCGTCGTAGCGCAGCGCCACCAGCTCAGAGCATCAGCGCAGCCAGGTCGGTGAGCCCGTCGACGTCGTGGACGTCGGTGGAGAGGAACGGCACGCGCACGACAGGCGCGGGCGCGACCGCGCTGGCGAGCCCGGCGAGGTGGTGCTCCTCGCGCGACGCCACGAGCTGGAAGTCGGCGAGGTTGCGGTAGAGGCCGCCGAGGTCGGTGCCGTCCAGCGTGGCGGCCCGCTCCCCCGTCGCCTCGGCGAGTCCGTCACCGAAGCCCGGGTGCATGCGGTTCACCACGAGCGCTCGCACCGCGATGTCCGCCTCGGCCAGTCGCCGGGCGAAGAACTGCGCCTCCTCGATGGTGTCGCGCCGCGGCGACGCCACGAGCACGAACGCGGTGTCGTCGGCCGAGAGCAGCTGCAGGACGGCGTCGGCCCGCTCGCGGAAGCCCTCCTCCATGCCCTCGAAGGCTCGGAAGAACGCGATGGCGTCGTCGATGACCTCGCCCCCGACGACCTTGGCCACGGTGCGGAGGAACGTCTGCGCCGCCACGTTCACGGCCTTCATCACGCCGCGTCCGGGGGCTGTGACCATGCGGAACAGCCGGTGGTCGAGGAAGCGGGTGAGGCGCCGTGGCGCGTCGATGAAGTCGAGGGCGTTGCGGGTCGGGGGCGTGTCCACCACCACCAGGTCGAACTGCGTCTCCTGGTGGAGCTCGTAGAGCTTCTCCATCGCCATGTACTCCTGCGTGCCGGAGAGGGCGCCGGAGATGTTCCGGTAGAAGCGGTTCTCCAGGATCCGTGTGCCCTGCTCGGGGGTGGCGGCGTTGGCGACCACGAGGTCGTCGAAGGTGCTCTTGGTGTCCAGCATCAGCGCCCACAGCTCCCCGGGCCAGTCGCCGTCGATCTGCGCCGGCGTGCCGGTGAGGCCCTGGAGGCCGAGGGCATCGGCCAGCCGCTTGGCAGGATCGATCGTGACGACCACCGCTCGCCGGCCGCACCGCGCCGCCTCGAGGGCGAGCACGGCGGCCGTCGTCGTCTTGCCGACCCCGCCCGAGCCGCAGCACACGAGGATGCGCCGCTCCATGACGAGGTCGCGGAGGGACGTCACACGACCTCCGGCAACGCCTCGACCTCGGCGAGCAGCCGCTCGGCGAGCAGCTCGAGCTCGACCGGTCCGATCTCCGCCGTGAAGACGTAGGGCAGGACGATCTGCTCGAGCGGGAGCTGGTCCGCCAGGCGGCCGGTCTGCTCGTCCTGGAGGACCATGCGATCTCGACGGAACGACGCCGCCGCGGCCAGCGCCGCCGCCTCGCCCGTCCGCAGCGTCGTGCCCGCCGCGGCGGCCGCCGCCTCGGGGTCAGCCGCCAGGCCGGGCACCGCGTCGTAGTGGCCGTTCACCACCACCGGCCCGAGGCCCACGCCCACCTGGTCCTCCAAGCTGAACGCGGTGTCGACGAGCTCGTTGACGGGGGTCTCCTCCGGGAGGGTCACGAGCATCACCCGGCACCGCTCGTGGTCGGTCAGCATCTCCAGCACGTCGCGCGCCTGCGCGTTGATGGGCCCCACGCGCACCGTCTCGAGCAGGGCGCTGGCCGACCGCAGGAACGTGATGGCATGGCCGGCGGCGGGCGCGTCGAGCACGAGGAGGTCGGCGTCGCCAGCCCGCTCGAGCTGCTTCACCTTGCCCAGGATGAGGATGTCCTTGATCCCGGGCGCGGCCGTGGCGACCACGTCGAGCGCGCCAGACGACACGAGGCGCTTCGAGATCCGGGACAGCCCGTGGTCGCGCAGGTAGTCCAGCAGCGCCTCGTCGGGCGTGAGCGTGCGGGCGCGGACCTCGCCCTCGCCGCGCGGACCGCCACCAGGCGAGAGCACGGCGGCGTCGTAGTCGAGCGCCGACTGGCCGAACATCGTCGGCAGCCCGGACTTCCCCTCCACCTCGATGATCAGCGCGGACAGCCCGCACCGGGCGGCGGCACGGGCGACCGCCGCGCTCACGACCGTTTTGCCCACCCCGCCCTTCCCGGCCACGATGAGCAGCCGAGATGCTGCGAAGAAGCGGGCCGGATCCACGACGTTCGAAACTACCGAGGGCGGCTCTGGCCGCCGTAACCGTGGCCTCCGGGTGCCTCGCCCTCGCTGCCACCACGTCGGCTGCCGCCCCGAGCGGTGAGAGCCCCACGACCGGTGACGGCCACGTGTCGGTCGTCGAGGTCAGCGGGCTGCTCGACGACGTGCTCGTCGACTTCGTCGACACCCAGATCACCGAGGCCGAGGACAGTGGGGCCATCGCGCTGGTCCTGCAGCTGAACAGCTCGGGCGCGGTCGTGGACGACGACCGCTTCGACCAGCTCGTCGCTCGGATCGAGCGGGCCGACGTCCCGGTCGACGTGTGGGTCGGGCCCTCGGGCAGCCACGCCACCGGCGAGGCGGCCGACCTCCTCGCCGCCGCTCGGGTGGTCGGCGTCTCCGGAGGCAGCCGGGTGGAGATCACGCCGGCCCTGCTCGGCGACGGCACGCTCGACGGCGAGGCGGCGGTGGGCGACAAGGTGAGCGCCGGCGAGGCGGTGGACCTCGGTCTGGTGGACAGCAGCGCGCCCACCATCGGCGTCTTCGTCTACGGCCAACCACCGGACTACGAGGCGCTGCCGGGCGTGGAGACGAAGGTGGTGGGTGGCGAGCGCCAGCCCGTCACCCCGACGCACTTCGGCCAGCTCCCGCTGTACGGCCAGCTGCTCCACACCGTGGCCAGCCCACCGGTCGCGTACCTCCTCTTCCTGATCGGGCTGTCCCTGATCGTGTTCGAGCTGTTCACGGCGGGCGTCGGTGTGGCCGGCCTGGTGGGCGCCGGCTGCCTGGTGCTGGGGTGCTACGGCCTGGCGGCGCTGCCGACGAACCCCGCCGCCGTCGGCCTGCTGCTGTTCGCCATGTTCGGCTTCGCCATCGACGTGCAGACGGGGGTGCCGAGGGTGTGGAGCGGCATCGCCACCGTGTGCCTCGCCGTCGGGTCGGTGCTGCTGTACGACGGGCTCTCCCTGTCGTGGATCACGCTGCTCGTCGCGATCGGCGGAGTGGCCCTCGCCATGGTCGGCGGCATGCCCGCCATGGTGCGCACCCGCTTCTCCACCCCCACCATCGGGCGGGAGTGGATGGTCGGCGAGATCGGCACCGCGCAGGGCCGCATCGCGCCCGATGGCGTCGTCACCGTGCGGGACGCGCCCTGGCGGGCGCGCACGAACCGGGCGACGCCGATCGACGCATCGTCGCCGGTCCGCGTGGTGTCGATCGACGGGCTGCTGCTCGAGGTCGAACCGCTCGAGGGCGCGGCGAGGGACCACCGCGACGGCCACTGATCGGGGCATGTCATTGTCCCCATTGGCCGGGTTCGCGGGCCCGCCATGCAACGGATCGGCCACGCACGGCGAGCGGATGAACGCCCGCTGACCTGGGCGTGTTCGCGATCCTGCGCGCTTTGCTCGCGAGAGTTTGACCCTTGTTTCGCTGAAAGAGGCGCCAGTAGGGTCGCCCCCCGAAAGGGGGATGCCACGTGAGCGCTCAGCGTCTTGACGAGGTCTGGCAGATCAAGGCGGCCTGCAGAGGTCCCCAGGCCGAGGTGTTCTTCCCTCCTTCGCACTTCGAGCGCAAGGACGAGAAGCTCGACCGCGAGCACCGGGCCAAGGCCATCTGCACCACCTGCCCCGTCCGCCAGCCGTGTCTCACCTACGCGCTGCGGATCAAGGAGCCCCACGGGATCTGGGGCGGGCTCAACGAGGTCGAGCGCAAGCAGCTCGCCTCCCGCAACAACTAGCCGCCTCGGCGCCCGTCACCGGGCGATCGGCACCTCCCCCGGCACCAGCTTGAGGTCGCGCGACTCGATGACGTCGTCGACCAAGCCGTAGTCCACGGCCGCCTGGCCCCGCAGGATGTGGTCTCGATCGATGTCCGCGACGATGCGCTCCCTGGTCTGGCCGGTGGCCCGCACCAGGACGTCCACCATCCGGTTCCGCATCTCCACCATCTCCCGCACCTGGATCTCGATGTCGGTGGACTGCCCCTGCGCCCCGCCGTGGGGCTGGTGGATCAGCACCCTCGCGTTGGGCAGCGTGAACCGCATCCCGGGCGCGCCGGCGGCGAGGAGGACGGCAGCGGCCGACGCCGCCTGGCCCACGCACATCGTCGACACCGGCGCGCGAAGGAACTGCATGGTGTCGTGGATGGCGAAGAGGGCGGTCATGTCCCCGCCGGGGCTGTTGATGTAGAGGTGGATCGGACGGTCGGCGTCCTCTCCCTCGAGGAAGAGCAGCTGGGCCACGACGAGGTTCGCCACCTGGTCGTCGAGGGCGGTGCCGAGGAACACGATCCGGTCCCGCAGGAGCCGGGACCAGATGTCGTAGGCCCGTTCGCCACGAGCGGTGGCCTCCAGGACGGTGGGGATGATCACGGCACCTCCAAGTGCAACTGTTCGGTTGCACCTCACCGTACGCGTGCAGGCCGACACTCGCAACCGTATGGTTGCGGGATGGATCCGATCCGACGCCAGGTCACGCTCCCCGTGGACACCGACGACGCCTGGGCGCTGCTCACCCACGCCGACGAGCTCGCCCGCTGGCTGGGCGCCGAGGTGGAGCTCGAGCCCACGCCCGGCGGCGGCGGGCGGGTGGTCGACCACGACGGGACGGAGCGCCGCCTCGTGGTCGAGACCGCCGAGGCCGGCGAGCGCATCGCCTGGCGCTGGTGGAGCGACGACGCCCCCGAGGACGTCAGCCGGGTGGAGATCCGCCTCACCCCCACCACGGGCGGCACCACGGTGCAGGTGGTGGAGGAGCTCGTGGGCGCCACGCCGGTCGCGCGGGCGAGCGCGGGCGAGGCGTGGGCCCACCGCTTGCTCCACCTGGAGGCGCTCCTGCTGGTCGCGGCGGCCGTGCGGGGGTGAGCGAGCCGGAGCCGGCGGCCGACGCCCGCGCCGGCGCCGTGTTCGAGGCGCTCGCCGACCCGACGCGCCGCGCCGTGCTGCGCGATGTGGCGACCCGCGGCCCGCGCACGGCCACGGAGGTCGCCGCCGACCTGCCGGTGAGCCGCCAGGCGGTGGCGAAGCACCTCGCCGTGCTGCGCGAGGCCGGCTTGGTCGCCCACGAGCGCGCCGGGCGGGAGGCGAGGTTCACCGCCCAGCTGGCGCCGCTGGGCGACGCCGAGCGCTGGCTGCGCGCCGCCGGCGACGCCTGGGACGATCGCCTCCGCCGCCTCGAAGCGCTGGCCGGCAAGAGGGATGGCCGGTCCGGTCCAGAATGATCGAGGCATGCCTCGCGCCCTGAAGACGGCGTTGGCCGTGGCGATCGTGCTGCTCACGCCGGTCACGTCGGCCGGCGTGATGCTCAGCGCGTTCCTGTTCCTGCCCCTCCCGGCCGACCTGCCCGAGCGGGTGCCGCCCTCGCCCTCGCAGATCAGCCGGGTCTACGACGCCGCCGGCAACGAGATCGGCACCTACAAGCAGTTCGAGACGAGCATCCCGGTGCAGCCCGGCGACATCCCGGAGCACCTGGAGAAGGCGGTGATCGCCGCCGAGGACCGCGGCTTCTACTCGCACGGCGGCGTGGACGTCCGGGGCACCGTGCGAGCGATGGTGGCCGACCTCCGCAACCGCGGGACGGCCCAGGGCGGGTCCACGATCACGCAGCAGCTGGTCAAGAACACCGTCACCGGCGGCGACCGGTCCATCACCCGCAAGATCCGCGAGGCGGTGCTGGCCAGCCAGCTCGACCGGCAGGTCGACAAGGACGACATCCTCTTCGAGTACCTCTCGGTCATCTACCTGGGTGAGGGCGCCTACGGCGTCGGAGCCGCGGCCGAGACGTACTTCCGCAAGCCCGTGAGCGAGCTCACCCTCTCGGAGGCCGCCACGCTCGCGGGGCTGATCCCTGCCCCCAGCCGCTACAGCCCCCGCGTCGACCTGGCGGCGGCCGAGGGAAAGCGCCAGCGGGTCCTGCGGGCGATGCTCCACGAGCGGATGATCACCGACGACGAGTTCGGCGTCGCGATCTTCCAGCCGCTCGCGCTGGCCGCGCAGACGGCACCCGGCCCGAACGTCACCCTCGTGTTCCCGCCCGAGGTGCAGCAGTCGAAGGACCCGTACTTCACCGACTACGTCGCCCGCTGGCTCGAGCACCACCTGCCGGGCGGCCTCGACCAGATCTACCGCGGCGGGCTGCGGATCGAGACGACCCTCGACCCGGCGCTCCAGGCATCGGCGACGCGGCACGTGAACGACCTCCTCGAGGGCACCGAACCGGACCTCCGCATGTCGCTCGTGTCGGTCGAGCCGCCCACCGGGTTCGTCCGCGCCTTCGTGTCGGGTCGGGACTACACCACCGATCGGGTGAACTACGCGCTGGGCGCGGAAGGCGGCGGCTCCGGTCGGCAGCCGGGGTCCGCCTTCAAGCCCTTCGTGCTGGCCCGCGCGTTCCAGACCGGGGTGACGCCCAACACCACGTACTCCGGCCGGCCCCACGACGTCACCGAGGCGTGCGGCCCCAAGCCCGACGGGTCACCGCAGATCCTGAAGAACTACGAAGGCAGCGGCTACGGCACGCTTCCCCTGCGCAACGCCACGTGGGCGTCGGTCAACACCGTGTACACCCGCCTGATCCTCGACGTCGGCGTGAAGGAGACCATGGACCTCGCCCGGTCGATGGGGTTGAAGACGGTGAGCCCGTACAAGCCCGGGTACCACTGCGCCTCGGTCGCCCTCGGCGCCGAGTCCGTGTCACCGCTCGACATGGCCTCGGCCTACGGCGTGTTCGCGGCGCGCGGCGAGCGAGCGGAGCCGACGCCCGTGCTCCGCGTGATCGATCGCGACGGCAAGGTCCTCATCGACAACTCCAAGCCGAAGACCCAACGGGTGCTCGACCAGGACGTCGCCGACAACGTCACCGACGTGCTGCGCGGCGTGCTCATCAGCGGCACCGCGCGTGGCCGGGGCATCGATCGGCCGGCCGCCGGCAAGACCGGCACCACGCAGGACAACAAGGACGCGTGGTTCATCGGCTTCACGCCCACGCTGTCCACCTCGGTGTGGATGGGATACGAGAACAAGACGACGGCGACGGCCAAGACCTTCAAGCAGCACCCGGTGCACGGTCGGTCGTCGGTCACGGGCGGGTCGTTCCCGGCGCAGATCTGGCAAGCGTTCATGCGCGACGCGCTGCGCGACGTGCCGGTGACGGACTTCAGCGAGCCCGCGCCGATCGAGGCCGTCCCCGACGCCGCCAAGATCCGCGCCCGGCGCGGCTTCGCCCCCGGCGCGCGGATGTACCCGCGGGGCGCGCCCGACGAGGTGTACGTGGAGGATGTGCCGGCACCGCAGGCCGACGCACCGACCACCACGACCACCACGGAGCCGCCGAGCAGCACCTCCACCAGCCTCGGCGAGACCACCACCACCGAGGACGACGGCGGCGGGGGCTTGGTGAACTGAGCCGCGCCCGTCCCTAGCCCGAGGGCTGTCCCGTGTCGGGGCAGGAGATGAGCGATCCGCAGCTGCTGCGGATGGGCACGGCGAAGAACACCGCCTCGGGCGCGAACCCCAGCGGGGAGTACGCCCGGCTAGCCATGCCGAGCACCTCGCCGGC
>JBJMHD010000033.1:0-10019 GCA_045807565.1 Acidimicrobiales bacterium | reverse complement strand
TGACGAGCAGCTCACCGAGGCGAGCGCGCTCGGCACGGGGTTCCTCGCCGAGGTCGTGATCGCCTGGGAGGCGGCGGCCGCTCCGGCAGAGGAGGCGGGGATCCGGGTGCCGAGGATCCGCACGGGGATCGTCCTCGACGCCGGCGGCGGTGCGCTCCCCCGGCTCGTCCGCCTGTGCCGGTTCGGCATCCTCGGCAAGCTCGGCAGCGGCAGGCAGTGGATGAGCTGGATCAGCCTCGCCGACCACGTGGCTGCCATGAGGTTCCTCCTCGACCCCCGGTGCCAGCTCGCCGGCCCTGTCAACCTCACCGCGCCCGCGCCGGTCACCAACGAGGTGCTCACCAAGGCCCTGGGGCGGGTGCTGCACCGTCCGACGTTCCTGCCGATCCCCGCCTTCGGACCCAAGCTGCTGCTCGGGGCGGAGCTGGCCGAGACGTTGCTGTACGACGGTCAGCGCGTCCTGCCCGAGGTGCTCCTCGACGCGGGCTTCGAGTTCCGCCACACCGACCTCGAGCCCACCCTGCGCGACCTGCTCGACTAGCTACTTCGGCTGCATGCGCACGCCGCCATCCACGCGGATGGTCTCGGCGTTCATGTAGCTGTTCGACAGCAGCTCCACCGCCATCGACGCGAACTCCTCGGACGTGCCCAGCCGGTCCGGGAAGAGCACGTCCCGCTTGAGCTTGTCCTTGAAGGCCTGGGCGCCCTCCCCCGACCCGTAGATCGGCGTGTCGATGAGCCCGGGGGCGATGCAGTTCACGCGGATCCCCGCCGCCGAGAGGTCACGAGCGATCGGCAGCGTCATCCCCACGACGCCGCCCTTCGACGCGGAGTAGGACGCCTGGCCGATCTGGCCGTCGAAGGCAGCGACGGAGGCCACCGTGACGATGGCGCCCTTCTCGTTGTCGGCGAAGGGCTCGTTCTGGCTCATCGCCGTCGCGGCGAGGCGGATGCAGTTGAACGTGCCGACGAGGTTCACCTCGAGCACCTTCTTGAACACCTCGAGGTCGTGGGCCGAGTCGTACTGGCCATCTCGCCCGATGGTGCGGGTGGCCCAGCCGATGCCCGCGGCGGTGACGAGCGCCCGCAGCGGCCCGAGCTCCTTGGCCGCCTCGACGGCAGCGATCACCTGCTCGGGGTCGGCCACGTCGGCCTGCGCGAACACGCCGCCGACGTCCTTGGCGACCGCCTCGCCCTTGTCGGGGTTCATGTCCACCACGACGCAGCGCGCGCCCCGTTCGGTGAGGGCGCGGACGGTGGCCTCGCCGAGCCCGGAGGCGCCGCCGGTGACGATCGCAGAGATGCCGTTCAGATCCATGGCCGCGGACTCTATTGACTGGTCGGTCAAGAGAGCGAGCCGGACGGCTCGGCTACGGTTTTCGGTGGCGGGCGGTCAGGACCCGAGCACACGGAGGTCGCCCGATGGGCCTCTCCACCCGGACACGCCGGACGCTTCCGGCGAGGAGCACCCTCCGACCCTCCGCGCCGCGGCCACGCGAGCCGGAGGTCGTCACCGAGCCCAGCCCGGGGTCGGTGGCCGGCGCCCTCCGACCGCTCGCCCACGCGATCTTGGGCGAGCCGCTGCCGATCCGCGTCGAGGCGTGGGATGGCAGCGGGATCGGGCCGTTGGACGGCCCCGGCACCCTCCGGGTCACCCCCGAGGCGCTCCGGCGGTTCCTGTGGTCGCCCGACCAGCTGGGCCTCGGTCGAGCCTTCGTGGCCGGCGACCTGCAGATGGAGGGCGACGTCCTCGCGATCCTCGACGAGCTCGAGGGCGTGCAGCACGGTGATCTCCGGCTCGCCGCCCGGGCTCTGGCCGCCGCGTGGCCCACGCTGCGGCTGCCCGGCGTGCTCGGTGGTCCCCTGCCCCCGCCGCCCGAGGAGATCCGACCGCACGGGCGCCGGCACTCGATGCGCCGAGACCGCACCGTGGTGAGCCACCACTACGACGTGGGCAACGAGTTCTACGAGATCGTGCTGGGGCCGGCGATGACGTACTCGTGCGCGCGGTTCGCGTCGGACCACGTCGACCTGGCCGACGCGCAAGCCGACAAGCACGAGCTCATCTGCCGGAAGCTGGGACTGCACGAGCAGCCCGGGCGCCGGCTCCTCGACGTGGGGTGCGGCTGGGGTTCCCTCGCGCTCCACGCCGCGGCCCACCACCAGGCGCAGGTCGTCGGCATCACCATCAGCCGCGAGCAGGCCGACCGGGCGCAGGCGCGGGTCCGCGAGGCCGGGCTGGACAGGTTGGTCGACATCCGGCTCCAGGACTACCGCGAGCTGGCGGGCGAGCAGTTCGACGCCATCTCCTCGGTGGGGATGTTCGAGCACGTCGGCTCCGAGCGCATGCGCCAGTACTTCGAGGTGCTCCACGAGCGCCTCGTCCCCACCGGGCGGTTGCTGAACCACGCCATCTCGAGCGTGGGCGGGTCCCGCCTCGGCGGCCGGTCGTTCGTGCACCGATACGTGTTCCCCGACGGCGAGCTGATCGACGTCGGCGAGGTCGTCCTCGCCATGGAGCGCGCGGGGTTCCAGGTGCGCGACGTCGAGTCGCTGCGCGAGCACTACGCGCGGACGTTGCGGTGCTGGGTGGGGAACCTGCGCAGGGGCTGGGACCGCGCCGTCGAGCTCGTCGGCCCCAACCGGGCGCGCGTGTGGCTGCTCTACATGGCAGCGTCTGCGATCGGGTTCGCCGACGGGGGCATCGACCTCCACCAGGTCCTGGGCGTGGTGCCCGACGAGCACGGCAACAGCGGGATGCCGCGCACCCGAGACGAGTGGGCCACCGCCAACCCCACGTGAACACAATGGGCGGGTGACGCTCTTCCTGCACGAGACCCATCGCGTGCGTGGTGCCCTCGAGGACGCCTTCGAGGCCCACTACCGAGACCGCTGGATGCCGGCCCTCGCCGAGGACGGTGACGCGCGCCTCGCCTGGTACACCCACCAGGCGCACGGCACCGGCCCGGCCTATCGGATCTGCACCATCACCGCCGTGCGCGACGGCGCCGCCTACGGGCGGCTGTTGGAGCGCGTGGCGCGAGGCGACCTCCGCTCGTGGGCCCGTGAGCTCGACGGGCTCCAGCACGACAGCGTCGGGAAGCTCCTCCAGCCGCTCGAGTGGTCGCCGATCCACGACCTCGACCTCGCGGACGTGCCCACCGATCCCAGCGCCGAGCACGAGCTCACCCTGTACATGGAGGACACCGGGTGGCCGCACAAGCCGCTCGACGACTACACGGCGTTCTGGGGGGAGGTGTACGCGCCGATGATGCAGCAGTCGAAGCTGCTGAAGATCGAGGCGTGCTTCCAGACCGCGTTCGGTGCCGGCCCGCGTCCCGAGGCGATCCTCATGCAGAAGGTGATCGACCACGCCGTGCTGCTCGGCCTCCTCGAGCACGAGACCCCCGCCGCCATGAAGCAACCCGGGACGTTCATGCACGACGCCCTCCAGGTGCGCGACCAGTGGGAGAGCCGCCTCCTCAGGACCTCAGCCTGGAGCCCGCTCCACTGACCCCCAGCCACCGCCGCCGGGGGTGAGCATCCGGACGACGTCCCCCTGCTTGAGCTGCACGGTGCACTTGTCGGGCACGCGCTTGGCAAGGCGCTCGAAGCCGCCGGGCAGCACCCAGTTCTCACCGACGGCGCCGGGGCCCCCTCCCGCGCTGCCGGGTGGGTGGCTGGCGCGGCGCTCGGTGATGAGGCTGAGGGTGCAGTCGTCGAGCACCTGCAGATCGCGCTCGATGCCCTCACCGCCGGGGAAGCGGCCGGGTCCACCGCTGCCCTCGCGCAGGCGGTACCGCAGGACCCGCAGCGGGAACGTGCGCTCAAGCGCTTCGATGGGCGTGTTCCTGCTGTTGGTCATCGCGGTGTGCACACCCGACATCCCCGCTCGGTGCGGCTGCCCGCCCTCGCCGCCGGCCACGGTCTCGTAGTACACCCAGCCCTCGCCCCCGATGAGGACGTTGTTCATCGTCCCTTGCCCGGGCGCGCCGACGCGATCGGGCACCGCCTGTGCCAGCGCGCCGAGGCACACGTCGGCGATCCGCTGGCTCACCTCCACGTTGCCGGCGCCGACGGCCGCAGGCGGCCGCGCGCTCACCAAGGTGCCTCCCGGACCGACGACGTGGACCGGGCGGAGCGACCCTCCGTTGGCCGGGATGGTCGGGTCGACGGCGGTGCGGAGCGCGTACGCGACCGACGACACCGTCACGGCGGTGACGGCGTTGACGTTCCCGCGCGCCTGGGGGTCGGTGCCGGTGAAGTCGAAGGTGACCTCGTCACCAGCGACCGCGACGGTGACGACGATGCGGGCGGGGCGCTGCTGGTCGGGTGCCGCACCGGTGGAGTCCACGACGTCTTCGCACCGCCAGCGGCCGTCGGGCAGCTCGGCGAGCACCGCGCGCATCCGACGCTCGCCGTAGTCGATCACCTCGTGGAACGGCTGGTCTCCGAGGGCGAGGAGGCGTTCGAAGCCGACCACGTTGGCGCCGATCTGCGCGTCCATGTCGCCCGCTCGCTCCTCAGGCGTGCGCGACGCGGCGAGCAGCAGGCCCCGCAGCTCCTCGGTGTAGCGCGTGGGCGGGATGCGAAGCCCCTCCTGCTGGATCTCGGTGGCGTCGGCGGGGATCGAGCCCGGCGCGGCGCCACCGACGTCAGCGTGGTGGGCGCGGTTGGCCACCCACCCGATGAGGCCCCGCTCGTCGTCGAACACCGGCGTGACCACGGTGATGTCGTTGAGGTGCGTGCCACCCGCGAACGGGTCGTTCACCACGACGTGGTCCCCCGGCTCGAGCCAGCCGCCGTAGGCGTCGATGGCGGCGCGCACCGACGCGGGCATGGACCCGAGGTGCACCGGGATGTGCTCAGCCTGCGCGAGCAGGTCGCCTGCCGCGTCGAAGACCGCCGCCGAGCAGTCAGCCCGCTCCTTGATGTTGGGGCTCGAGGCCGAACGCCGGAGCACCGCACCCATCTCGTCAGCGATCCCGCCCAGCCGCGAGATGAGGACCTGGAGCCCCGCGGCGTCGAGGCTCACGGCCGCCTCCGGAGCACGAGCGCGCCGGCGTCGCCCGGCTCAGCCGTCCAGCCGCCGGGCACCCAGATCGTGCAGTCGGCCTCCGCGATCGCCGTCGGTCCGCTTGCCGGCGACCGGGCAGCGGCGGGCAGGTCGGTGAGGTCGAACCCGCTCGGGACGGTGGCCGTCGCGCGGATCGCGACGACCTCGACGGACGAGTCCGGTCGGGAGAACCCGTTGCGCTGCTGGTGGGCGGCGTGGAAGGCCGCCGCCGACGCCACCGTGAGCTCGTGGCTCTGACCGGCGTACCGGCAGTCGACGGCGGTCGACGTCACCGCGTCCCGACCCACGAGCTTGCCGGCCTCTGCGGCCAGGCGGCGCCGGGCGTCGGCGAGGGCGGTGTGGTCGAGTGGGGTCGGCCAGGAGCGAACGAGGTCCCGCTGGACGGGAGAGGTCAGGAGGCCGACGGCGGAGAGGACGCCGGCGCGGCCGGGCACGATCACGGCCGGCATGCCGAGCGCGTCGGCGAGGGCACAGGCGTGCAGGGGCCCGGCGCCGCCGAAGGCCACGAGGGCCAGGGACCGCGGGTCCACGCCCCGTTCCACCGACACCGCTCGCAGCGCCCGCTCCATCGAGGCGTCCACCACCTGGATCACGCCCTCGGCGGTGACGCCGGCGCCTGCGAGCGCCCGCTCGGCCGCGGCCCGGTCGAGCGCCAGCCCTCCGAAGGCGGCGCCGTCAGGGATGCGACCGGCGACGAGGTCGGCGTCGGTGACCGTGGGCTCCGTACCCCCTCGGCCATAGCAGGCCGGACCGGGGTCGGCACCCGCGCTCCTGGGCCCCACCACGAGCGCCCCACCAGGATCGAGGTGCGCGATCGAACCGCCGCCGGCGCCGATGGTGTGGATGTCGAGGGCGGGGAAGCGCACGGTGTAGCCACCCACCGATCGCTCGGCGGCCGGTGCCGGTGCCCCGTCGAGCACGAGGCACACGTCGGTGCTGGTGCCGCCCATGTCGAAGGTGACGGCGTCGCCGAAGCCGTTGGCCGAGGCGACGGCCGCCGCCGCGCGCACCCCTCCCGCGGGTCCGGACAGCAGCAGCGCGGCGGGGAGGTCGGCGGCGTCCGCGACGGGCAGCAGGCCCCCGGCGGACGTCATCACGTGCACCTCCGCCGCGACCTCGGCGATGCCGCGGAGGTAGGCGCGGCACCGAGGCCGCAAGGCGGCGTTCACGACCGTGGTGATGGTGCGCTCGTACTCGCGCACCTCCGGTGACACCTCGTGCGAGCACGTGACGTCATGGCCCGCCGAGCGCAGCGCGGCTGCGACGGACTCCTCGTGCGCCGATGACACGTCGGCGTGCAGGAGGCACACCGCCACCCCGGCCGCGCCCTCGGGGATCTCCGGGAGAGACCCCGGGTCGACCGGCGCCAGCTCCTTGCCGGCGTCGTCGAGCCGCCCACGCACCTCGAGCCGCCACGCGCGAGGGACCAAGGGTGGCGGTCGCACCACGGAGGTGTCGTAGAGCGCGGGTCGATCCTGCCGCGCGATCTCGATGACGTCGCGCAGCCCCTCGGTGGTGACGAGCGCGACTGGCGCCGTCTTGCCCTCCAGGAGCGCGTTCGTGGCGACCGTCGTGCCGTGGGCGAGCGCCTCAGGCCGCTCGGCACCGAGCGCGTCGATGCCCGCACGCACCGCACGGCTCGGATCGTCCGGGGTGGAGAGGACCTTGGCCACCGAACCGTCGTCCGCCACGACGTCGGTGAAGGTGCCTCCGGTGTCGGCACCGACACGCATGGACGGGACCGTACCCGCGTGCGCGATCATCAGGGGATGGCGCTCTGGTCTCGGAAGCGCGACAAGGCGGATGGGTCGGCCGACGGGCCGGCGGGCGAACCGGCCGAGTCGGTGAACCTCGACGACGACGAGCACGCGTGGTGGGCCCAGACCGACGTGGACGCGGCATGGACGCCCCGGGAGCCGGCGAGGCCCGAGCCAGGGGCGACGTCGACGGGAGATCGCGACATCCTCGCCGAGCACTTCGGGGACGACTGGCGAACGAGCTTCCTCTACACCCCGCCCTCGGACGAGGAGGTCGAGGAGGAGCGCCGCCGCGAGCAGCAGCGGCTCGACGACCAGGACCCCTACAAGGTCCTGGAGGTGCGCGAGGACGCCACGTGGGACGAGATCGTCGCCGCCCACCGGCACCAGGCGCGGGTCCACCACCCTGACCGGCTCGTGGACGTGTCCGACGACGAGCGAGCGCGGGGAGAGGAGCGCATCCGGGTGATCAACCAGGCGTACCAGGAGCTGCGCGTCCGCCGAGGCATGTAGCCCGCAGCGTTCCGAGCAGGACGAGCCCCGGAGCGAGCATCAACGCAGGTCGGGTGAGAGGTCCCCGGCGCGGCCCGCTTGCGTGAGCGCCGCTTCCACGGCGAGCTGGTCCACGAGGTCGTTCATGCGGTCCCCGCTGTGGCCTTTGACCCAGCCCCACGTGACATCGCCGCGCGCGAGCACGAGCTCGATCAGCGGCTCCCACAGGTCGCGGTTGGCGACCGGCTTCTTCTGGCTGTTCACCCATCCCCGGCGCCTCCAGCCCTCGTACCAGCGGTCGCGGAAGCAGTTCACGACGTACGTGGAGTCGCTCACGATGCGAAGTGGTCCCGTCAACGACCGCGCCGCCTCCAGCGCGGCGGTGAGCTCCATGCGCTGGTTCGTGGTGTGCGGCTCGGCGCCGGCTGCGTACGGCCCGTCGGGCACCGCCCACGCCCAACCCCCCGGGCCGGGGTTCCCCGAGCAGGCGCCGTCCGTGTACACGACCGTGATCAGGGGATCTTCGGGGGGCATCGGCTGATGGTGGCGCATCTGGGGCAGGGAAGCGAGACAATGGGTTCCATGATCATCGACGGATTCGTGCACCAGCTGCCGGACACGGACCCCGACGAGACCCAGGAGTGGCGCGACAGCCTCGACGCCGTCGTCGACATCCAGGGCAAGGCACGTGCCCGGTACCTCCTCTCCTCGTTGCTCGAGCGCGCTCGCGAGCTGCAGGTGGGCACCCCCGCCACGGTGTCGACCCCCTACGTCAACACGATCCCTCCGGAGGAGGAGCCGTTCTTCCCCGGCGACGAGGACATCGAGCGGCGCATCCGTGCCTTCATCCGCTGGAACGCCGCCGTCATGGTGGTGAAGGCGAACAAGCACGCCGACGGCATCGGCGGGCACCTGGCCACCTTCGCCAGCTCGGCGGCGCTCTACGAGGTCGGCTTCAACCACTTCTTCCGCGGCAAGGACGACGGGCTCGCCGGCGACCACATCTACTTCCAGGGCCACGCCGCGCCCGGGATCTACGCGCGTGCCTTCCTCGAGGGACGGCTCACCGAGGAGCAGCTCGACCACTTCCGGCGCGAGGTCGGCGGCAAGGGGCTCTCGTCCTACCCGCACCCGCGGCTCATGCCCGAGTTCTGGGAGTACCCCACCGTGTCGATGGGGCTGGGCCCGCTGTGCTCGATCTACCAGGCCCGGTTCAACAAGTACCTGCACAACCGCAAGGTCGAGGACACGAGCGTGTCTCGGGTGTGGTGCTTCCTCGGCGATGGCGAGTGCGACGAGCCCGAGACGCTCGGCTCGATCTCGCTGGCCGCACGCGAGGGGCTCGACAACCTCACCTGGGTGGTCAACTGCAACCTGCAGCGCCTCGACGGGCCGGTTCGCGGCAACGGGAAGATCATCCAGGAGCTCGAAGCCGTGTTCCGCGGCGCGGGCTGGAACGTGATCAAGGTGATCTGGGGCGGCAAGTGGGACGAGCTGC
Organism: Acidimicrobiales bacterium; assembly: GCA_045807565.1. GTDB lineage: Bacteria > Actinomycetota > Acidimicrobiia > Acidimicrobiales > VFJN01 > VFJN01. The sequence continues at coordinate 1,195 of JBJMHD010000033.1, read as the reverse complement.
TGATGCGCGACGTCGACGGCGTGCTGCTCAACCGGATGAACGAGAGCCTCGACGGCGAGTTCCAGCGCTACGCGGTCGAGTCCGGCGCGTACGCCCGCGAGCACTTCTTCGGGCCCGACCCCCGCCTTCGCAAGCTGGTGGACCACCTCTCGGACGAGGAGATCCGCAACCTCCCGCGTGGCGGGCACGACTACCGGAAGCTCTACGCCGCCTACAAGGCGGCCACCGAGAACCCAGGCGCGCCCACCGTGATCCTGGCGAAGACCATCAAGGGCTGGACGCTCGGGCCCGACGTCGAGGGCCGCAACGCCACCCACCAGATCAAGAAGATGACCTCCGACCAGCTGCGCCTCCTGCGCGAGCGCCTGCACCTCCAGGAGGAGGTGCCGGAGGACGCGCTCGCCGACGACCGGGAGCCGCCCTACATCCAGCTCGGCGAGGACAGCGAGATCCGGCAGTACATGCTCGATCGGCGGCTCGCGCTCGACGGCTCGCTCCCCCGCCGGGTGGTCCGCACGAAGCGCAAGCTCGAGCTGCCGGCCGAGGCCGCCTTCGACGAGGTGCTCGGCGGGTCGGGCAAGCAGGCGGCGTCCACCACCACCGCGTTCACGAGGCTCCTGCGCAACCTGTGCCGCGACGAGCGGTTCGGCCCGCGGGTCGTGCCGATCATCCCCGACGAGGCGCGCACCTTCGGCATGGACAGCTTCTTCTCGACGATCAAGATCTACAACCCGCACGGCCAGAACTACACCCCGGTCGACGCCGACCTGATGCTCGCCTACCGCGAGGCGAAGGACGGCCAGATCCTGCACCTGGGCATCAACGAGGCCGGCTCGATGGCCGCGTTCACGGCGGTCGGGTCGAGCTACGCCACCCACGGCCAGCCGATGATCCCGATCTACGTCTTCTACTCGATGTTCGGGTTCCAGCGCACCGGCGACTCGATCTGGGCCGCTGCCGACCAGATGACGCGTGGCTTCCTCATCGGCGCCACTGCCGGCCGCACCACCCTCACCGGTGAGGGCCTGCAGCACGCCGACGGCCACTCGCCGCTGCTGGCGTCGTCGAACCCTGCTGTCGTGCACTACGACCCGGCGTTCTCCTTCGAGATCGCCCACATCATGCAGGACGGCCTGCACCGGATGTACGGCACCGACGACTCGCTCACCGACGACCAGCGCAACGTCATCTACTA
>JBJMHD010000032.1:0-3764 GCA_045807565.1 Acidimicrobiales bacterium | reverse complement strand
CCGCGGAGCTCGCCCTGGGCCTCGCCGCCATCACCATCGGCGGGGCGCTGCTGTGGTGGGCGGTGGCCGCGAGCTACGTCGCGTTCGCTGCCTTCGTGCTGGCCGCGCTGCGCAAGGGGACGATGATCGGCACGTGCGGCTGCTTCGGGCGGGAGGAGACGCCGCCCCACTGGAGCCACGTCGGGCTGAACGGGCTGCTCGCCGGTCTGGCCGCGCTGACCGCGGTCCACTCGCCAGCGCCTCCCGTCGAGGCCCTCGTGGACCAACCGGGCGTCGCCGCCGCCGTGCTCGCGCTCTCGGCGGTCGCCCTCTCCCTCCTGTACGCCGCCTACGTGGAGCTGCCGAGGACGCGGGCGGCGTCCGGTCTCTAGGACCAACCCGTCGTCGCACGGATCTGTAGCCCGACAACTTCTGGACTTGTTCCAGAAGTTGCGCTACGGTCCGCACCGTGGCCACGGTGACCAGCCCTGAGGCGCTGCTGCGCGGGCACGGCCTGCACGTCACCGCGCAGCGCCTGGCCGTGCTCCGAGCCCTGGCCGACCGGCCCCACGGCACCGCCGACGACATCGCGACGGCGGTGCGGTCGGAGATCGGCGCCGTGTCCCGTCAGACCGTCTACGACGTCCTGGCCGTCCTCAGCGAGCGGGGCCTCGTCCGCCGGATCCAACCTGCCGGATCCTCGGCCCGCTACGAGAGCCGCGTCGGCGACAACCACCATCACGTGGTGTGCCGGCAGTGCGGACGGATGGTCGACGTCGACTGCGCGGTGGGAGACACCCCGTGCCTCACCGCCGCCGACGCGCAGGGCTACGAGATCGACGAAGCGGAGGTCATCTACTGGGGCCGGTGCCCCGACTGCATGGTTGCCGCCCCGTCAGCGGGCAAGTCCTAACGAGACACCATTGAGAGGAGCACCGTCGTGACGGACGAAGGCGTGACGCAAGAGGGCAGCGAGAGCGAGAACCCGGCGATCGACTCGCCAGAGCCGAAGACGAGCGGTCGGCCCCGCACCAACAAGGACTGGTGGCCGAACCAGATCGACCTCAGCGTCCTGCACCAGCACTCCCCGCGCGGGAACCCGCTCGGCGCCGACTTCGACTACAAGGCCGAGTTCGCGAAGCTCGACGTGGAGGCGCTCAAGGCCGACGTCATCGAGGCCCTCACGACGTCGCAGGACTTCTGGCCGGCCGACTACGGGCACTACGGCCCGTTGATGGTCCGCATGACCTGGCACCAAGCCGGGACCTACCGCATCGAGGACGGCCGCGGTGGCGGTGGCGACGGCGGCCAGCGCTTCGCTCCGCTCAACAGCTGGCCCGACAACGGCAACCTCGACAAGGCCCGACGCATCCTGTGGCCCGTCAAGCAGAAGTACGGCCAGAAGGTGTCGTGGGCCGACCTCCTGGTCTTCGCCGGAAACGTCGCCATGGAGTCGATGGGCTTCACGACCTTCGGCTTCGGCTTCGGCCGGCCCGACATCGGGGAGCCCGAGGAGGTGTTCGGGGGACCGGAGGACACCTGGATCGGTGACGAGCGGTACGTGGGTGACGACCCGCTCGACCTCGAGGGCAAGCCCTTCGGGAACGTCACCATGGGGCTGATCTACGTGAACCCCGAGGGCCCGCGCGGGAGCGGCGACCCGGCCGCCGCGGCCCACGACATCCGCCTCACGTTCGCCCGCATGGCGATGGACGACGAGGAGACGGTGGCCCTCATCGCGGGTGGCCACACCTTCGGCAAGGCGCACGGCGCCGGGGACCCCGACCTGGTCGGTCCCGAACCGGAAGGATGCCCGGTGCACAGCATGGGCCTCGGTTGGAAGAGCTCCTTCGGCAAGGGCAAGGCCGAGGACACGATCACCAGCGGCCTGGAGGGGGCATGGACCCCGACCCCCACCCAGTGGGACAACAGCTTCTGGGACACGCTCTTCGGCTTCGAGTGGGAGCTGGGGGAGAGCCCCGCCGGTGCCAAGCAGTGGCACCCGAAGGGCGGCGCCGGGTCCGACCTCGTGCCCGACGCCCACCGGCCCGACGTGCGGCACGCACCGATGATGGCCACGACCGACATCGCCCTCATCACCGACCCCGAGTACCGGAAGATCTCCGAGCGGTTCCGCGACAACCCCGACGAGTTCGCTGATGCGTTCGCGCGCGCCTGGTACAAGCTGCTCCACCGCGACATGGGCCCGGTCTCGCGCTACCTCGGCCCGTGGGTGCCCGAGCCCCAGATCTGGCAGGACCCGGTCCCCGCCGTCCAGGGCGAGCTGATCGCTGAGGCCGAGATCGCCGACCTCAAGGAGCGGGTCCTCGGGTCCGGGCTGTCCGTGTCGCAGCTGGTGCGCACGGCCTGGGCGTCGGCCGCCACCTACCGCGACACGGACAAGCGGGGCGGTGCCAACGGCGCTCGCATCCGGCTGGCGCCGCAGAAGGACTGGGCCGTGAACGAGCCCGCCGAGCTGGCCGCGGTGCTCTCCACCCTCGAGGGCATCCAGCGCGACTTCAACGGCGCCGGGGGGAAGCAGGTCAGCCTGGCCGACCTCATCGTGCTGGCGGGCACCGCCGCCGTGGAGAAGGCCGCCCGCGACGGAGGCTTCGACGTCACCGTGCCGTTCTCGCCCGGTCGCACCGACGCCACGCAGGAGATGACGGACGTGGAGACCTTCTCGGTGCTGGAGCCGAGGTCCGACGGCTTCCGCAACTTCCTCGAGCCGGGCGACAAGCTCCCGCCGGAGCAGCGGCTCGTGGATCGCGCCAACCTGCTGTCGCTCACCGCGCCGGAGATGACGGTGCTCGTCGGCGGGCTGCGGGTCCTCGGCGCCAACGCGGGAGGTTCGTCGCACGGCGTCTTCACCGACCGGGTCGGCACGCTCTCGAACGACTTCTTCGTGCAGCTGCTCGCTTCGCTCGAGTGGAGCACCTCGTCCGAGGAGGACGTCTACGAGTCGACCGACGGCCGCACGGCCACCGCCGTCGACCTCGTCTTCGGCAGCCACTCGCAGCTGCGGGCCATCGCAGAGGTCTACGCCTCCGAGGACGCCCAGGAGAAGTTCGTGCGCGACTTCGTGGCGGCGTGGGTGAAGGTCATGGAGCTCGACCGCTTCGACCTGCGGTAGCGCCGGTCGGCGGTGGGCTCAGTCGATGACGACGATGACGTCGCCTGAGCCCACCGACTGACCCGGCGACACCTTGATCTCGGCGATCGTGCCGGACTTGTCGGCGGTGATGTTGTTCTCCATCTTCATCGCCTCGAGCACGCAGACGGCCTGTCCGGCCTCGACGGCCTGACCCACCTCCACGAGCACCTTCACGATCGTGCCCTGCATGGGCACCGTGACCTTGCCGCTGCCGGGGGCACCGGCGCCGGCCGCCGCGGCCGCTCGCCGGGGGCGCGGGCTCGCGCCCCCCGCGGCGCCCGCCACCACCGCCACCGGCACGTCGGGGACCCACATCCTCACGCTGAAGCGCTTGCCGTTGACCTCCACGTCGACGTCGCGATGCACCTTGGGGACGTCCTCGTCCTGCGCCGGTGCGCCCGGCGTCGCCGTCACGCCGGTGAGGTCGAGCGTGTCCTCCACCCACTTGGTGGAGTGCTCGGCCGCCCGGAAGTCGGGGTGGCGGAGGATGGCGAGGTCGGCCGGGATCGTGGTGGCGATCCCCTCGATCTGCATCTCCTCGAGGGCGCGGATCTTGCGATCGATGGCGGTGTCTCGGGTGTCGCCCCAGACGATGAGCTTCCCGACGAGGTTGTCGTAGTACTGGCTGACC
>JBJMHD010000031.1:0-7318 GCA_045807565.1 Acidimicrobiales bacterium | reverse complement strand
GACGGTGGGCGACGCCACCTCGTGGTACACGGGGTCGTGCTGGTACCGCTTGATCAGACCGTCGACGACGCCGTCGAGCGTGGCGGAGAAGAGGAGCGTCTGGTGCCGGTTGTCGACGTGGCGCAGCAGCCACTCGACCTGGGGCAGGAAGCCCATGTCGGCCATGCGGTCGGCTTCGTCGACCACCACGAGCTCCAAGCCGCCGAGCTCGACCTCCTTGCGGTCCACGAGGTCGATGAGCCGGCCCGGCGTGGCGATGATCGCCTCGACGCCCTCGGTGAGGCGCTTGATCTGCCGGTTCATGTCGGCGCCGCCGTACACCGCCACGATGCGGCTGCCGATCGCCTTGGCCAGCGGCGCGAGGACGTCGTGCACCTGGAGGGCGAGCTCGCGGGTGGGAACCAGCACGAGCCCACGCGGGCGGCGAGGTTCGGCGGGCTCGAGGCGCTCGAGCATGGGGAGGCCGAAGGCGAGGGTCTTGCCCGAGCCGGTCTTGGCCTTCCCGCACACGTCGCGACCAGCGAGGGCGTCGGCGATCGACAGGCGTTGGATGGCGAAGGGTTCGGTGATGCCCTGGTCGGCCAGGACCTTCACCAAGCGGGGGGAGACGCCGAGGTCTTCGAAGGTGAGCTCGTCCGCCTCGGCCTGCGGCTCGGTGATGTCGGTGATGTCGGTGTTGTCCATGTTCTCTCGGACAACGATACCGGTGGGGTCTCAGCAGACCCGCATCCCGGACGCGCTCCGGTCAGCCGGGGAGCGACCCTTCGACCGCGCTGACGAGCGCGTCGTCCTCGGGCGTGACCATCGGGCCGAAGCGCGTGACCTTCCCGCCGGGGGCCACGAGGAACTTCTCGAAGTTCCACTGGATGTCGCCGTCGCGACCCTCGGCGTCCTTCACGGCGGTGAGCTCGCGGTAGAGCGGGTGGCGGCCGTCGCCGTTCACCTCGACCTTCTCGGCGAGCGGGAAGGTGACGCCGTAGGTGGTGGAGCAGAACGTCGCGATCTCCTCCGAGCTCCCCGGCTCCTGCGCACCGAACTGGTTGCACGGCACGCCCAGCACGGAGAACCCCTTGTCGGCGTACTGCTCGTGCATCTTCTCGAGGCCCTCGTACTGCGGCGTGAGCCCGCACTTCGAGGCGACGTTCACGATGAGCAGCGCCTTGTCCTCGTAGTCGTGCAGGTCGAGGGGCGAGCCGTCGAGGCGGTTGATCTGGTGGTCATAGATCGACATGCCGAGAACCTATCGGCGGCGAGGCGCCTTCACCCGCCCGCGCTCGAGGTCGACCTCCACGCCCTCAGCCTCGAGGCGGCGAGCCTGCTCGGCCTCGTGCCCCGGGACCAGGCGACCCCCCGCGGTGACGACCCGCCACCACGCGTACTCGCCGCCGGATCCGGCGAGGATCGTCCCCACCGAGCGGGCCGCGCCGGGTCGTCCCGCCTCCAGGGCCACCTCTCCATAGGTGACGACGTCGCCGGGCCGGAGCCCGCGGAGCACCCGGTCCACGGCCTCCTCCCACGCCGTGGGCGTTCGCCCACCTGAGCCGTCAGCGCCGGCCACGGGCGGGCTCCGAGCCGCTCGGCGTCGAACCTCTGGTTCGGCGTCGAAACATCATCAGGCTGTACCTTGCCTCACGTGCCGGGGGCCCTCACCGCGACCGACGTCGCCAGCCACGTCGCCACGATCGACGCGCAGGGCTACACGATCGTGGAGGACGCCATCGAGGCCGACCTCGTGGACGAGCTGCTCGACGAGCTCGGCCGGCTCGAGGTCGAGCTGGGGATCGTGCCCGCCGGAAACGACTTCGAGGGCACGGCCACCGTGCGCATCTACAACCTCCTGGTGCACGGCCCCGCCTTCGAGCGGGTCCCCGTGCACCCGAACGTGCTGCCCGTGGTGGAGGGGGTGCTCGACGCCGGATGCCTGATCTCGTCGCTGTCGTCGATCGCCATCTGCGCCGGGGAGACGCCCCAGCCGATCCACGCCGACGACCAGCTGATGCCGATCCCGAAGCCCCACCCGCCCACCGTGTGCAACACGATGTGGGCGCTCACCGACTTCACCGAGGCCAACGGCGCCACCCGGGTGGTCCCGGGCTCGCACCGCGCCGACCGCTCGCCTGACTACGGGGCCCCCTACGACTCGATCCCCGCCGAGATGGCTCGCGGGTCGGTGCTGGTGTGGCACGGCAGCCTGTGGCACGGGGGCGGTGCCAACACCACGGCGGAGCGGCGCGTGGGGATCGCGATGAACTACTGCGCCGGGTACATCCGCCAGCAGGAGAACCAGCAGCTCGGCATCCCGCGCCCGGTCGCCGCCGCGTTCGACACCCGGCTGCAGCAGCTGTGCGGCTACAGCGTGTACTCCGGTCTCATCGGCCACATCGACAAGCGCGACCCGATCGAGCTGCTGGCCGGGGACGCCGCGCACCGGATGGTGTGGGAGTGAGCGGCACCAACGGCATCACCGACGCCCACGAGCGCCTCCACCCGGTGGAGGACCCGTCGCCCCACTGGAGCGACTCGCTGTACTTCAACGCCTGGGACCCGAGCACCGACGCGTTCCTGATGACGCGCATCGCCGTGCTCGCCAACGAGGCCCGAGCCACCGGCGGGATGGTGGTGTGGGTCGGGGGCGAGCTCGCCTACGGGTACGGGCGAGAGCTCGACCACCTCCCGCCGTCGGATTGGGACGCGATGTGCACCGACGGCCTCACGTACCGGATGCTCGAGTCGGGGCAGGCATGGGCGGTGCAGCTCGACGACGGCGACGCCAAGGCGCACCTGGAGTGGCACGGCGTGAGCCCCGCGACGTCCTACGACGACCATCCGGACGGCCCCCTGCCGAAGGCCGTGGCGTGGGGGCACTACGAGCAGAGCTGCCGCGTCACCGGCGACCTCGTGGTGGGCGGCCGCTCGATCGCCTTCGACGGCTTCGGTCAGCGCGACCACAGCTGGGGCTTCCGGCACTGGGCCGGGCTCCACCAGTGGCACTGGGTCACCGGCTTCCTCGTGGACGGCCGCTGCTTCAACCTGTTCGAGGTGCACACCCACGACGGCGCGACCACCGTCAACGGCTTCGTGCACGGCCCCGACGGCGACGACTACATCACCTCGGCCGACCGGGTGCTCACCCGGGCCGACGACGGCGGGGCATCGTCCTACGCCCTGACCGCCGCCACCGCGGGAGGCGCGCACCTGCACCTCGTCGGCGAGCGAGCCGGGTCGTCCGTGCCGGTGCGACCGGCGCCCGACCAACCTGCCGTCGTGCACGAGACACCCGTGCGCCTCGATGCCGACGGCGTCGCCGGCTACGGGATCTACGAGCACCTCGTCACCGAGTTCGATTGAGCCCCGGGCTCGACAGCCTGGCGACCTGGCCGGGCACCCACCGGGCGGCGGGCTGGGTCACGGCCGACGGGCGTCGGGGCGTCGCCGGGGACAGCGTCCGGGCGTTCGCGCTGGCGTCGGTGACGAAGCTCCTCACCGCCGTGTCGGTGCTCGTCGCCGTCCAAGAGGAGGTCGTCGCGCTCGACGAACCCTCGGGACCCCCCGGCTCGACGGTCCGACTCCTCCTGTGCCACGCGTCGGGCCTCCCCTTCGAGGGCGACCAGCCGATCGCGCCGCCCGGGCGGCGCCGGGTCTACGGCAACGCTGCGTACGAGCTGCTCGGCCAGCTGGTGGCCGCCCGCTCCGGTCTGCCCTTCGAGACGTACGTGGGCGAGGCGGTGCTCGTACCCCTCGGGATGGAGGGCACGCTGGTGGACGGGTCGCCCGCCCACGGGGCGCGGGCCACCGTGGAGGACCTCCTGCGGCTGGCCGACGAGCTCCTCCGGCCGGGCCGGGTGCTGGACCCGGAGGTCCTGGCCGAGGCCACGACGCCGCAGCTCCCGGAGCTGGACGGCGTGCTGCCCGGCTTCGGGCCTCAGCGGCCGAACCCCTGGGGGCTCGGCTTCGAGGTGAAGGGTGCCAAGGCCCCCCATTGGACCCCACCGGAGGCGGCACCGCAGACGTTCGGCCACTTCGGGCAGTCCGGCGCGTTCCTCTGGGTCGACCCGAAGGCCGGGATCGCCTGCGCCGCGGCGTGCGACCACCCCTTCGGCGAGTGGGCGAGGCAGGCGTGGCCGCAGCTGGGCAGCGACGTGCTCCACGCCGGCCGATAGAGCCGTTCGGCCCATGTGCTCGAGGGCCCAACAGGACGAAGTACCTTGCATCCAACTCATGACCACTGGGAAGAGTGAGTCCGGGCGTGCGCTCGCCGAGGTACGAGCGCGCACCGCCCTGCAGGAGGCCGGGCTCGATCCGTCGGTCGAGCTGACGCGCGCCAGCAGCGTCACCAACGAGGTCTGGCTCACCCCCACCCACTCGGTGCGGGTGAACCGGCACCGGGACAACCGCCTCTACCGGGAGGCCCTGATCGGGGCGGTCCTGCCTTCCGAGGTCGGCCACCCCAAGGTCGTCGCCCACGGTGCGTCGCAGGCCGAGGACTGGCTGATCCAGGTCCGCCAGCCGGGACGGCCGCTGGCGCACGTGTGGCCCACGCTCACCCGCGTGCAGCGCGAGCGGGCCGTCCATGGCCTGGCCGACCGGCTGGCCGTGCTCCACCGCACCCGCGTGCCCGCCGACCTGCCACCGATGGAGCGGGCTCCGCAGCTGCTGGAGGTCGGATCCGCCGACCCCACCGCGCCGGTCCTCGAGGCGCTCGGCCTGGCCGCCGACCTCGACCACGTCGACCCGATGCTCTTCGTGGACGCCACGGAGATGGTGACGCGCCTCGCTCCCACGCTCCAGCCGTTCCAGTCGGACACGTTCGTGCACGGCGACGTCACCTTCGAGAACGTCCTGTGGCACGACGGGCAGATCACCGCGCTCCTGGACCTCGAGTGGGCTCGGCCCGGTCCCCGCGACCTCGACCTCGACATCCTGCTGCGCTGTGCTGCCTTCCCCGACCTGCACGTCGGGGACGCCTACGTGTCGGTGACGCGGGCGGAGGACTACGCCGACGTGCCGTGGTGGCTGGGCGAGGCGTACCCCACCCTCTTCGACTTCCCCAACCAGATCGATCGCGTGCGCGTCTACTCGATCGCGTACGACGTCCAAGACCTGCTGGCCGCACCGCCGCAGGTGCCACCCCGCGAGCTGCCGGAGCGCCACGCGTACCACCGGCTGGACCGCGTGGTGCACCACAAGAGCTACATCGACCTCCTCGGTCGTTCTCGCCTCTAGCGCAGCGGCGACGCGGCGAGGCGCTCGAGCACCGGCACGACCGCGCCCGCCAACCCGGGCGGCATGGCGTGGTGGCCGGGAGCCACGGCGATGAGCGACCGGTAGAGGTGCTCGGCGTCCACCGGCGGCACCCGCTCCTCGAACATCCGCATCGCCGTGCCGGTGCAGCCGCGTCGGCGCAGCAGCTCGAACGAGAGGCGCGCCTCGTCCACCTGGCCGATGCACTCGAACGGCGTGTGGTCCGCCAGGCCCAGCATCTGCTCGAACCACATGAGGTTCGCCGGCTCGTCGAGGAGGTTGCGATCGCCGAAGGTGGCGAGGACCGTCGCGTCGGGGAGGAACGCCTGGTACCCCAGCCACACGTAGGCGCACTTGGCGCACCGCAGGCACCAGGGCTTCTCGACGTTGCAGGAGTGCGTGGAGGGGACGGCATCGAGCGACTCGGCCAGCGCTCGGAAGATGAGCACGTCGTGCGAGGGCTTGAGCACGCTGGAGTACGACAGACCGGCGACGAGGTGAGCACCGATGTAGTCGCGCAGTCGCCGCTCCGCATCCAGTGACTTGCCCCACTGGTGGTTGACCTCCTCGCCCGTGCGCGACCACACGAGGTTCCCCACGTCGGCGCTGCGCTCGTGGGCGACCACCAGGTCGGTGTAGCCCAGCGCCACCGCGAGGGGGAGGACGCCGAAGATCGAGGACGGCGTCTCGGCGGCGGTGATGTGGCGAGCACCGAGCTCGGGCGCGGCGCGCGCCACGGGCAGGTCGAGGAGGTCGTCGAACACCCAGTGGCGGTGGCGTTCGATGGGGAGGAGGTGGTCGAGCAGCCCGTCGATCAGGGCATGCTGCGGGGCCGGCCGTCCGTAGGTGGAGTGGGAGTACGCGTAGCTCCCGTAGGCGACGCCGGCCTCCTCCAGGACGCGGGCGGCCACGAGGCTGTCCTTGCCGCCGCCGCAGAAGAGGAGGACGCGCCGATCGGTGGCCGCCTCCAGAGGGTCCGGCCCGGGCTCGGCCGGCGGTCCGGCGATCGTGATCGCGTCGTCGACGAGGTCGTGCTCATAGCGCCACTGGCTCCACACGTGGCGGAGCACCGTGGACCAGAGCTCCCGGAAGGCGGCGGTGCCGAGGTCGGCGTACGGGCCCAGGTCGAAGACGGCCGGTCGGAGGCTCGCCGCCTTCATCGCCTCGAAGGCGGCGATGTGGAACACCAGCCGGCGCAGGTGCGCCGCGCCGATCGAGGCGGCGACCTCGTCGAGGTCGACGCCCTCCCACCACAGGGAGGTCGAGAAGGCGTGGCGGTCGACGCCGTAGCGGACCACGAGGTGGCCGCCGGAGACGGAGACCTCGTCGAGCCAGAGCGTCCGCTCGCCCATCTCCTCGGCCATCAGGTGCCTCAGAGCGGGGCGGCGGCGAGGTCGCGGTTCGTGGCGGTGACGGCGGGGAGGAGCCCGCGGGCGGCGGGCAGCAGCTGCTCGCAGAAGAAGCGGGCGGTGAGGACCTTCCCCTCGAGGAGGTCCTTGTCGCCGGGAGGTGCTTCGCTCAACAGCGCGGTTGCGGCCTGCGCTTGCCGGGCCATCACCCAGCCGCCGGTGACCAGGCTGAAGAGCCGGAGGTACGGGGTCGCGCCGGCCAGCGCGTCGAGCGGTTCGGTGAGCCCGTTGGCCAGCAGCCAGTCGGTGGCGGACCGGAGGGCATCCAGCCCGTCGGCGAGCGCGCCGCGGATCGGGGCGAGCTCCTCGCCGCCCGAGGCCAAGGCGTCGACCGTGACCTGGATCTGGGCGAGGTGGTCGCCGACCGCCCCGCCGGCTCGCAGGGGGAGCTTGCGGCCGACGAGGTCCATCGCCTGGATCCCGTTGGTGCCCTCGTAGATCGGGGCGATCCGAGCGTCGCGGTACAGCTGGGCGATGCCGGTCTCCTCGATGTACCCCATGCCACCGAACACCTGCAGCGCCAGGCTCGTGAGCTCCACCCCGAGGTCGGTGCCCCAACCCTTCGACACGGGCGTGAGGAGGTCCGCCAGCTCGTCGGCGGCGGCGCGGGCGTCGTCGTCCGGGTGATGGGCGGACCGATCCATCGCGGCGGCGTTGATGTAGAGGAT
>JBJMHD010000030.1:0-54798 GCA_045807565.1 Acidimicrobiales bacterium | reverse complement strand
GCTTCGATGACGATGCAGATGTGGTCGACGTTGCGTCCGTCGGGCTCACCCGGGAGCAGGTCGATGATCGTCGACTCGCTGACGCGCACCGATGGGAACGACGCGCCACCGTCCCTCCACTCGTCGACGTCGATCGCCTCGAGGCCGAGCACCCCCGCGTAGTAGTCGAGGGAGGCTTCGACGTCCCTGCAGATCATCACCACGTGATCGAACCCGATCACCCGCATCCGACGAACCTAGACGCACCGCCGAACCTCACGCTCCACTTGCTCAGGCGAGGGCTCGCGCGGTCTCAGGTGTTCGAACGCAGGACAGCGACCTCTGGGTACCCGTCGGGCGGGCCGTACCCGTGCTCGACGAGCCAGCGGACGTTGGACAGGCAGCGCAACGACCACCAGGCGCGGATGAGGTCGGGGTCGACGTCGGCGCTGTAGCCGGCGAGGACATCGCCGAGGTGCTCGGGATGACCGAGGGTGAGGGTGGCGAGGTCGAAGTGGGCGTCGCCCGGGGACGCCTCGGACCAGTCGAGGATCCCGGTCACCTCGTCACCGTTCACGAAGACGTGGTCCACCTGCAGGTCGCCATGGACGAACACTGGTGTCCACGCCCGGAGCGCGGTCTCGGCGAGCTCGCGGTTGCGAGTCACGACGTCGGCGGCAAGGACGTCGTTGGCGACGAGCCAGTCGCACTCGCGGGCGAGGTGCGTCGCGTGCTCGTCGACGCTCCGACCGGGCCAGCTCGGGAGCGGCGCGTCGTGCAAGGACCGGACGGCGGCGCCGGCCGCGGTCCAGGCCGCGGGCGGTGCTGCTGACGGCTCTCCGAGGTGACCGAGGGCCGTTCCCCGGAGGGCGGCGAGGGCGAGCACGGGCGGCTTGCGCCACAGGATCTCCGCGGTCGGGACGGGCACCAACGCCATCGCCTCGACCTCGACGTCGGTACGTGCCTGGTCGGGGTCGACCTTCAGGAACACCTGGCCCGCGCGCAGGGTCGCGCGCTCGCCGTGGGCGACGATGACCTCGACCTCGTGCACGCGGGCCATCATCGCCGGTCACCCTCGGGATCCCGGGGTGCATTCGTCGATCGACCCGACGCTGGCAGCCGAACGCCACGCCAGTCCTTACGCTCTTCTCGTGGAGCTGGAGTTCAGCGGTGAGGTGTGGTTCTGGAAGGGGCCCGCGCCGTGGCACTTCGTGACGGTGCCGGACGAGGAGTCGGCCGCCCTCGAGCTGGCGTCCGAATCGGTGAGCTACGGCTGGGGCATGATCCCGGTCGCTGCCGAGGTCGGGTCCACGCGGTGGAAGACGTCGCTGTGGCCGAAGGACGAGCGGTACCTCCTGCCCCTCAAGACGTCGGTGCGCCGGGCCGAGCAGGTGGAGCTCGGCGACCTCGTCGCCGTGCGCCTCACCGTCGACCTCTGACAGCGGCCTCAGTCGGGGAGCTTGCCGCGGAACCGGAGCACGTCGAAGTCGGTGCCCGGGGTGCGCTCGCCGGCGAGCTCCACCGCCGGGTGGTCCCACCGGTCGAGGTCGACCACGTCGCCGAGCGGCCGGCGACGGACCGGGCCGTGGTTGCCGCGCGGCCACCCGAGCACGATGTGCCCAGCGAGGAGCCACTCGTCGGGGATGCCGATCGCCTCGCGCAGGATCTTCTCGCCGCCGTACGACGCCCAGCTCGTCATGCACGCCCCCAGCCCGAGCGCCCGCGCCGCCAGGAGGAGGTTCTCCATCGCGGGGTAGATCGAGCCGCCGAGCAGGATCTCCGAGGCCGTCGCGTAGTTGTAGGTGCAGAAGAGCACCGACGTGCGCTGCTCGGCGGTGTCGTGGAGCTCGTAGGTGGCGCGGTTGTTGCGCGCGTGGCGGCTGTCGTCCTCGGAGTCGGGTCGGGTCATCCCGTACACGGGCTCGATGACGCGCAGGGCTTCCCGCGCCGCCTCCGCGACTGCCGCTCGCGCCTCAGGCGACCGCAGCACCACGAACCGCCACGCTTGCGCGTTGGCGCCGTTGGGGGCCCACGACGCCGCTTCGAGGCAGCGGGTGAGGGTGGCGTCGTCGACTGGGTCGTCGGTGAAGCGGCGGATGGTGCGCGCGGTGGACAGCACCTCCCACACGTCGTCGGAGGGCGGCACGGCTACTCCTTGGGCTTGCGGAGCCGGTCGATGTTGGCGCGCAGCTCGGCGGAGCGGAACGATCGGTCCTCCGCGGTGAGCGCGAAGTCGAGGGTCGCGAGGACCGCCCGCTCGAGGTGCATGTTCAGGATGCGCTTCGTGTCCTCGGTGGCCCGCCGGGGGAGGGCGGCGATCTTGGCGGCGCACGCCAGCGCCCGCTCGAGCACCTCGCCGTCGGGGCACACGTGGTTCACGAGACCGATCTCCGCCGCCCGGGCGGCGGGGATGCGGTCGCCGGTGAGGGCGTACTCCTTGGCCAGCTGGAGGCTCGTGAGCAGCGGCCACGTGACCGGCCCCCCGTCGGCCGCCACGAGGCCGACGAGCACGTGCGGGTCGGCGAGGTGCGCGCTCTCGGCCATGAACACGATGTCGGAGAGCGCGACGACGCTGCAGCCGAGCCCGACCGCCGGTCCGTTCACCGCCGCGATCACCGGGATCCGGCACCCCACCATCCCGGTGACGATGTCGCGCCCGTCCCGGAGGCTCTCCTCGCGCAGGGCGTCGTCGTCGATCAGCTCGCTGATGTAGTCGAAGTCGCCGCCGGCGGAGAACGCCCGCCCGTTGCCGGTGATGACGGCGACCCGGGCGTCGAGGTCAGCGTCGAGCTGCGGGAACAGCCGCGCCATGGCGCCGTGGAGCTCGTGGTTGGTGGCGTTGAGGTCGTCGGGGCGGTTGAGGCGGACGATGCGGATCGGGCCGTCGGCCTCGACCTGGATGCAGTCGGGGAGGTCGTAGGGAGGGTCGTTCGAGGTCATTCGTTCGGGAGCTCCAGGATCCGGTTGGCGATCAGGTTGCGCTGGATCTGCGCGGTGCCGCCCATCACGCTCTGGGCTCGGCTGTACAGGTACACCTTCGACCACGTGTCGTCCTCGGCGCCATGTCCGGCGCCGCCGACCGAGAGCGCGGCGTGGCCCACGGACTGCTCCGCTGACGTCATCAGCAGCTTGTCCACGGACCCTTCGGGGCCGTGCGAGACGCCGTCGAGGCGATCCGACAGCCGGCGGCACACGTGGGCGCGCAGCACCTCGGACTCGACGATCGCCCAGGCCAGGTCGCGGCGGGCCTCGAGGCCGTGGACGGCCGGATCGGCGCGGACGAGCTCGGCCAGCTGCTTCACGGTCTTGCGGTAGCGGGCCACGTACCCCAGCTCTCCGGGCTCGCGCTCGTGGCTCACCACGGTCATCGCGAGGCGCCACCCCTCGCCCGGCGCGCCGATCATGTCGGCCGCGCGAGCCCGCGCTCCGTCGAAGAGCACCTCGCCGAACTCGGTGGTGACGCCGTTGATCATGCGCAGCGGGCGCTGCTCGATCCCGGGCTGGCGCATCGGCACGGCGAACGCCGAGATGCCCTTGTGCTTCGGGACGTCATGATCGGTGCGGGCGAGCACCAGGCACCAGTCGGCGACGTCGGAGTAGGACGTCCACACCTTGTGACCGGTGATCATGTACTCGTCGCCGTCGCGGTCGGCGCTGGTGCGGAGCGACGCCAGGTCCGAGCCGGCGTCGGGCTCGCTGAAGCCCTGGCACCATCGGTCCCTGCCGTTGACGATGCCGGGGAGGAAGCGGTGGCGGACGGCCTCGCTGCCGTGCTCGAGGATCCCCTGCACGAGGTAGCCGAGGCTCGGGCGGGGCGGCGCGCCGGCGGCGGCGAGCTCGTCGTCGAGGATCACGTCGAACGTGCTCGGCAGCTCCTGCCCGCCGATCTCCTTCGGCCAGGAGAGCCCGAAGAACCCGGCGTCGTAGAGCGCATGGTGCCACCCGGCCTGACCGTGCCAGTAGTCGTCGGACGTGGAGGACGCCCCGAGGTTCGGGTTGTTGTCGGCCAGCCAGGTGCGCAGACGACGGCGGAAGGCAGCCTCCTCCGGGCTGTCACCGAAGTCCATCGGAGGCTCCGATCCCGTGGTGCGCGAGCACCCGATCGAGGTTGGGCCCGACGCCGCCCAGCACGTCGATCGAGAGCAGGGCGCGCCGGAGGTGGACGTGGGCGAAGCACTCCCACGTGTTGCCGATGCCGCCGTGCACCTGGATCGCCGTCTCGCACACGAGGCGAGCGGCGCGGGAGCACCAGGCCTTGGCGATCGCACCAGCGGCGACGGCATCCTCCGGTGCCAGGGCATCGACGGCCCACGCCGCGTGCAAGGTGGCGCTGGCGGCACCCTCGGTGGCGACCAGGGCGTCGGCGAGCAGGTGCTGTACGGCCTGGAACGATCCGACCGGGCGGCCGTACTGGTTGCGGTCGGAGGCGTAGCCCGCAGCGAGCTCGAGCGCGCCTCGCATCGTGCCCACCAGGTCGGCGCACGTGGCGGCGAGGCCCAAGGCGGTCCATGCCGTCAGCGCGCCAGCGTCGATGACAGCGTCGGCGACCGGCGTGGCGGTGGCGCCGGTCGCGGTCGTCGCGACCGGGCGGGTGAGGTCGGTGCGCACCTCGGCGGGCGCCAGGTCGACGGCGGCCAACCTGCCGGCCGTCACCACCAGCGCCGAGGTGGACCGGGCGGCGTCGATGGCGAGCGTGGTGGGCGATCCGTCGCCGATGCTGGCCAGGTCGGCCGACAGCCCGACGGTCTCGGGGGCCGCGGCGGCCGGCGCGCCGGCCCGTCGCCGCAGGTCGGCGGCGAGCGTGGGCCCGACGAACGGGCAGTCGGCGGCGCCGTAGGCGAGCGCCTCGGCCACGATCGCGACCTCGACGGCGGACGCCCAGGGCTGCGCGTCCTCAGACGGGGCGCGCAGCTCGCGCCATCCGGCGGCGTCGACCGCGGCATCGAGCTTGCCGCTGCGCTCCTCGTCATCGAGGGCGCCCACCGTCCTGGGGCCGAGGTTCCCCACCAGCTGCACGGCCGAGTCGCGCAGCGCGCGCTGCTCAGGGGAGAGGCGGACGTCCACAGCGCTACGCGTCCGACGCCGCGAGCTTCGGTGCCCACTCGTCGCGGAGGGTACGGCGGAGCACCTTGCCGGAGGGCAGCCGAGGGACCACGTCGACGATCACGATGTGCCGGAGCTGCTTGTACGTGGCGAGGGAGTCGCGGACCAGCTGCTGCAGCTCGGCTGGGTCGACCGGGTCGGCCGGATCGAGCTGCACGGCCGCGACCGGAACCTCGCCCGCCTGCTCGTCGTCGATGCCGAACACCGCGCAGTCGACCACCGACGGGTGGCCGTGCAGCACCGCTTCGACCTCGGCCGGCGCGACCTGGAAGCCCTTGACCTTGATCATCTCCTTCGAGCGATCGGTGAGGTGCACCCAGCCCTCGGGCTCGAGCCAGCCCACGTCGCCGGTGCGGTACCAGCCGTCGACGAACGCGTCCTCGTTCGCCACCTCGGGCAGGTAGCCCTTCATGAGCGACGGGCTGCGCGCCTGGATCTCGCCGATCTCCCCCGGCTCGAGGACCGCCGCAGAGTCGAGGTCCACCACCCGCAGCTCCACCTCCGGGCCGGGAAGGCCCGCCGAGTCGAGGCGCCACTCGTCGGGGCGGTCGACCGGGTTGCAGGCGATCACCGGGAGCTCGCTGGCACCGTAGGCCGGCAGCCAGCGCACGCCCGTCCGGGCGGTCACGGCCTCGGCCACGCTCGCCGTGACGGGCGTGGCGCCCCACATGATGTAGCGGAGCGACGACAGGTCGAAGCCCTCCAGCTCCGGGTGGCCGGCGATGGCCAAGGCGATCGGCGCGACCGCCATCTCCAGGGTGATCCGATCGGACCCGATTCGCCGGAGCACCTCGTCGAGGTCGAACCGTCGATGGAGGCGCACGCTGGCGCCTGCCTCCGTGGCGGCCAGCAGGTTGAGCAGCCCCAGGATGTGCGAGGGCGGCGTGGCCACCTGGAAGCGGTCGGCGGCGGTGAGGCCCAGCGACTCGACCCAGTGGGCGGTGCCGCGCCCGATCGAGCGGTGGGTGTGCCGCACGGCCTTGGGGAGGCCGGTGGTCCCCGAGCTGAACACGAGGATCGCCTCGTCGTCGGGACCCACGTCGGTGGCGGGAAGCGCGCGTCGGTCGGGCGCGTTGGCGACGGCGTCGAGGTCGGTGACCGCACCGGCGCCCAGGCGACCGGCGAGCAGCTCGGCTGCGGCGCCGTCGGCAACCGCATGGACGGGATCGGTGAGGGCGAAGGCGTGGTCGACCTCGGCGGCCTTCCACGCCGGGCTCAGCAGGACGGCAGCGGCGCCCAGCTTCGAGATGGCGTTGACCGCGATGGGGAACTCCACCCGGTTCGTGGTCATCACCGCCACGCGGTGGCGCGGCCCGACGCCGCGCCCGGCGAGGTGGTGGGCGAACGCGGTGCTGGCGTCGTGCAGGTCGGCGAAGGTCCACGCCTGCTCGTCGACGCGCACGGCGACCCGGTCTCCCGCCGTCGCGGCGGCGCGCTCGAGGCCAGCGTGGAGCAGGTCGGTCACGACCGGGCCTCCACGCGTGCGCGCAGGTCGTCCTTCACGACCTTGCCGGTGGCGTTCAGCGGGAGCTGGTCGATGAGCTCGACCCGGCGCGGCACCTTGTAGTTGGCCATCTGCGTGCGGCTCCACTCGATGATCTCGTCTTCGTTGGGGGACGAACCGGGGCGCGGCACCACGAACGCCATGCCCACCTCGCCGAGCCGCTCCTCGGGGACGCCGATCACCGCGACCTGCTGCACGTCGGGGTGCCGCAGCAGCGCGTTCTCGATCTCGGCGGGATAGGCGTTGAACCCGCCGACGATGTACATGTCCTTCGAGCGGCCGACGATGCGCAGGCAGCCGTCGTCGCGCACCACGCCCAGGTCGCCGGTGCCGAGCCACCCGTCGGCATCGACGGCTGCCGCGGTGGCGTCCGGGTCGTCGAGGTAGTGCGACATGATGCTGCCGCCTCGCAGGACGATCTCGCCCGGCTCGCCCGCCGGCACGTCCCGGCGGTGGGCGTCGACGATCCGGAGCTCGAAGCCCGGCCTCGGGCGGCCGACCGTGGTGGCGATCGTCTCGGGGTCGTCCCCCGGCGAGGTGGCGGCCGCGGTGCCCCCCTCGGTGAGCCCGTAGCCGGTGATCACGACGGAGAACGGGAGCTCGTCGAAGATGCGACGGATGAGGGACACGGGGATGTCGGCGGCCCCCGTGACGGCCACCCGCAGGCTCGAGAGGTCGTGGTCGGCGCGGCGCGGGTGGTCGAGGATGGCCTGGTAGATCGTCGGGGCACCGGGCAGCACGGTGACGCCCTCGGCGGCGACCCGCGCCAGGGCCCGGTCCACGTCGAACACCGGCTCAGGCAGCATCGTGGCGCCCGCCGCCACCGAGGCCAGGATCCCGGCCTTCAGCCCGAACATGTGGAAGTACGGGTTCACCATCAGGTAGCGGTCGCCGGCGGTGAGGCCGGTCATCGCCACCCAGTCGGTGGCGACGAGCAGCGTTCGCCGGTGGGTCTGCACCACGCCCTTCGGCACGCCGGTGGTCCCGGACGTGAAGAGGATGTCGGACGGGTCGTCCGGGCCGACGGCGGCGGAGCGGCGCTCGACCTCGGCGCGTGCCTCATCGGTCGCGCCGGCGCGCAGGTCGTCCCATGAGCACGCGCCGGCGGGCACGGGACCGGCCAGCACGACGGTGGTGTGCAGGTCGGGGAGCGGGGCACCAGCCTCGGCCAGCAGCGCGAGGTGGTCGGTGCCGAGGAAGTCGGTGACGGTCAGGAGCACCTTGGCGCGGCTGCGCTCGAGGATCGGCGCGGCCTCCTGGCCCTTGAACCGCGTGTTCACGGGGACGAGCACGCCGCCGGCCTCGAACAGGCCGAGCAGCGCGACGATCCAGCGCGCGCTGTTGGGAGCCCAGATGGCGACGCGATCGCCGGGTTCGACGCCGGCGGCGACGAGGGCGGCGCCGAACGTGCGCGCCTCCTCGAGCAGCTGGGCGTAGGTGAGCTCGAGCGGCCCGTCGACGACGGCGACGCCATCGCTGAAGCGGGCGGCGGATGCGGCGGTGAGCGCCGGGATGGTCGAAGCCACCGTGTGGGGCGCGCTGCCGCCGGTGGTCATCGGACGACCGCGTCCTCGACGCTCATCAGGCGGGCGAGGTTGCCGCCCATGATCTTGCGGATGGTCTCCTCTGGGGCGCCGGCGAGCTGCTGCACGTAGCTCGCCGGGTCGGCCAGGCCCTCTGGGTGCGGGTAGTCCGAGCCGAACAGCACGTGGTCGACGCCGATCAGCTCGGACAGGGCCACGAGGTCCTCCTCCCAGAAGGGGCTCACGTAGACGTTGCGCTTCATGACCTCGACCGGATCCTCGAGGAAGTCCTGCGGCATCTTCTTGTAGAGGTCCTTGAAGCTCTTGATGAGCGGCTCCACCCAGCTGCTGCCGTTCTCGATCACGGCCACCTTGAGCTGGGGGAAGCGTGACAGCGCACCGTGGCAGATCAGCGCACCCACCGCGTCCTCGATCGGACGCCACTGCGACAGCATCCGGAACGCCTGCGGCTGGAAGGGGAGCATCTCGCTGTTCGAGCCCATCCAGTCGTTGGTGTAGCGCTCGTAGCCGCTGTCGGAGCTGTGCATGGCGACGAGGACGTCGTGCTCCACGACCTTCTCCCAGAACGGGTCGAACTCCTCGAGGCCGAAGGACCGCGGACCTCGGAACCCAGGGACGGGGGCGGGCCGGATCAGGATGGCGCGGGCACCCCGCTCCACCACCCACTCGAGCTCCTCGATGGCCTTCTCCACGATCGGGAGCGTGATCACCGGGGTGGCGAAGATGCGGCCGTCGTAGTCGAACTGCCACGTCTCGTACATCCACTCGTTCAGCGCGTGGATCACCACGTGGATGAGCTCCGGGTCGTCGCGCATGCGCTCCTCCACGAGGCTGGCCAGCGTGGGGAACATCAGGGCGCGGTCGATGCCCTGCTCGTCCATGAGCTCGACGCGCGGGCCCGGCTCACGGAACGCGGGGATGGCGCGCATGGGCTCACCGAAGATCTCGCGCCGGCTCTTGCCCTCCGGGTTGCCGCGGCGGAAGTAGTCCTCCTGCGCGCCGGGGCGGGCCACCACGTCGAAGGTGGGGTTGGGGATGTAGTTGCTGATCTGCCCGCGGACGACGATCTTCGTGCGGCCTCGCACGTCCACGTAGTCGATCGCGCCCTTGTAGCGGTCGGGCAGGTGCTTGGTGAGCGCGTCCTTCGTCTCGTACATGTGGTTGTCGGCGTCGAACACCGGGATGTCGAGCGTGGGTGCGGTCATCTGGCGGTCTCCTTGGTGGACGCAGGTCAGAGGACGCCGTCGAGCGACGTCAGGTAGGAACGGGTGCGATCACGCGAGGCGATGAGCTCGTCTCGCGTCTCGCCGATCGGCACGATGCGGATGCTCACGTCGGTGACGCCAGCGTCGGCGAAGCTCCGGAGGCGCTTCTCCACGGTCGACTCACTGCCCGCCGCGAGGATGTCGCCGACGGTCTGGGCGTCACCGAGGTCCAGCAGCCGCTGGTAGTTCGGAGACACCTCGGCCTCGGCCAGGATCCGGTTGGTGCGGGCGGTGGCGGCGTCCACCTCGTCGTCCCCGCACACGCACACGGGGATGCCCGCCACGACCCTCGGTGCCGGGCGACCCGCTGCCTCGGCGGCGCGGGTGAGGTTCGGCACCACGTGCCCGCCGATGGCGCGCTCGTCGGCCATCCAGAGGATGGTCCCGTCGGTGCGCTCGCCTGCGAGCCGCAGCATCTGGGGGCCGAGGGCTGCGAGCAGGATCGGCGTGGGCGCGAGGTCGGTGACGTCGAGTGGGTTGTGCACGCGATAGCGCCCGTTCTCCACATCGATGGGGCCGGGACCGGCGAAGGCGCGCTCGAGGACGTCGAGCTGGTCGCGGAGCGTGCCGATGGGACGCTCGTAGGGCAGTCCGAGCATCTCCTCGATGATCCAGTGGTGCGACACGCCGAGGCCCAGCGCGAGGCGCCCGCCGCACACCGCCTGCGTCGACAGCGCTTGCTGTGCGAGCGCGATCGGGTGGCGCACCTGCACGGGCACGACCGCCGTGCCGATCTCGATCCGGTCGGTGGCGGCGCCGATGACGGCGGCGGCGGTGAGGGCGTCGAACTCGTCGGGGATCTGCGGCACCCACACCGACGAGAAGCCCGCGCCCTCGGCCCACGCGCCGTCGGACCGCAGGCGCTCGACCTTGGTCGCATAGCGGCCCCGCTCCGGGCCGACCATCACCCCGATGCGCACGCTCGACCTCCCCGTCGACGATGTGGAGAACGTGCTTCTCTCTGAGTGTAACGCTGATTCTGGACCCGGGCGAAGTCGAGGTCAGGCCCCGTCGCGGCGCAACAGCAGCACACCGGACGGCGTGCCGCCGCCGCTGGTGACGACGGCGGTGCGGGCGCCGGCGACCTGGCGCTCGCCGGCCTGGTGGCGCAGCTGCGTGACGGCCTCGTAGAGGAACCCGTACCCGTGGGTGCGACCCTCGGAGAGCTGTCCGCCGTGCGGGTTCACGGGCAGCTCGCCGTCGAGGGCGATGCGCCGGCCCTCGTCGAGCCAGCCCTGCGCCTCGCCGAAGCCGCAGAACCCGAGGCCCTCGAGCCAGGAGATGGCGTTGAACGTGAACCCGTCGTAGAGCAGCGCGAGGTCGACGTCGGCGGGACGGAGGCTGGTGCGGGTCCACAGGTGGGCGGACTGCCCGAGGACCTGGGGCTCGTGGGTGATCGTGCCCTGGTCCCAGGAGACCCGCTCGAGGATCTGGGTCCCCACCGCCTCGACGCGCACCGCGGTGTTGGGCAGGTCGCGTGCCACCGACGCGTCCGACACGATCACGGCGATCGACGCGTCGCACGGCACATCGCAGTCGTAGAGCCCGAACGGCGTGGTGATGGGCCGGGCCGACAGGTAGTCGTCCATGGTCATCGGGTCGCGGTAGATCGCGGCCGGGTTGCGCGCGGCACCCGCCCGTCCGTTGAGCGCGATGTAGCCGAGCAGCTCGCGCGTGGCGCCGTAGCGGTGGAGGTACTGGTTGGCGTTCATGCCGATCCAGGTGGCGGCGGACAGGGCGCCGAAGGGTGCGCGCCCCTCGGTCATGGCGCCGCTCACGCGCGCGCCGCCGAGGCCGCCCCCCGCGGCGGCCAGGCCCAGCGTGGCGAAGGTGGACTCCCAGACGGTTCGGAAGCAGAGCACGTGGCGGCAGAGGCCGTTGGCCACCGCGAGCATCGCCGCGATCACCGAGCCCCCGGGGCCAGGGAGGTCGCCCCCGCCGTTGGTCCACGTCGGGTGGATGCGGAGCGCCTCCTCGACGGCGCTCACGCCCCCCTCGCTCATCCCCATCCCGGCGGCACCCGGGTACGTCGACAGCCCGTCGATGTCGTCGAGCGAGAGCCCGGCGTCCTCGACGGCAGCGACGCAGGCGTCCACGGTGAGGCTGAGGGGATCCACCAGGAGGCGCCGGCCGATCGCCGAGCGGCCGATGCCCGAGAGCACGGCGCGGTGCTCGAAGCGGTCGTCGGTCAGCGGCGGGCGCGGCGCCGGGAGCGTCGGTTCGCCCACGAGGTCGCGCTCGTCGTCGGGCGCACCAGTGGGCGCGAAGAGGGGCAGCCACACGTCCTCGCACTGCTCGAAGCGCACGGCCACCCGCTGGCCGATGCGCACGTCCTCGGGCGCCACGTCGACGAGGTTGGTGGTGAGCCGCACGCTGGGGTCCTCGTCGAGCGCCACGTTGGCGATCACGTACGGCGGTTCGAACGCGGGGTGCCACTGGTGCTGGTCGATCGTGACGCCCACGACGGTGGCAAGGCCCGACACCTCCCGCGGCTCCCACGATCGGCTCCGGCACGCCGGGCAGATGGGTACGGGCGGGTGGACGAGCGCGTCGCAGTCGCGGCAGCCCTGCACTCGCAGGACGCCGTCGGCCCCCGACGTCCAGAACCACGCGTTGGCGGGCGTCAGGAGGGGGAGCGGGCGCTGCAACGTGCGGTGCTAGAAGACGCTTCGCATGAAGCCGGTCGTGTCGACGGCCGGTTGGAACGACTGCGCCATGCCCGACGCGAAGTAGCCGGCGTCGCTCACGATGACGCCGCCGGTGATGGCGGACGCGGCGTCGCTGCAGAGGAACACGAGGGGATAGGCCTGCTCGAGCGGCGTGGCCGCCTGCACCCCCACCTCCTCGCGGTAGTCCGATCCGAACCCCAGCCACATCTCGGCGTTGGCTTGGGCGAGGGGCGTGTCGGTGGGCCCGGGCAGGATCGCGTTGATGCGGATCCCCTTCTTCAGGAAGCTCATCGCCTCGCCGGCGACGTAGGCGTTGATGGCGATCTTCGTCCACAGGTAGCCGGTGGCGCCGTTGTCGACCGCCCACTGGGCCGCCTCGTCGTAGTCGCGGATGGCGAGGTACTGCTTCGCCTTCTCGAGGTTCTGCTCCCAGCCGAAGCCGGCCGCCGACGAGATCATGCCGATGGCGGAGCCGCGGGGGAGCTTGTCGCCCTCGAGCAGGAGCTCGATGAAGAGCCGGTGCCCGAGGAAGTTGACCTTGTCGACCACGGGGTTGTCCTGGTCGACGCCGGCGCACGAGAACAGCGCGTGCACCGGGCCCTCGACCGCCTTGGCGGCGGCCTCGATCGACGCGCGGTCGGAGAGGTCGATCGGCTGGAAGGTGACGCCCGGCTTCGTCGACTCCACGCGGTCCATCATCGTGACCGTGGCGCCGGCATCGAGCAGCACGTCGACGATGGCCGCCCCCATGCCGGTGGCCCCGCCCACGACGAGCGTGCTCTTGCCCTGGTAGCCGTACGCATCGAAGAGGCCCATGTCGTTGTCGCTCCTGTCGAGTGTTCTGGTCTGCGATGGTCAGGCGACGACGCCGCGGACCTTGAGGTCGATGATCGCATCCATGTCGAGGCCGATCGACCCGAGGATCTCGTCGCCGTGCTCGTTGAACTCCGGCGCTCGCTTCGGGGGGTGAGACTCGCCCCCGAACTGCATCGGTGAGGTGACGAGCTGGAACGGCGTGCCGTCGGCGGTGGCGCAGTCGCCGATGTAGCCGTTGGCGACGGTCTGCGGGTCGCTCGCCGCTTCGAGGGTGTCCTGCACCACCGCCCACTGGCCGGAGAAGTCAGCCAGCGCGTCGCGCCACTCGGCGAGGGTGCGCCCGCGGAACGCCGCGGCCACCAGGTCGCACGCGTCGGCGGCGTTGGCCATGAGGCTGAGCGGGTCGGCGAAGCGCTCGTCTTCTGCCAGCTCCGGCCGGCCGATCACCTTGCACGCCTCCGGCCAGTACTTCCCGGCCTGGAGGCAGCAGAGCGACACGAACCGGTCGTCCTTCGTGAGGTAGGTGGCGACCAGCGGGTTGCCCTTCGGGCCGTCCGGGGCAGGCGCCAGCCACGGGGTCTCGAGCTGGAGGGAGAGCGCCATCGCCGCTCCCATCGACCACAGACCGGTGCCCAACAGGGAGACGTCGACCTCGGTGGCCTCGCCGGTGCGCTCCCGGTGGAACAGCGCTCCCATGATCGCTCCGGCGATCGTCATCGCCCCGATCGAGTCGCCGAAGGCGGGGGCGGGCGGCGGAGGCACGTTGTCGTGCTGCTTCACGCCCATCGCGACGCCTGCGCGGCACCAGTAGCTGAGCATGTCGTAGGAACCCCGGTCGGCTTCGGGTCCCTTGTCGCCCTGGCCGTGCCCACGCACGTAGATCAGGGCTGGGTTGTGGGCGCGCAGGTCCTCGACGTCGATCTTCAGCTTGGTGCGGATCGACGGCAGCTTGTTGGTGAGGAAGACGTCGCACGTGCCGGCGAGCTTGTAGAGGACCTCGAGGCCCTCGGGCGTGGTGAGGTCGAGGCCGAGGCTCTGCTTGCCGCGGTTCGAGTGCTCGAGCAGCACGTGCACCCCGCCGCCGAAGGACACCGTGCCGCTGGATGCCAAGCCGCGCATGGCGTCGCCGCGCTCGGCGTGCTCGATCTTCACCACCTCGGCGCCCAGGTCGGCCAGCAGCGCGGACGCCGCCGGCACGAAGGTGTGCTCGGCAACCTCCAGGATGCGCACGCCCTGCATCACGGCCGTCATCTGTGGCTCCTCCCCCGGGTGATAGGGGTGTTGTACCACAGCGAGAACGTGGCTCTCATCTCGCGCCCCCGGGGGAGCGCGCGGCTCAGCCTCCGGGCTGGCTGGGACGCGGCGTGGTGCCGTCCTCGGGTTCGCCGTAGATCGTGGTGGTCTCGTCGGTCACCTCGGGGGCCCGACCACCCCAGTAGACGAGGCCGGCCCACGCCGCGAACACGGCGACGACGGCCGGCACGACGAACCGCGCCGGCGAGTCGGCATCGAAGGCGAGGAGGCCGATGGCAGCCCCCACCACGAGCCCGATCGCCCCGAACACCAGCGCACCGAGCAGCGCCCCGCGCGCCTGGCCGCGGGTGTGGGCGTAGGTGACGCCCTTGGCCTCGTCGCGCTGCTCCTCGCGGAGCTCCTCGACGAGCCGCTCGCGACGGCCGTCGGCGGTGGTCACGGCCGCGCTCCCGCGAGCATGTCGTCGAGGGTCGGTTGCTCGACCGCGCTGGTGCGCACGTCGACGACGTCGCCCACCCCCAGCAGCGTGTGGCGGGCCTCCTCGAAGTGGTCCAGGGGAAGGTCGCCCCGCACGGTCATCGAGCCGTCTTCGAACCCGGTGATCCGCACGTCGGTGCGGGTGGGCATGCGGCCGTCGAGGGCGACGATCGCCTTGGCCTCGGTGAGGCCGTCTCGCACTCGCCCGTCCCGGACGAGGTCCGGGAGCCGGCACGCCAGGTCGAAGGTCCGGACCACCGAACCCCGGTGCTGCCACATGAACGAGGCCACGGCGACGGTGCCCACCTGTCGGAAGAGGTTCCTGATCATGCTGGTCACCTGCCCCAACAGGCCCGAGACGAACCCTGTCACCGGGGTTGTGAGACCAGGAGGTTGGCGGCGGGGGCATGACGGGTACTCGGATCCCATGGCACGACCCCTCTGGACCGGTTCGATCAGCTTCGGGCTCGTCAACGTCCCGGTGAAGGCGTTCACCGCGGTGCGGGACCACGACGTCCACTTCAACCAGCTCGAGAAGAAGACGGGCGCCCGGATCCGCAACAAGAAGGTGTCGGAGAAGACGGGCCGGGAGGTCGATGCCGACGACATCGAGATGGGCTTCGAGATCCGGAAGGGCCGGTACGTGACCTTCGACAAGGACGAGCTGTCCGAGCTGAAGCCCGAGTCCACGCGCGCCATCGACGTCACCGACTTCGTCGACCTCGAGGCGGTCGACCCGATCTACTACGAGCGCACCTACTGGCTCGGGCCGGCCGACGATGCCGCCAAGAAGGCGTACGGGCTCCTCTTCGCGGCGATGGAGGCGCGCTCGAAGGTGGCGATCGGCACGGTCGTGATGCGGAACAAGCAGTACCTGGCGGCGATCCGGCCGCTGAACGGCGCCTTGGCGATGTCGACGATGCGGTTCGCCGACGAGGTCGTGCCGCGGTCCGAGGTCGATGGCGTGCCCAGCCGGGTGGCCAAGCCGGACGCCAAGGCGCTGAAGCTCGCCACGCAGATCGTCGACTCGCTGGCGGGGGACTGGAAGCCCGAGCAGTACCACGACACCTACGCCGAGGAGCTCCGGGCTCGCATCGAGCGCAAGGAGAAGGGCGAGGACGTCGTGGAGGAGGCGGCGAGCGCGGAGCCCGGCGCGCAGGTGTTCGACCTCATGGAGGCGCTCGAGAAGAGCGTGGCCGAGGCGAAGGGCCGGCGAGGCACGCGCAAGAAGTCGGCGCCGCGCAAGAAGGCCACCGCGCGCACGACGAAGGCGAAGGGCCGCAAGCCCGCGGCGAGGAAGAGCGCCTAGCCGGATGGCCAAGGCCGCCGCCACGGCTCGGCGCGGTCGTCGCGCGGCGTCGGACCGGCTGTCCACGTACCGCGCCAAGCGGGACTTCTCGGTCACCTCGGAGCCCTCGGGGCGGGAGCCGCCGCCGACGTCGGGCAACCGGTTCGTGGTGCAGCGCCACCGCGCCCGACGGCTCCACTACGACTTCCGCCTCGAGGTGGACGGCGTGCTGGTGAGCTGGGCGGTTCCCAAGGGCCCCACCCTCGACCCCGACGTGAAGCGGATGGCTGTCCACGTCGAGGACCACCCCCTGGGCTACTTCGACTTCGAGGGTGTGATCCCCGAGGGTGAGTACGGCGGGGGCGACGTGATCGTGTGGGACTGGGGGACCTGGTCGCTCGCACGCGGCGACGACGCGCTGGCCGCCATCAGCGACGGCGACCTCCACATCGATCTCGACGGCGAGAAGCTGCAGGGCCGGTTCGTGCTCGTCCGCCGCGGCGGTCGTGGCGCCGACGGGAAGGAGCAGTGGCTCCTGCTCCACAAGCACGACGACCAGGCCGTCGCCGGTTGGGATCCGGAGGACCACCCGAGGTCCGTGAAGAGCGGGCGCACGAACGACGAGGTGAAGGCGGCACCGGCGGCGACGTGGAGCAGCTCCGCGCTTTGGGTCGGGCCGACCGAGGATGAGCTGGCGGCGCTCGACGCGCTCCCGAAGGCAGGCGAATGGACCCTCGGCGAGCACACGTTGCGCCTCACCAACCTCGACAAGGTGCTGTTCCCCGCCAAGCGCGGCCGGGGCGGCAGCAAGGCCCTCACCAAGCGCGACCTGATCCGCCACTACGCCGCCATGGCGCCCGCGATGCTCCCGTACCTCGCCGACCGACCGGTGAACCTCCACCGCTACCCCGACGGCATCGACCGGTCGGGCTTCTGGCACAAGGCCGCCCCCGACCACGCGCCCGACTGGATCACGCGGTGGCGCAACGAGGAGGCGGACCCCGGGGAGACCGAGGTCTACGCGGTGCTGGATTCGCCCGCCGCGCTCGCCTGGGCCGCCAACTTCGGCGCCATCGAGCTCCACGGTTGGACGTCGACGGCGGCGGAGCCCCACCAGCCCACCTGGGCCATGATCGACGTCGACCCGGGCGAGCGGGCCTCCTTCGAGGATGCCCTCGTGCTGACCCGGCTCTACCGGACCGCGCTCGACCACCTCGGGGTGGACGGCTGCCCGAAGGTCACCGGCAAGCGCGGGATCCAGGTGTGGGTGCCGGTGGCGAAGGGCTACACCTTCGACCAGACGCGGGCGTGGGTCGAGCGGGTGTCACGGGCGATCGGGAACACGGTGCCCGACCTCGTCAGCTGGGAGTGGGAGAAGGCCAAGCGCGGCGGCCGCACCCGCCTGGACTACACGCAGAACGCGATCAACAAGACGCTCGTGGCGCCCTTCAGCGCGCGCCCGGCGCCGGGCGCTCCGGTGTCCGTGCCCATCACCTGGGACGAGCTCGACGACCCCGATCTCCGCTCCGGCCGGTGGACCATTCGCACGGTCGGCGACCGCCTCCAGGAGGGGGGCGACCCGCTGGCGCCGCTGATCGGTCGCCAGCAGCGGCTCCCGGAGGTGTGAGTCGACGAGCCCGCCGGGGTGAGGAATGCTTGCGGCCGCAAGGACGTTGGACCGTGGGACCACGAGGAGCCGCCCGATGCCCGTCACCCGTCTGAACCACGCCGTCCTGTACGTGCGCGACCTGGAGGTGACCCGCGAGTTCTACGAGGGTGCCCTCGGGTTCGAGACCCTCACGCACCTGCCCGGTCAGGCCGCCTTCCTACGGGCGCCGGGCTCCACCAACGACCACGACCTCGGCGTGTTCCAGATCGGCGCCGGTGCGGGCCCGAGCGGGGCCGGTCGAAGCACGGTGGGGCTGTACCACCTGGCGTGGGAGGTCGACACGCTCGAGGAGCTCGGCCGCCTGCGGGAGGAGCTCGCCGCCCGAGGCGCTCTCGTCGGTGCGTCGGACCACGTCACCACGAAGTCGCTGTACGCGCACGATCCGGACGGCCTCGAGTTCGAGGTGTGCTGGGTGCTGCCGGCCACGGCCCTCACGCCCGACATCGTCGACCAGGCCCGGTCGGACCCCCGGCCCCGCCCGCTCGACCTCGACGCCGAGAAGGCCCGCTTCGGTGGGGAGACCCGAGGCGGCGTCGGCGTCTCCATCCCCGAACCGGCGACCTGACCATCACTGTCATCCCCCGGCAGGACCAGGCCAAATTGGTCCATTCAGGTCTTACCCGGATCGGCCGATCTTGCGAAGGTGCAAGCGACCGATCGCACGAAGGTGAAGGCCTCGGAGCGGTCGCGACTGGGGGACGACATGGGCGACTGGCAGGAGCCGCGAACCGACCAGGTGTGGGAGCAGTTCCACGCCGTGGACACGTCGATCAGCGCGCTGGTGCTGCAGCTCCTGCGGGCGCTGGCCGGCCTCACCGCCGCCTACCTCACCGCTCGCATCCTCACCGAGCGGGTGCTCGACCTCGAGACGACGTTCTCTGACCTCCTCCTCGCCACGGCGATCCACGTCACCCTGTCGGGCCTGGCCCTGTTCCTCACCTCGGCGCGACCGATCCGCCGCGACCTGATGGCGCAGCGCGCGCTGCTCACGGCGAGCGAGGCGGAGATGATCGCCCGCGTCGAGCAGCAGGCCTTCCTGCGTGACGTGCAGGACGCGCTCGACATGGGCGAGACGGAAGGCGATGCGCTCGAGGTCACGAGCAAGGCGCTCCGCGACGCCGCTCCGGGGCCGGCCGAGCTCCTCGTCGCCGACGCCAGCCGCGCCCACCTGCGCCGAGCCGCCACCGCCCCCGACCGCGAGGCGCCGTGCTGCGGCGTGGAGACGCCGTGGGGCTGTCCCGCCGTGCGGCAGGGTCGCACGCTGCGCTTCGAGCGGAGCGACGACCTCTCGGCGTGCCCGCGCCTGACGGGCCGGGGAGGCGACGTCGTGTCGGCGGTGTGCGTGCCGATCACCATCCTCGGGACGCCCACGGCGGTCATCCACGCCACCGCGCCGGTCGACCATGCATGGACCCAGGAGTCGATCGACCGCCTCGAGGGCGTCTCCGCCCAGGTGGGCACGCGCCTCGGTGTGCTGCGGGCCATGGCGAAGTCGCAGCTGCAGGCGGAGACGGACCCGCTCACCGGCCTGTTGAACCGTCGCGCGATGGAGGAGCGGGTGCGGCACCTGCGCGACGCCTCGACGCCCTTCGCGCTGGCCATGGCCGACCTCGACCACTTCAAGCGCCTCAACGACAGCTATGGGCACGACACCGGCGACCGGGCCCTCCGCAGCTTCGCCCGCGTCCTGCGCGAGGCGGTGCGCGACGCCGACGTCGTGTCCCGGCACGGTGGCGAGGAGTTCGTGATCGTACTGCCGGGTGTGGACGCGCTCACGGCGGCTCCGATCCTGCACCGCATCCGCGACAAGCTGGCCGAGGCTGTTGGCACCGCGCTCATCCCCTCGTTCACGGTGAGCATCGGCGTGGCCGACTCGTCGTGGTCCACCGACCTCACCGACGTGCTCCGGGCCGCCGACCACGCGCTGCTCGCGGCCAAGGCACAGGGCCGGGACCGCCTCGTGATCGCCGATCCCCCGACGTCCGGCTCCACGATCCCGTCCGAGCCGCTGCCCGCGGCCACCCCGGAGGTCGTTGGCCCCGACGCGGTCGAACCGCTCGCCTGACCCTCCCGCGCCGTCCTCCGGCGCGGCACGCGATGATGGGCCGATGGCCACCTCGGAACCCGTCACCGCCACCAACGCCGAGGTCGCGGCGGCCGATCGCGCCCTCGTCTTCCACTCCTGGTCGGCGCAGCACCTCATCGCGCCGCTGCCGCTCGCGGGCGGTGCGGGCTCGGAGTTCTGGGACCACGACGGCAACCGCTGGCTCGACTTCAGCTCCGGCCTGGTGAACCTCAACCTCGGGCACCAGCACCCCCGGATCGTCGAGGCGATCGTCGAGCAGGCGCAGCGTCTCTGCACCGTCGCGCCGACGTTTGCCAACCAGACGCGCAACGAGGCGGCGGAGCTCATCACCGCACACGCGCCGGAGGGCATCGAGCGGGTGTTCTTCACCAACGGCGGCGCCGAGGCCACCGAGAACGCGATCCGCATGGCGCGCCTGCACACCGGGCGTCACAAGGTGCTCGCGGCGTACCGCAGCTACCACGGGTCCACCCACGGCGCGATCGCGCTCACCGGCGAGCCTCGACGCTGGGGCAGCGAGCCCTCGATCCCCGGCGTCGTCCACTTCATGGGGCCCTACCTGTACCGGTCGAGCTTCGGTGCCTCGACCGCGGAGGAGGAGGGCGAGCGCGCGCTGGCGCACCTCGCCGAGGTGGTGCAGTACGAGGGCACCGAGCAGGTCGCCGCGATCATCCTCGAGTCGGTGGTGGGCTCGAACGGTGTGCTCGTGCCGCCGGACGGCTACCTGCCCGGGGTGCGCGAGCTGTGCGACGAGCACGGGATCCTGCTCATCCTCGACGAGGTGATGGTGGGCTTCGGCCGCACCGGGGAGTGGTTCGCCGCCGACCACTGGAACGTCGCCCCCGACCTCCTGTGCTTCGCCAAGGGCGTCAACTCCGGCTACGTGCCCCTCGGTGGGGTGGCCATGACCGACGCGGTGGCGGAGACGTTCGGCGAGCGGGCCTACCCCGGCGGTCTCACCTACTCAGGGCACCCTCTCGGTTGCGCCGCGGCCGTCGGGGCCATCCGTGCCATGGAGGACGACGAGGTGATCCCGCACGCCGCCCGCATCGGCGCGGAGGTGCTCGGCCCCGGTCTGCGCGACCTCGCCGGTCGCCACGCGTGCGTCGGTGAGGTGCGCGGTCTCGGCTGCTTCTTCGCCGTGGAGCTCGTCCGCGACCAGCACACCCGCGAGGGCCTCGTGCCCTTCAACGCCGCCGGCGATGCCGCCAAGCCGATGGCGGAGGTCGTCGCGGCGTGCAAGCGCGGCGGGCTGTGGCCGCTGCCCGTGGGCAACCGCCTCCACATGGCGCCGCCGCTCATCGTCACCGACGACGAGGTCCGACGCGCCCTCACCATCCTCGACGACGCCCTCGAGGTCGCCGACGGCCTCTGCTGACGAGGTCTGTGCGGACTTTTCGCCGCATCGCGACGAAGAACCCGCACAGACGTAGGGCGTTACGCGGCGCTCTTCTCCAGGATGTGGACGCCGCAGGCGCTGCCCAGGCCGATGACGTGGGCCAAGCCGACCTTGGCGCCCTCGATCTGGCGGTCGCCGGCCTCGCCGCGGAGGTGGTGGCACACCTCCCAGATGTTGGCGATGCCGGTGGCGGCGATCGGGTGGCCCTTCGACTGCAGCCCCCCGGACACGTTCACCGGTGTGGTGCCGTCACGCCACGGGGCGCCGCTGTTGAAGAAGTCGACGGCGCCACCCTCCTCGCAGAGGTTGAGGTTGTCGTAGTGGACGAGCTCGGCGGTGGCGAAGCAGTCGTGCAGCTCCACGAGGTCGAGGTCCTCTGGGCCGACGCCGGCCTGCTCGTAGGCCTGCTTGGCGGCCGACTTCGTGAGCGTGTTGACGTCGGGCAGCACCTGGCAGGCCTCCTGCCACGGGTCGCTGGTGAGGATCGACGCCGACACCTTCACCGCGCGCTTCTGCTGCTCCTTGGAGAGGGTCTTCAGCTTCGCGCCCGACACCACGACCGCGGCAGCGGCACCGTCGCAGTTGGCCGAGCACATCGGCCGCGTGTTCGGGTAGGCGATCATCATGTCGCCCATGATCTCCTCGAGGGTCATCTTCTTCGTGTAGGCCGCGAGGGGGTTCAGCGTGGAGTGGGCGTGGTTCTTCTCGCTGATCTTGGCGAACAGCTCGAAGGACGTGCCGCCGTACTTGTGGCCGTACTCCATGCCGATCTGGGCGAACGTGCCGGGCATGTTCTGGGTGCCGATGCGCCCGTCGGTGCCGGCCACGGCGCCGTAGCGGCCGGACGGCTCGTAGACGTGCTTGTCGCCCTTCTTGCCCCCACCGCCGCCCGCGCCGAGCAGGCCGGCACCGGAGAGCTTCTCGACGCCGACGGCCAAGCCCATGTCGCACTCGCCGGCCTTGATGGCCATGATCGCGGTGCGCAGCGCGGTGGCGCCGGTGGCGCAGGCGTTCGACACGTTGAACACCGGGATGCCGGTCTGGCCGATCTGCTTCTGCAGCATCTGGCCGATCGGTGCGCCGGCACCCATGAGGTTGCCGGCGGCGAGGATGCCCATGTCCTTCATGGTGACGCCGCCGTCCTTCAGCGCGGCCTGGGCGGCGTCGGCGGCGAGGTCGACGGTGTCCTTGTCCGGGTGCTTGCCGAACTTCGTCATGTTGATGCCGAGGATGAAGATGTCGTCAGTCATCGCGTCACGCTCCCAGGGGCTCGTAGCCGAAGCCGATGGCCTCGGTGCCGTCGTCGTCGGTTCCCACCACGTAGGTGGCCAGCTTGACCTTCATGCCGAGCGTCACGTGCTCGGGATCCGGATCGGTGTTGATCACGTTGCCGCGCACCGACGTGCCGTCGCAGTCGATGACGCCCGCCACGAACGGCACGGGCACGCCCGGTGAGGCGAACGCCACGATCGTGAAGGCCTTCAGCTCGCCCTCGTTGGCGACGGGTGCGTCCTTGAACTCGGTGGCGAAGCACGAGGCGCACGCGTTGCGGCGGTCGAAGAACCGTGCCCCGCAGCTGGTGCACTCCTTGGCCACGAGGTGCGGGTCGTCTCCCAGCACCAGGTAGTCGACGATCGGAACGGCTGCGGCCATCCGGCCTCCCCCTTGTGTCTGCACGTTTGCTGCAGCAATCGCTAGTGCCTGGTTCAGGCGTAGGTCCAGTCGGGCTGCTTGGCCGCGTGGCGCTGGTCGTAGGTGGCCACGCCGTCGGCGACCTCCAGCAGCTTCGGGACGTGGATCGGCCGCGGCGCGACGGAGCAGCGGCCCTCGAGGTGGAGCGCGAACTCCTCCGGGAACTCCCGCAGGATGCTCGAGACGAGGATCTGCTCCTCGGCGGCGAGGTAGCAGCGCGTCTGGTCGGTGACGGACAGCAGCCGGGCGCCGATCACCTCCACGTCGAGGTCGGTGCCGCCGCCGGTGGCGATCGCATCCAGCTTGCGGGTGATCTCCCCGCAGCCGAACTTGCAGCTGCGGCACTGGCCACAGCTCTCCACGTACAGGAACCTCGAGAGCTCGCGCGCCACCTCGACCATGCAGGCGGTGTCGTCGTACACCACGAACCCGGCCGAGCCCAGCCCGCTGCCGGCGGCCGCCAGCCCCTCGTAGGACACGGGTGCCTGGAGGTGGTCGGCGGTGATGGCCGCGTTGGCCACACCGGAGAAGACCGCCTGGACCCGACGGCCGTCTCGCACGCCGCCGGCGGCGGCGATGAGGTCCTGCAGCGGGACCCCGAGCTCGATCTCGCCGACGAAGGGCGCCACCACGTCGCCCACGACCGTCGCGACCGTGGTGCCGGGCGACTCGGCGGTGCCCAGCGACCGGAACCGGTCCGGACCCTCGAGGACGATCCGGGGGACGTGGGCGAGCGTCTCCACGTTGTTGACGAGGGTCGGGTTGGCCTGCCCCCGGGGACCCGCGGTGGGTGCGTCGACGGACTGCCAGCCGGTCTGCACGTCGGTGGCGAAGAGCCCGTGCTCGTAGGGCGGCAGCAGCCGCGGCAGCGGGTCGTGTCCCTCGACCACCTCGAGCAGCGCCTTCTCCTCGCCGAACAGGTACTCGTCAGGCCCCAGCACGAGCTCGATGACGAGGTCGGCGAAGAGACGCGCCTCGGTGCACTCGGCGATGGCGGCTGCCAGCCGCTCGGCCTCGCGCTCGTAGCGGGCCTTGGTGGCGATGTAGGCGCGCTCGGCGCCGATCGCGAACGACGCGATCGCGAGCCCCTCGAGCACGCGGTACGGATCGTGCCGCAGCAGCGCACGATCCTTGAACGTGCCCGGCTCGCCCTCGGCGGCGTTGCACACGGCGAAGCGGCGGCCTGGCCCGGCCTCGCGGATCCCGGTCCACTTGCGTCCGGTCGGGAAGCCGCCGCCCCCGCGACCGCGCAGGCCGCTGTCGGACACCACGGCGATGACGGCGTCCTCGCCGGCGGCCACGGCCGCGGCGAACGCTTGGCCGCCGCCCCGGCGCCGGTGCTCGTCCAGCGACGTGACCGGACCACCGTCGAGGAGCAGCAGGCTCACCCCTTCGAGGCTAGGTCGGCGATCCCCAGTGCGGCGCAGGCCGCGTCGTACCGTGACGCCGTGGCCGTCAACAGCCGGAAGGCCCGCGCCGCGCGGCGCCGCCAGCGCCGGATGGCCCGCGTCGAGCACGACCTGAGCTCCGACCAGTGGGAGGCCCTGCAGGCGACGTGGGGTGGCTGTGCGTACTGCGGCGTGGCGGACAAGCCGCTCCAGCGCGACTGCGTGCTCGCGCTGTCCCGCGGCGGGCGCTACACCCTCGACAACATCGTCCCGGCCTGCCGCTCCTGCAACACGAGCAAGTGCAACGACGAGGTCACCGGCTGGCTGCGGCGCAAGCGCATGGACGAGGCGACCTTCCTGCTCCGCCACCGCGAGATCACCATCCAGCTCGGGGAGCGGTTCGCCACCTGAGCTCAGGGCAGGAACGTGCCCAGCGTGCCGCAGCAGCCCATCGCGCGCTCGGCGGCCGGGGGCTCGAGGCGGTGGACGCTGGCCTCGGCGAGGTGGTCGGGGTCCGCCTCGGCAAGGGCGCGGAGGAGGTCGCCCGTGCGCTCCACCTCCCGCAGCGGGCCGTCGCGCCAGCGCGTCGTCCAGTCGGCGACGTGGGGCTGGACCAACCGGGCGGCGGCCTCGTGGAAGGCGCGCAGGGGCGCGGGGTCCCCGGCCTCGGTGGCGCCGCGCAGCTCGTTGAAGGCCGGCACGGCGAGGTCGCGGCGAGCGCGGGCCGCATCGCCGCTGCCGAGGGTCGTGCGCTCGTCGTCGGGGAGGGTCGCCGCCGCGGCGTAGGACTCGGCGCTCCCCAGCACGTGGGCCGGGAACGTGATGACCATGTCGCCAGCCTCCGGGAGGCCAGCGTTCTGCATCAACACGAGGATCTCCAGGTCGCCGCGGTTCACGAGGCGGTGGATGGTGCCCGCCGTGAACCACACGAAGGCGCCGGGCTCGAGCGGCACCTCCTCGAAGCCGCGCGTGGTGAGCGTCTGCACCGCTCCCGCGCCGCCGACCACCCAGTACGCCTCGGTGCAGGCCGTGTGCAGGTGCGGCGTGCCACCCGCCAGACCGTCGGGAGCGGAGGTGTCGTACACCCGGAGGTGCGTGGCTCCTATCGCCCCCGGGAACGGCGGCCGGTCAGCCATCCCGGTAGCGCTCCCACTCCGCGGCGCACCGGTCCAGGCCCCACGAACCGTCGTGCACCACGATCCGGAACCGGAAGGGCAGCGGCTCGTGGGCGGGCCACTCGAGCGGCGCGTGCCAGAGGAAGGCGGCGTTGGCGAAGTTGCTCCACCCCTCCTCGCCGTAGGTGGCGGCCTTGGTCGAGGCGTACCAGGGCACCGGGTGGCGATGGTTGTTCGGGTGGTCGAGCAGCAGCACGCCCGCCTCGGTGCCCTCGATCCTCCCGCTCACGTCGAGCCAGTCGCCGTCGTCGCCGAGCAGCCGGTCGTGGGTCGTGCCGTCGCTCAGCAGCAGACGGGTGTCGGTCCAGTCGCCGCGTCCCCGCAGCGCCAGGCCGCCGTAGCCGCCCCAGGTCGTGAACTCGGTGCGGTCGAGGACCACGTCGACCTCGGGGGTGAGGGTGATGTCCCAGTCGATGGCGTAGGCGTCGTCGACGCCGAGCTCGACGTGGGTGAGCGACCGGTGGTCGATGATCACCACGGTCTCCCGGTCGGGTCGGATCCAGTGCACCGTCTGGTCGTCGACGTGGCGCAGCACGCCGTAGGCGTCGTACTCCTCCCAGAAGTTCTCCTCGTTGACGAGCTTGATCGTGAACCACAGGCCGTGGTGCCACGGGTGGTCGTCGGGCGCGTCGCGCGTGAGGGTGATGCCGGACGGGGTCTTGAGCGGGTGGACGTTGGGTCGCTTCCGGTGGTCGCGGTTGTAGGTCCAGCGCGCGTCGAGGTCGCTCATGGCAGCCATCCGTCGTAGAGGGGGTGATCGGGGGAGAGCGGGAGCGCGACGTCGACGCCGCGGCGGCCGGAGTCGTACATGGCGGTGATCAGCTCGATCGAGGCTCGGGCGTCGGCCAGCGTCACCGGGAGGTCGTCCGCGACGCCGTCGAGCCAGTCGCCGAAGCGCTCGAACTGGCCCCACCACCCCTCGGGCCGCGGCGCCCAGCCGTCGAGCACCGAGGCGATGCGGGCGGCGGCCGCCTCGTCGTCGGCGTGGATGTCCCACGGGTCCGCGGAGCTCTCGTAGGCCGAGGTGCCGCTCTCGGCGGAGAGGTGGGCGAAGTGGAACCGATGGCGGGTGATCTCCTGGTCCGAGCCCAGGGTGGCCGTGATCGTGGCCAGGGACCCGTCGGCCAGCTCCAGCGACACCGCCGCGCAGTCCTCCACCTCGATGTCGTTCACCCGGGTCGCGACCCGAGCGAACACCCGCGTCGGCCGGCCGGCGATGTAGGTGAGCATGTCGATGGCGTGGACGGCCTGGCTGAGCAGCACGCCGCCGAGCTCGGTGTCCCACCGTCCCCGCCACGGCACCGCGTAGTAGTCGGCCCGTCGCCGCCACGCGACCTCGACCGACGAGGTGTAGGCCGGCCCGGCGACCCCCCGGTCGACCAGCGCCCGGAGCTTCTGCAACCCGCCGCCGAAGCGGTACTGGAAGATCGGCATCAGCCGCCCGGCGCTCGCCGCCTCGGCCTCGGCCAGCCGGTCGCAGTCTCGGAGCGAGGCCACCAGCGGCTTCTCGCACACCACGTGCTTGCCGGCGGCGAGCGCGGCGGTGATCTGCGACAGGTGGAGCGAGGGCGGGGTGCACAGGTCGACGATGTCGACGTCGTCGCGCTCGAGGAGCTCCTCGAAGGTGACGATGGCTGCGCCCGTCCGCTCGGCGGCGTCGCCGGCGCGGGCGTCGTCGGGGTCGGCGACGGCGGTGATGGCGAACCGGTCCTTCATGCGTCGCCACGACCACACGTGCATCTGACCGATCCCGAGCCCCACCACGGCGACGCGGTGCCGCCCGTTCGCGTCACCCACGAGGGCGCTTCTTGGCTTGCACGAGCAGGGCGCGGTCGGGGTGCTCCTTGTACATCGGGTCAAGGGGATAGCAGCCCGACACCAGTCCGTTGCGCGGCGCCGTGGTGCAGTCGCTGAACGTGCGGCACAGCCGGCGGCGGTCGAGATCCCGTGCGGCGAGCACGTCGGCGGGGAGGTCCGGGTAGCTCAGGGCCATCCGGCCGATGCCCACCAACGCTGCACCGCCGTCGCGCACCATCGCCGAGGCGACATGGGGTAGCCACTCCTGCAGGTACGAGAAGCCGGTGGCGACGACGGTGACATCGGGGCGCGCCGCGGCGATCGACGCCGCGCTGGCGAGCAGGCGTGCCACCCCCACCAGCGGGTCCTCGGGCGGCGCGTAGCCGTCGCTGGGCGGCGTCCACGCCGGTCGCTGCGCGTGCGGGCAGTAGTACGGGCTGCCTCCGGTGGTGCAGAGCAGGTCGACGCCGAGCAGGTCGATGAGGGCGACCGGGTCGTTGAAGCCCCAGGCCCCTGGCACCTCGGGTTCGCCGACGTCGTCGACACCGGCGCGGTGCGGCGGCAGGTCGAACACCGACAACCGGACCCCCACGCGGACCCCCTCGGCCCGGACGTGCTCGACGATCGTGCGCATGGTCGTCGCCCGCTCGGCGAGGTCGCCCTCGCCGGAGAGCAGCTCGTGCAGGAGGTAGCCGTGGCACGCCTTCACGTCGACGAAGTCGAAGCCGGCCTGGCGCGCCTGGAGCGCCGCTGCCACGTAGTCGCCCACGAGGTCGTCGAGCTCGGCGGCGGTGAGGACGGGTCCGGTGCGGCGCTGGTCGAGGAGCGGATCGGCGCGGCCGGGACGAGGGTCGACCGACCACCGTCCGCTGTGGGTCAGCTGCAAGCCGGTGACCTGTGATGGGTCGAGGAGAGCGCGGAGCTCGGCCAGGTCGTCGGGCGAGGAGGGGCCGAGGCACAGCTGGCGAGGGTTGGCGCGGCCCTCCGGTCGGACGGCGAACGCCTCGCCGCCCCACACGAGCCCCGCGCCGCTCGCGCCGAACCGTTGCCAGCGGCGGCGCACCAGGTCGGTGGGACGTCCGTCCTCGGTGCCGTCCCAGCCCTCCATCGGGAGGATGCAGAACCGGTTGGCGCACGTGCGCCCGGCGACCTCGATCGGGCTGGCCAGCGCCTCGACGTCCGGTGGGTCGGCGAACGGCAGGCTGATGCCCAGCGAACCGAGGTGGGCGGCGAAGGCCTGGGCGTTGCTCAGGCCCTTGACCTGCGGGAAGTCGCGGCGCCGCACCGGCTAGGCCGCCTCGAGGGCGGCGAGGATGCTGGCGAGGAGCTCGCGCTCCCATGCCGGGCGCCGCGGCGCGCCGTCAGGGGTGGCGTCGGTGTCGGTCCAGCCGCGCAGCTGGAGGAAGAGGGCGGCGTCGTGGCGGTACGCGGGCACGGGCGGCCGGAAGGCCGTGGTGCCGAGCCACTGCAGCACGTCGTTGCGGCGGTGGAAGCCGTCGAGGTCGCCCTCCGCCCACGCTCGGTCCCGCGCCGCGAACTCGGCGGGCGCGAACGTCGACAGGCCCAGGAGGTAGTCGCTCCCGTACATCACCATGTCGATGGCGAGGTCGTTGCCGGTGAGCACGAGGAACTCAGACCGCACCTCGTCGCGGAGCCGCAGGCGGTCCCACTCGAGCGACCGTTCGAGCGAGGAGTGCTTGGCGCCGATGCACTGCGGGATCGCGATGACCGCTCGGTAGGTCTCGAGGTCCCAGATGCGGCCGTCGGGGTGGAAGAGGGGCGACAGCTCGAAGCCGATGAAGCGGTCGGCGCTCTCGGC
Organism: Acidimicrobiales bacterium; assembly: GCA_045807565.1. Taxonomy (GTDB): domain Bacteria; phylum Actinomycetota; class Acidimicrobiia; order Acidimicrobiales; family VFJN01; genus VFJN01. Next base: position 25,874 of record JBJMHD010000030.1, on the reverse strand, counting down.
GACCCGCTGGTACGCCGGGACCACATCGGCGGTGTGCTCCGAGGGGAACAGCACCGGGGTGCCGCCGAGCGCCTGCACGGCTTCGACGTCGGCTTCGTCGAACGCGCCGGCCACGAACTCCACCCCCAGCGAACGGGTGCGGCTCAGCACCTCGGCGCGCTGCTCCGGTGTGAGGAGGTGCACGAAGCCCGTGTCCATGTTCACGGCGGGGGTGAGCCCGGCGTCGGCGGTGCGGGTGACGTGCGCCTCGAAGCCGGGCCAGTCCACCTCGACCGACGACCGGTGGGGCAGCAGGATCGCCGACATGCCCACGATCGATCGCCTGGGGCGCAGGAGGGCGAGCGGCCAGGTCACCCCAAGGCCTGCTCGAGATCGGCCCAGAGGTCGGCGACGTCCTCGATGCCGACGCTGAGCCGCACGAGGTCGGCGGGCACCTCGTTGCCCGTGCCCGCCACCGACGCGTGGGTCATGCGACCGGGGTGCTCGATCAGGCTCTCCACCGCGCCGAGGCTCTCCGCCAGCGTGAACACCTCGGTGCGGCGGCAGAGCTCGAGCGCCGCCGCCTCCCCGCCGGCCACGCGGATCGAGATCATCCCGCCGAAGGCCGTCATCTGCCGGGCCGCGACGTCGTGGCCGGGGTGGTGGGGGAGGCCGGGGTAGAGGACCTCGACGACCTTCGGATGGTCGACGAGCCGCGCCGCGATCTCCTGCGCGCTCTCGCTGTGGCGGGCCATGCGCAGCTGCAGGGTGCGGGCCCCCCGGTGCACGAGGTAGCAGTCGAGCGGCCCGGGCACCGCGCCGGCGGCGTTCTGCAGGAACCCCACCCGCTCCGCGCACTCGTCATCGTCGGTCGCGACGAAGCCGCCCACCACGTCGCTGTGACCCCCCAGGTACTTCGTGGCGGAGTGCACCACGAGGTCGGCACCGAGCGCCAGCGGCCGCTGGAGGGCAGGCGTGGCGAAGGTGTTGTCCACGACGACCAGCGCGCCGGACTCGTGGGCGATGGCGCAGATCGCTTCGATGTCGACGATGCGGAGCCACGGGTTGCTCGGTGTCTCGACCCACACCAGGCGCGTCCCCGGCCTCCAGGCCGCGCGCACGGCGCCGAGGTCGGTGAGGTCGATGGTGTCCACGATGATCCCGACTGGGGCGTGGACCTGCACGGCGAGGCGGATCGTGCCGCCATAGGCATCGTCCGGGAGCAGCACGTGGTCGCCGGGCGAGAGCAGACGGAGCAGCGCGTCCTCGGCGGCGAGCCCCGACGCGAACGCGAAGCCGTGGGCGGCGCCCTCGAGGGCGGCCAGGTGCGTCTCGAGCGCGCTTCGCGTCGGGTTGCCGCTGCGTGCGTACTCGTAGCCGAGGTGCTTGCCCACCGCCTCCTGGCGAAAGGTGGTGGCGAGCGAGATCGGCGGCACGACCGCGCCCGTCGAGGGCTCCGGGCCGCCCGCTCCATGCACCGCCCTGGTGCCGAACCCCTTCCCCTCGAGGTCCACCATCAGGTGGGCCGCCGGTCGACGAGGGCGCCGAGCACATCGGAGCGCGTGATCACGCCGACGGGGTGGCCGCCGTCGAGGACGAGAGCGGCGGACGCCGACTCGAGCCGTTCGACGGCGAGGTCGATGGGCTCACCGATGCCGATGGTGGGCAGCGGTGGGCCCATGACCTCTCCGACGGCCCGGTCGAGGGCGCCGGGGTCGGCGACGGAGACCTGGAGGAGCTCCCGCTCGGACACCGCGCCGATCACCTCGGCCAGGACGACCGGCGGTTCGTGCTTCACCACGGGCATCTGGCTCACCTCGAACTCGCGCAGGATCTCGATCGCCGTCCGCACCGTCTCGTCGGGGTGGGTGTGCACCAGCGCAGGGAGCGACGGGTCGCGACCGCGGAGGAGGTCGCCGACCGAGGGGCCGGCGGCACGCAGGAAGCCGTGGTCGGCCATCCACCCGTCGTCGTACAGCTTCGAGAGGTACCCGCGCCCGGAGTCGGGGATGTGCACCACGATCACCGCGTCGGGCGGCAGCGACGCTCCGATCCTGAGGGCGGCGGCGACGGCGGTGCCCCCCGACCCTCCGATGAGCAGGCCCTCCTCGCGGGTGACGCGTCGAGCGGTCGCGAAGCTCACGGCGTCGCTGATGGGGACGACCTCGTCGACGACCGTCGGGTCGTAGGTCGTGGGCCAGAAGTCCTCGCCGATGCCCTCGACGAGGTAGGGCCGGCCGGTGCCTCCGCTGTACACCGACCCCTCCGGGTCGGCGCCGATCGTGCGGATGCCCGGGTTCCGCTCCTTGAGGTAGCGACCGATGCCCGTGATCGTGCCGCCGGTGCCGACGCCGCACACGAAGTGGGTGATGCGCCCGCGGGTCTGCTCCCAGATCTCCGGGCCGGTCGTCTCGTACTGGGCGAGCGGGTTGTCAGGGTTGTGGTACTGGTCCGGCTTCCACGCGCCGGGCACCTCGCGCGCCAGCCGGTCCGACACCGAGTAGTACGAGTCCGGGTGCTCCGGGTCGACCGACGTCGGGCACACGATCACCTCGGCGCCGTAGGCGCGCAGCTGGGCGACCTTGTCGGGGGCGACCTTGTCCGGGCAGACGAAGATGCACTTGTAGCCGCGTCGGGCGGCGACGATGGCCAGGCCGACCCCGGTGTTCCCGCTGGTGGGCTCCACGATGGTGCCGCCGGGCTGCAGGCGACCGTCGGCCTCCGCGCTCTGGATCATCTTGAGGGCGGGTCGGTCCTTCGACGAGAAGCCCGGGTTGTACAGCTCCAGCTTGGCGAGCAGGTGGCAGTCGAGGTCGCGCGCGGTGCGGTCGAGCCGCACCATGGGGGTGCCGCCGATGAGGGCGACGAGGTCGTCGGCGACGTCCATCGGCTCGCCGGCATCGGTGATCCGCAGGGTGGGGACGTGGTCGACGGTGACGTCGTCGTCGGTGTGGAGGACCACCGGCAGGCCGCGCTCGTGGAGCTCCTTCGCGATCGGGGCGGCCTCTGCACCAGCGCCGAGCACGCCGATGCGGCGGGGGATGTGGGACCGCAGGTCGGCGATCAGGGTGAGCAGCGGCTCACCGGCGGCCACGTGCACGGTGCGCCGCGCTCGGGCCGCGAGCCGCGTGGGCGGGGCGGCGTCGCCGACGACCACGAGCAGGTCCACAGCCCGAACGTACAGGCGCCGGAGCGGCCCTCGTCGCTCGTAGCCTCGGCCCGATGGCGAGCGAGGGGAGCGGGCGGGCGCACCGGGTGAGCGCGGTCATGCGCCAGGGCGAGCAGGTGACGCCGCTCGAGCTGTTCTTCGATCTCGTGTTCGTGCTCGCCATCACCCAGTGCACGGCGCTCATGGCCGGCCACCCCACGTGGACCGGGCTCCTCGAAGGAGTGCTCGTCCTCGGGATCCTCTGGTGGGCCTGGGTCGGCTATGCGTGGCTCACCAGCGTGATCGACCCGGAGGAAGGTGTCGTCCGGCTCGTGATGTTCGTGTCGATGGCGGCGCTGCTGGTCGCCTCGCTGGCGGTCCCCGATGCGTTCGGGGACCTCGGGCTGACCTTCGCCGTCGCCTACTTGTTCCTGCGGACCTGCTGGCTCGTCCTGTTCTTCCTCGCCAGCGCCGACACCCCGAAGCTGCGGCACTCCATCTGGATCGGGCTGGTCCCGAGCACCGCGGTCGGCGTCGGCCTGCTGGTGGGCGCCTCGTTCCTCGAGGGCAGCGCCCAGCTCACGCTGTGGTGCGTGGCGCTGGCCATCGACATGGGCGGACCGCTGCTCTTCGGCTCCGAGGGGTGGAAGCTCGAGCCCCACCACTTCGCCGAGCGCCACGGTCTGATCTTCATCATCGCCCTGGGCGAGTCGATCGTCGCGATCGGTGTCGGCTCCGAGTCTGGCGTCGACGCCGGCGTCATCACCGCCTCGGTGCTCGGCGTGGCCCTCGCCGCGACGATGTGGTGGGCCTACTTCGACGTGGTCGCGATCGTGGCGGCTCGCATCCTCGCCGCCCTCCCACCCGGTCGTGAGCAGAACGAGATGGCCCGCGACTCCTACTCGTTCCTGCACTTCCCGATGGTCGCCGGGGTCGTGCTGATCGCGCTCGGGATCAAGAAGACGATCGCTCACGTCGAGGAGCCGCTGCTCCCCGAGACCGCGTTCGCGCTGGTGGGAGGTCTTGCCATGTACCTGCTCGCCCACATCGCGTTCCGCTGGCGGAACGTGCGCTCGGTCAACAAGCAGCGGTTGGCGCTGGCGATGGTGCTCGTCGCCTTCATCCCGCTCGCCGACCAGCCCACCGCGCTCGTCACCCTCGCCATCGTGACGGTGGCGATGGTCGCGCTCATCACCTACGAGGCCGTGCACCTCGCCGAGGCGAGGGACGAGGTCCGCCACCGCTGACCACGCGGATCACGGTCGGCCGGCGGCGACCCACCGCTCGTGCTCGCGCTCCATGCGGTCCCACAGGCCCGCGAGCGTGGCCGCCTCGATGTCAGCGAGGTCCATGCCGAAGAGGTCCGTGAGCGCGTCCTCGAGCTCCTGCCCGGTGGTGAGGTCGGCCTGGGCCGCGCCGCTGCCGATGCGCTGGAGGACGCAGCCGCGCAGCACGTCGACGCCCGCCGCGTCACGACGCTGGACCGTGAGCACGCGCACGAAGCCGGACTCGGGCGCAGTGGAGAGCCACTCGTGCTTGGCGGCGAAGGCGTCCATCGTGGTGGACGACGAGCGCCACGCCATGCCGGCGAAGCCGCCCGAGGGGTCGTGGGTGAGGTGCCAGTCGCCGACCTCGCCCGGGATCCGGTCGAGTCGCATGGTGTACGGCGGCTGCTCGAACGGGCCGACGGCCAGCGGTACGGGCTCGTGGAGGGCGTCGCCCAGACCGGCGTCCACGTACCAGGTGCCGTCGGGGCACTCCTCGCTCGGCAGCCCGGTGACGGTCAGCACGAGGTGGTTCGCCATCTCGTCCTCGGTCGCCGGGACGGGGCCGTGCACGCCGCCGACGTGCCGCGCCACCCGGTAGCCGAGGGCTTCGAGCAGCACGCTGAACGCACCGTTGAGGTGGAAGCAGTAGCCGCCGCGGCGTCGGCGGGCGATGCGCTCGACCGACTCGTCGAGACCCACGCCCCACCGCTGCCCGGTGTGGATCCAGAGGGTCTCGTACGGCACCCGCTCCACCTGGGCGCGGTGCAGCCGGATCAGCGCGTCCGCCGACGGCGGTTCGGCGTCCAGCCCGAGGCGGCGGAGGTAGGCGTCCCGGTCCTCGTCCGCCATGGCTCGCACGGCGCGGAACCCTACGTCCGAGAGCGCTACCAGCCCTTGAAGTCGGGTGACCGGCGCTCAGCGAAGGCGGCGATGCCCTCGGCCATGTCGGCGGTGCCGGTCACGAGCTCCTGCGCGTACGCCTCCTCCTCGAACGCGCTGTGGCGGCTGCTCTCGGAGCTCCGGTTCACGAGCCACTTCGTCATCCCGATCGCCTTGGTGGGACCGGTGGCCACGCGCGTGGCCAGCTCGTCGACTGCGGCCGCCAGCTCGGTGGCCGGCACGACGCGGTTGGCGATCCCGTAGCGCTCGCAGTCGGAGGCAGAGACGGCGTCGCCGAGGAACATGATCTCCTTGGCCCGCTGCGGCCCCACGATGCGGGGCAGGAGGTAGCAGCCGCCGGCGTCGGGGATGATCCCGCGGGTCACGAACACCTCGATCAGCCGCGCCGTGTCGGCCATCACCACCAGATCGCAGGCCAGCACCAGGTTGGCGCCCCCGCCGGCGGCGGTGCCGTTGACGGCGGCGATCACCGGCTTCTCGCAGTCGAGGATCGATGCGACGAGGCGCTGCCACCCGCGGCGCACGAGCCGCGCCACGTCCCCGAGCGCCCGCTCGGGCGCCTCTTCGGGACGGCGCGGCTCCGGCTTCTGGGTGCCCCCCAGGCCGGCTCCCGTGCAGAAGTGCTTCTCGCCGGCACCGGTGAGGACGATGGCCCGCACGGCGAGCGTCGCCGTGAGCTCGTCGAAGACGTCGGCCAGGTGGTCGCGCATGTCGGGCGTGAGGGAGTTGCCGGCGTCCGGGCGGTTCAGGGTGACGCGCGCGATCGGCCCGTGGTGCTGGACCTGGATGAGCTCGGTGACGGGGACGTCGTCAGGCATGGGCCGTCACGGTACCGAGAGGAGCGCGTGCAGGACGATGCCGTGGGCGACGGCCACGTTCAGGCTGCTGGCCGAGCCGCTCATCGGGACCGCGATCGTGGCGTCGGCCAGGTCACGAAGTGCACGTGACAGGCCGGTGCGCTCGGTCCCGAGCTCCAGCAGCGCCGGTCTCGACAGCCGGGCGGATCCGTCCAGCACCAGCTCGCCGGCCTCGTCGGTGGCGTACACCCGGAGCCCCGGTGCGGTGGCGCGCCACCCGTCGAGCCAGGTGCTCAGCGCCTCGAGGCTCGGCACGGTGACGACGGGCAGGGCGAAGAGCGAGCCCACGCTCGCGCGCACCGTGCGGGGGTCGTAGAGGTGGACGCCGTGTCCGGCCACGAGGACCCCCTCGGCGCCGAGGGCGTCGGCGGTGCGGATGATGGTGCCGAGGTTCCCGGGGCTCGAGGGTCGGTCGACGAGCACCACCACGCCCTCCGCCGAGCGCGGCACGTGCGCGAGGTCACGCTCAGGGATGCGAGCCACGAGCAGCAGCTCGGGCGGCTCCTCGCGGTCGGCGAGCCGCTCGAAGAGCGGCGGAGAGAGCTCGATGCACTCGACGTCCGCCAGCGCGGCACGCACCTCACCGGCCCACCGCGATGGCGTCGCGCCGATCGGGACCAGCACCGCGCGCACGGGCCAGCCGGCGGCCAGGCAGCGGTCGATGGCCTGGACGCCCTCGACGAGGAGCTCGCCGCGCTGCTCGCGCTTGCGGCGGTTGTGCCGGAGGGCCTCGAGCAGCTGGAACGCGGCGCTCTCGCGCTCGAGGCGCGTCACCGTCGCATCTACGCCGGGAAGGGGGAGCGGCCGTGGCTGGCCCGGTCGGCGGCCTCCCGGAGGCCCTCACGGAACGCTGGGTGGGCGATCGCGGCCAACGCCTCGCCCCGCTGGTGGACGGTCTTCCCCTGCAGCTCGGCCACCCCGTGCTCCGTGATGATGATGTCCACCTGGTGCCGAGGGGTGGTGATCACGGCTCCCGCGTCGAACCACGGCACGATGCGCGAGCGCAGCTCGTCGCCGAGCTGGATGGTCGACGGCAGGCACAGGATCGAGCGGTCGTCCACGTCGAGGGCGGGTCCCGACACGAAGTCCTCGTGCCCGCCGATCCCCGAGTACTGCACGGCGCTGATCGTGTCGGCGATCACCTGGCCCTGGATGTCGACGCTCATGGCGGCGTTGATGGTGACCGCCGTCCGGTTGCGCGCGATGGCCTCGGGCGAGTTCACGAGGTCGACGGGGAGGAACGCGACCTCTCGGTTCTCGTGGAGCCAGTCGTAGAGCTCGCGGGTTCCCGCCGCGAACGTCGTGACCGACACGCCGTCGTACGTGCCCTTCTCGTTGGCGACCTTCCCGGCCTGGTGCAGCCGCATGAGTCCCGTGGTGAACATCTCGGAGTGGATCCCGTAGCCGCCGCCGTCGCCCTCGGCGAGGAGGGTGGCCACCATCGAGGGCACGGCGCCGATGCCGGTCTGGAGCGTCGCGCCATCGGGGACGAACGCCCGGACGTGGTCGGCGATGGCTCGATCGACGTCGGTGGGCGGCGGGTCCTCGGTCTCCACCGGCGCCTTCCCCGACTCGACGAGGATGTCGATGTCGTCGACGGCGAAGGAGTGGGGCGCGCTCCCGGCGCCGTAGGTGCGCGGGTAGTGCTCGCTGACCTCGACGATCAACAGCCGGCCAGGATCGGCCGAAGCCCGCCGCATCTCCTCGACGTTGGCCCCGGCGTGCAACGAGAGGCTCACGCGGCCCTCCCCGTCCGGGAGCGCGCCCGCGGTGACCATCACGCGGGGTGCGAGCGCCTCCAGCAACGGGACGAAGCGCCGGAAGTCCGCCGGTGCGAAGCCGATGTTGGCGCCGCTGTCGCGGAGCATCCGTTCGAGCGGCCCGAAGAACCCGCTCAGGTAGTGGACGTTGGGGTGGGTGAAGAGGTCGGTGAGCACGGTGAGGAGGGCGCCGTTGATGCGGAGGTCCTCCCAGTCCGTGCGCCGGCCCATCGCCTCCAGCAGGCCCGGTGGCTGGCCCGGCCCGAGCGGCATGCCGACGGTGTCGACAGCGCCGAGGCGCGCCGCCGCCTCGTCGGCGTCGAGGTGCTCGGTCACCCGCCCACCAGCCGCGGGGCGAGCTGGGCGACCAGGTCCACGACCTCGGCGGCGCACGCCGCGAACTCCTCGGCGTCGCCGCCCCCCGGGTCGACCACCTCCTCCCACTCGCCCAGCTCGACGTCGGCGAGGTGGAGGGCCGCGATCCGGTCGGGGAGGGGTGCGTCGTGGGCGGGGAGGTCCCTCGCCAGGCGTCGGAGGGTGGCCGTGCGAGCGGCAGCTTCTGGGTGGGTGCGCCGGACCCAGTGGACGTGCTCCGGCGCCAGCGCGATCACCAGCGAAGCATGGCGCAGCTCGGCCTCCGTCGCCTGGCGGCTGCGATGCGAGGGCGCGCTGAGCCCCACCGACTCGAGGGCGGCCTTCGTGCGCCAGCTCATGGGCTGGCCTTCGACGACGAGCGTCCCGGCCGTGGTGACGTGCCAGTCGGGGAGGTGCGCCGCCAGCGCTGCGCCTCCCATCACGGATCGGGCGGCGTTGCCTGTGCACAGGAAGACGATGGGGTGCGTCACCGCGGCCCGCTCAGGTCACTCGCAGCCGGGCCCGGATGGGCAGGTGGTCCGAGCCCCGGTCGTCCAGGACCTCGCCCCGGACGACCTCGACGCTCGGGGTGACGAGGAGGTGGTCGATCTGGTGGTGCGGGCGGGGTGCCGGCCAGGTCTTGCCTCGCACGGCCCGCCGCCACCCGCGCGGTGCCATCGCGTCGATCGTCCACCCCCACATGTTGAGGTCGCCCACGAACACGGCGGGGCGGTCGGTGGGCGGGAGGCCGCGGCGGAGCGCGCCGGTGTGCAGCGGAGCGCCGTGCTCGAGGTGGGTGAAGTGGGTGGCGGCCACGGTGAGGTTGGTGCCGTCGACGTCGATCTCGGCGTGCAGCAGCGCGCGCGACCACGGGTCGAGGGGCAGGTGCGGGAGCGAGACCGTACGGCTCGACCGGATCGGCTTGCGCGACAGGAGCGCCAGGCTCGACGTGCCGTCTCCCGCGCTGTCGTCCTCCTGGGGGCGGCCGACGACGCGGGGGTGGGGGTCCATGGTCACGCGCGCCATGGGCACGGACACGCACCGCATCTCCAACGCGTCGGCGACCTGGTCCTGCTGGGGGGCGCCGCCGTCGGGGGCCCAGGTCTCCTGGAGCACGATCACGTCGGCCTCGAAGGTCGAGCAGGCGGCCACCACGTCGAAGGGCGGGAACCCGTCGCCCTTGCGCCCTCGTCCCCAGTGGATGTTGAAGCTGGCGATCGTCAGCTCCGGCACGCCGTCACGCCCCTCGCGCCATCGACTCGATGCACGCCGGCAGCTCGGCCAGGGACGCGAGCACGGGGAAGTCGTGGAGGTCGGGGTCGGGTTCGGCCTGCTCGAGGATCCAGGTGACCGAGTACGGCACGTGCACGGCGCGGCCACCCAGCGCGAGGACCGGCAGCACGTCGCTGCGCACCGAGTTGCCCACCATCACGAAGGCCTCCGGCTCGATCCCGTGGAGCTCGAGGATCCTGCGGTACGTCGCCTCGTCCTTCTCCGACACCACCTCGACGCGCCAGAGCAGGTCGGCCAGACCCGAGCGCGCGACCTTCGTCTCCTGGTGGAGGAGATCGCCCTTGGTGATCACCATCACCCGGTAGGAGTCGGTGAGCACGTCGACGGCGTCACGCACGCCCTCGAGCAGCTCCACCGGGTGGTCGATCAGCACCTTCCCGAGGTCGAGCACCGCCTGCAGCTCCGAGCCGGGGATGCGCCCGTCGGTGACCTCGATGGCGGTCTCGACGAGCGAGAGGGTGAAGGCCTTCACCCCGTAGCCGAACAGGGGGAGGTTGCGACGCTCGACCTCGAGGAGGCGGAGGTCGAGGGCGTCGTCATCGAGCTCGACGTACGGCCGCACGAGGTCGCGGAACCGATCCTGGGTGTCCACGAAGAGGTGCTCGCTGTGCCAGAGGGTGTCGTCGCCGTCGAGGGCGATGACCTCGATCAAGCGTGGCCCCGGTCGGCCGCCCAGGCCGCTGCCCGCCGACCGAGCTCGGTGGTCGGCGGCGCTTCGATCCACGGCCAGATCTCCTCGGAGATCCGGCGCCAGTTCGCCGTCGCCCGCAGCTGGCCGAAGATCGCGTACAACCCGAGGTTGATCCTCTGGATGATCACGAACGTCGGCGGGATGTTCGCCGAGCGGAGGATCTCGGCGTGATCGCCGCCGTAGTCGAAGAACCGGCGGACGGTCTCCGAGGCGTACTCCGGCGTGATCGTGTTGACCTCGTCGCGCTGCACGAAGTCGTAGAAGTGGCCGAAGTAGTCCATGACCTCCTCGTCCGTGAACTGCGCGCCGGCCTTGAGCATCCCGATGCTCTCGATGATGCGCCGGTACTCCGCGATGTCCTTGTCCACGGCCATGGCCTTGAGCATCCGAGCGATGACGTCGACCTCGTCGGGCTCGAACCGCTTCACGAGCCCGAAGTCGAGGAACGTGACCTGCCCGCCCGGCTTGAACAGGTAGTTGCCCGGATGGGGATCGCCGTTGAAGGCGTGGAGCCGGTACAGGCTGCCGAAGACGAAGCGGAAGATCGTCTCGGCGGCCAGGTCTCGCTCCTCCTGGCTCCACCGCTCCACCTCCTCGAACCGGACGCCCTCGGCCAGCTCGGTGGTGAGCACGCGCGCCGAGCAGAGCTCGTCGACCACGCCCGGCACGTGGATGAAGGGGTGACCGGCGTAGTACTCGGCGAAGAGGCGCTGGTTGTCGGCCTCCTTGACGTAGTCCAGCTCCTCCACGAGGCGCGTGCGGAGCTCCTCGACGAGGGGACCGGGCTCGAGCCCGGGCAGCATCATCCCCATGGCGCCGAACAGCATCCCGGCGTTGTCGAGGTCGGACCGGATCGCATCCCCGACCCCGGGGTACTGGACCTTCACCGCCACGGCGCGGCCGTCCTTGGTGATGGCCCGGTGCACCTGGCCGATCGACGCCGCAGCGATCGGCCGAGGATCCCACGTGTCGAAGATCTCCTCGGGATCGCCGCCGAGCTCCTCACCCACCACCTGGGCGGCGAGCTCCGCGCTCATGGGCGGAGCGTTCATCTGCAGCTCGGCCAGCGCGTCTCGCACGGGCTCGGGCATGCCCTGGTCGAGGTAGCTGGCCATCTGGCCGAGCTTCATCATGGCGCCCTTCATGTTGCCGAGCGCCTCGGCGATGCTCTCCGCCGTCTCGAGCTCGAAGGCGGCGTCGAGCTCGGACTGGCGCTCAGCGGAGGCGAACACCTTCCGGGCGCGGTGGAGCGCGTAGCGCCCACCCGCCTTCGCCCCGAGACCCGCCATCGCGGCGGTGCGGGCGTTGCGCCCCGACGACGAGATCGGCCCGCGAGCCCCACCCAGCGTCGCGTCGCGCTGCTTCCGAGCCTCTTGCACCGCCAGCGCTCCGGCGGTCGCGGCCGCAAGGACGCCCAGCACCTTGGCGATCGTGCGGGCGCTGGGCATGGCGGTCGAGGCTACCGATGGCCATGAGAGACGGTCGATCCCGGTACGTTGCCCGGCGATGGACAGCACCGACGTGGATGCGATCAACCTGGCCTTGCTCGCCCTTCGCTGCGGGGTCGGAGCCGTGATGCTCGCCCACGGGATCAACCACATCTTCGGGGGCGGCAAGATCGCCGGCACCGCCCGATGGTTCGGGGGCCTGGGGATGAAGCCGGGCATCCTCCACGCCTGGGTGGCGAGCATCACCGAGGTCGTCGGCGGCGCCCTCCTCGTGATCGGCCTGCTCACGCCGTTCGCCGGTGCGGCGGTGATCGGCGTGATGCTCGTCGCCATCGTCACCAACCACCGCGGCAACGGCTTCTTCATCTTCCGTCCGGGCGAGGGCTGGGAGTACGTGATGACCCTCACCATCGTGGGCTTCGCCATCGCCACGTTGGGTGCCGGCGAGTGGAGCGTGGACCACGCCGCCGAGATCTTCGATCCGCCCGGGGTGGACGGCCTCCTCATCGCGCTCATCGCCGGCGTCGGCGGCGCCGCCGGCCTCCTCGCCGCCTTCTGGCGCCCCGAGCCGAAGCCCGACTGATTCCGGGAACGGATCTGCACGTCACCGGTGCTGATGCGTTCCCAGAACGGGTGATGTCCGCGTGCTGCCTCCCACGCACCTGCTTGCCTAGGCCGCGAACGGCTCGATGCCGAGGAGCTCGCCCAGCGTCGTGGCGATGTATGCCGGTCGCTCTGTCACGTCCTCATAGGTGAAGTCCACGACGCGGAGGCCAAGTGCCGCCAGGCGGGCGCGGCGCTCGGCGTCGCGCTGCCGTTCCCGGCGGCTGGCATGCGTGCCATGCCCACCGACCTCCGCCACGAGCCGTTGATCGTCGTAGAAGGCATCGAGACGGACCCGCCACCTACCGGACGTCTTCACCACTTGCACACGAGGCGGAGGCAGCCAGAAGTCCCGGATGACCCGGAGGAACGCGGACTCCAGCCAGGACTCGGCGCGATCACTCGTGAGCTCCAGTGCCAAGAGCGCCTCGAGCGCGGCGACACCGGGACGGCCGCTCCGCCGGAGCGCTGCGAGCCGCCACCGTAGGAAGGGCAGGTAGATCTGGCCGCGACGCCGGGCACCATCGAGCGACTCCTCGAGCACCCGCGGATCCACGAGCCCCGCGATGTCGAGCATCGTGCGAGCTGCTGTCGTGACCGGCAGCGGACCTCGCTGCGTCACGTCGACAGCGAGCAGGTCGCTCACACGGTGGAGCCTGCCAACGGCAAGCCGAGGGTTTCGCCTCCGAGGGACGCTGATCTCGATCCCGGTGGGCTTCACGCCGTCGAACCGCCACACCCAAGCTGCTGCGAGGTGGCTGATCGTGGCGTCGGGCCCAGCCGCCAGCGCGGCGGCAAGGAGGCGCTGCTCGGGTGACGTCGGTACCGCCGACACGGCCCAGACCCCGGCTGCAGCCCGTCGGACGAAACCCGCGCGCTCCGCTGTCTGGATCTGGCGCCTCGTGATCCCCATCGCCAACAGCTGGCTCCTCGTGATGAGGCCCAGCTGTTGACCGGCGCGAGCAGCGATCGCGGTGTGATCGATCCCAGCCATGGGGCGAAGTCCAGCAGGGGGGTGTGACAGGGACCCCGGTTCTGGGAGGCTCGCGTGGTGCGGCTGCTGCTCGCGGCGATCACCTGTGAGAAGGGGGATCTGGCCGGGAACCTGGCTCGCCACCTCGACGTGGTGGAGGAGGCGGCCGAGGCCGGCTGCCAGCTCGCCGTGCTCCCGGAGATGAGCCTCACCGGGTCGGTGGACCAGGTCGAGCACCCCGAGCATGCCCTCGCGCTGGACGATCTCGCCATAACCGAGCTCGCGGCTGCCGCCCAAGCGGCCGGCGTCGAGGCCGTCGTCGGGATCGGTGAGCGGCGGGGCGACGACCTCTACATCTCGCAGCTGCACCTCGCCCACGGGACGATCGCCGGGGTCCAGCGCAAGCGGCGTCTGGGCGAGGGAGAGGAGGGGTTCGCCACCTCGCAGCACACGCAGCGCTTCGTCTCGAGCGGTGTGCCCTTCGGGGTGGTGATCTGCGCCGAGAGCCACGTGGACCGCACGTGGGCCGCGAGCACGTCCGAGGAGGAGCGGCTCGTCTGCTTCTGCTCGGCTCCCGGCCTCCACGAGCGGTGCACCAGCGAAGAGGGGTGGCGCCGCGGGTTCGACTGGTGGGGGACGGCGGGGCTGGCGGACGCCCGGCACCAGGCCGAGCGGCTGGGCGTGTGGGTGGCGATGGCCACACAGGCGGGGTCCACCGTCGACGAGGACTTCCCCGGGGTCGCGGCGCTGATCGATCCACGCGGCGAGATCGTGGGCCGCCTGCCGGACTGGCGTCCGGGCGCGCTCGTGGTGGACGCCGCGGTCTAGAACGCGGCGGCGAGGTGGCGGGCGACGACCTTCGCACCTCGGGAGGCGAGGAGGATCGAGTAGTGGTTCGTGTCCTCCACGAGCATCTCGAGGCGGATCGGCCACCGACCGCGCAGCGGATCGATCAGCTCGTCGGGCAGGAGCGGCGGCACCTGGTTCAGCAGCCCGCGCGGCGCCCGTAGGAGCACGGTGGGCTGGGTGAGGTCGTGGAAGGCGTGGCGGACGGCGTCGTCGACGAGCAGCTCCGTGCCATCGAATCGGACGGCATCGATCGCCGCCGAGGAGCGGAGCCCCGACTCGGTCGCCACGAGGTCGTGGTCGAGCCACGCCTCGGTGTCCTCGTTCCAGGCGCCCGGCTCGGCCAGCGCCGGGTGCTTGCGCCAGAACGCGTGGTAGGCGTCGCGGTCGGCGAAGGTCATGTCGAGGCGACTGAGCGCGGGTCCCAGCACCCCGGCGAGCATGGCGTCGGGGTCCACCCCAGCGGGGAGCGGCAGGGCGACGCCGCCGTCGACGAGGACGACGTGCGACCACCGGTCCCGGTGCGTCGTGGCCGCGGTGGTGGCGACGTACGCACCCATCGAGTGCCCGGCGAGCACCGCTCGCTCCAGGCCCAGGTGGTCGAGCACGGCGATGAGGTCGTCGGCGTGCGCGCGCATGCCGAACGGGTCGGGCAGCTTGGTGGAGGCGCCCCGTCCCCGGAGGTCGGGCGCGACCAGCGACACGCCGGGCCCGAGCGCGCGCGCCACGCCCTGCCAGGAGCGGTGGTTCCCGGTGATGCCGTGCGCGGCGACGACGACCTGGTCGCCCTGTCCCCACCGGCCCACGTGCAGGGATCCTCCCGCGACCGGCACGTCGAAGCTCGAGTACGGAGCCAACGCCATGTGGCGGCGACGCTACCGGCCGGTCGTGGTGCGGTCGATGGCGCGCCGGGGATCTGTCGCTGACCTGGGAGGCAGCGTCAGGCGATCGTTCCGGCTTCTCTCAGCTCGCCGAGATCCTGCTCGGAGAGCCCCAGCTCCTCGCTGAGCACCTGGTCGGTGTGCTCACCCAACCACGGCACGCGCGCCTCAGGGCCCTCGGCCACGTTGGTGAGCTTCACCGGGTTCCCGGGGATCAGGACGGGCTCGGCGACGCCGTCGCTGCGCGGCATCTCCACCAGCATGTTGCGGGCGGCGACGTGGGGATCGGCCACGACCTCGTCGTCGCGGAAGCACGGCCCCGCCGCGATGCCCGCCCGCGACAGCGCCTCGCAGGCTTCGAGCCGCGTCTGTGACGAGGCCCAGCCCTCGATGGCCGGACGGATCGTGTCCTCGAGGTGCTCCACCCACCCCTGCCGGTCGGCGAAGCGCGGGTCACCGACCCACCCGGGCTGGCCCACGAGCGCGGCCAGCGACGCGAACTGCGGCTCGCGCCCCACCTGGATGATGAACCAGCCGTCCGACGCTCGGAACCCATCCATGATCAGCGGGGCCGTCGCGCCGCCGCGCAACCCGAGGGACCAGAAGCTCGTGACGATGTCGGTCATCGCGACCATGGCGTCGAGCATCGCGATGTCCACCTGCTGGCCGTGCCCGGTCATGTCGCGGTGACGGAGCGCCGCGAGCACCCCGATCACGCCGTAGAGCCCGGACCCGATGTCGCCGAGCGCGCCGACCGGCGCCACCAGCGGCGGGTCGTCACCGCGCCGCTTGAGCTCGTAGATCCCGGACATGGCCTCGACGATCGGTGCGAACGCCGGCCACGAGTCGTACGGCGACGGGATCGTGTTCCCGAAGCCCGACACCGACAGGTAGATGGCGCGCGGGTGCACGGCCGCGATGTCGGCGTAGCCGAGCCCGAGCCTGGCCATCGCCCCCGCCTTCGAGTTCTCGGCGATCACGTCGAACCCCGGCGCGAGGCGGAGCACGAGGTCGCGGCCGTCCGGCGACTTGAGGTCGATCGCGATCGACCGCTTGCCGAGGTTGTTGCGGAGGAACGTCGCGCCGACGTTCCTCCCCTGGGGGTCCACCATGGCCGGCTGGGAGCCGCGCCCGAGGTCGCCGCCGCGCGGGTTCTCCACCTTGACCACGTCGGCGCCGAGCCGGGCCAGGAGCTGGGTGGCGTACGGCAGCGCCTGCATCTGCTCGAGGGCGAGGACGCGCACGCCGTCGAGGGGCTTCCCCGCGCCGGCGGCGTCGGCGTTGGCGACGTCTCCGAGGCGCATGCGCCGACGGTACGCGCGAATGTGACGACCCGTCAGATTCCCTCGTAGCCTGCGACGGATGGGAGCACGCGGGATCGCGGACGCCGCGGTGTACGTCCCGCACCGTCGACTCGACCTGCGCAGCGTCGCGGCGGTGGCCGGTGGTGGTGGCGGCAAGGGCACGCGGGCGGTCGCCGGCTACGACGAGGACACCACGACGATGGGCGTCGAGGCGTGCCGTCGACTACGCCGCCTCGCCGACGCGTCGCCGAGCACGCTCTGGTTCTCCACCACCGCCCCGGCGTACGCCGACAAGACGAACGCCACCGCGATCCACGCCGCCCTGCGGCTCGCGGCCCACAGCGCAGCGTTCGACGTCGTCGGGTCCGTCCGATCGAGCGTCGGGGCCATCGTCGCCGCGCTCTCCGGCGACGGCGTGCAGCTGGTCGCGAGCGCCGACCTGCGCACCGGCCTGCCCGGCGGGCCCGACGAGGCCAGCTTCGGTGACGGCGCCGCCGCACTGCTCCTCGGCGGAGACGACGACGGCCCGCTGCTCGCCGACCTCGTCGGTACCGGGCGAGCCACCGAGGAGTTCCTCGACCGCTGGCGGGTCCCCGGCGAGCCCCGATCGAAGGTGTGGGAGGAGCGCTTCGGCGAGACCCGCTACGTGCCGCTCGGCGTGGCGGCGTGGGAGGACGCCCTCGAGCACGCCGACCTGACTGCCGACCAGGTCGACCTGGTGGTGGTGGCCGGGACCCACAGCCGAGCCGTCGGCGCCGTGGGCAAGAGGCTGGGCGTGGCCGATCGGCTCGTCGGCACCGACCTCACCGCGGCGGTGGGCAACCTCGGCGCCGCGCAGCCCATCGCGCTGCTCACCTCGGCGCTGGAGCGGGCGGAGCCCGGACAGGTGATCGCGCTGGTGGTGCTCGCCGACGGCGCCGACGTCCTGCTCTTCCGCGCCACGGATGCCGTCGCGGGTTGGTCGCCCGCACCGTCCACCACGGAGCTGCAGGAGGGCGGCGCACCCGTCGACTACGGCACCTACCTGCGCTGGCGGGGGCTGCTGAGCGTCGAACCGCCGCGCCGGCCGGAGCCGTCGCGCCCCTCGGCGTCGGCGGCAGGCCGGTCCCGTGACTGGAAGTTCGGCTTCGTGGGGTCCGCCGACGAGGCGGGGCAGGTGCACCTCCCTCCGCAGCCCGGGGATGCCTCGAACGTCCCGATGAGCGACGCGTGCGGCACGGTGGCCACCTTCACGGTCGATCGCCTGGCGTACTCCCCGAGCCCACCGGTGGTGTTCGCGGTGGTGGACTTCGACGAGGGCGGCCGGCTGCCGGTCGAGCTCACCGACGTCGACCTGGACCAGGTGCGCATCGGCGCCCGGGTCCAACCCACGTTCCGGAGGCTGTTCACCGCCGACGGCGTCCACAACTACTTCTGGAAGGCACGAGTGCTCTGATGGGAAGCCACGGGATCAAGGACCGGGTCGCCATCGTCGGCATGGGGTGCACGCGGTTCGCCGAGCACTGGGACAAAGGGCTCGACGAGCTCCTCGTCGACGCCACGGGCGATGCGTTCACCTCGGCGGGCGTGACGCAGGACGACGTCGACGCCTATTGGCTCGGCACCGCCCAGGGCGGGATGAGCGGGATGCTCCTCGCCAAGCCGCTCGGCCTCGAGGGCAAGCCCGTGACGCGCGTCGAGAACATGTGCGCCACCGGGTCCGAGGCCCTGCGACAGGCGGCGTACGCGGTGGCGTCGGGCGCCTACGACCTCGCCATGGCGGTGGGCGTCGAGAAGGTGAAGGACTCCGGCTACCAGGGCCTCAACGCCTTCCCCGTCCCCCAGGACGGCACGCAGCGCACCCTCACCGCCGCCGCGATGTTCTCGATGGTCGCGCCCGCCTACGCCGAGCGATACGGCGTCCCGATGGACGAGCTCAAGCGGGTGCTCGCGCGGATCGCCTCCAAGAACCACAGCAACGGCGCGCGCAACCCGCGGGCGCAGTTCCGGCGCGAGATGTCGGTGGAGCAGATCCTCGCCATGCCGGAAGTCGCCGGGTGCCTCTCGGTCTTCGACTGCGCGGGCGTGGCCGACGGCTCCGCCGCCGCCGTGGTGTGCCGGGCCGAGGACGCCCACCGGTACACCGACCGCCCGCTCTACGTGAAAGCGCTGTCGTTCGTGGCCGGCAACGGCGCTGGGCTCACCGATCCCGCGTACGACTACACCACCTTCCCCGAGATCGTCCGGTGCGCCGAGGACGCCTACGCGCAGGCGGGCGTCACGAACCCGCGCGCCGAGCTCGCGATGGCGGAGGTGCACGACTGCTTCACGCCCACCGAGCTCGTGCTCATGGAGGACCTGGGCTTCTGCGAGCGAGGCACGGCGTGGAAGGAGGTGCAGGCGGGCTCGTTCGACCTCACCGGCGACCTGCCCGTGAACCCGGATGGCGGGTTGAAGTCGTTCGGCCACCCGGTGGGGGCCTCCGGGCTCCGCATGATGTTCGAAGCCTGGCTGCAGCTGCGCGGCGACGCGCCCGAGGACAGGCAGATCAGCACGGTGGCCGATCGCCACCTGGCCCTCACCCACAACCTCGGGGGCTACCCGGGCGAGATGGTCAGCTTCATCAGCATCCTCGGCACCGACCTGAGCTGACCCGTGCGGCTGGGCCCCGGGCGCGTGCACGTGCGGGCGGACGACGCCGCGTCGATCGACGTGGAGTGGTCCCTCTCGTCGGATCGGCTGGCGTGGTCGGTGGCGAACCGCGGCGACGCCGCGGCCGCCGTGGACGCGGTCGCGATCGTGCTCGCCCTCGAGGCGGTGGAGCCGCTTCGCATGCTGCGCCACGGCTACCAGTCCTGGTCGCCCACCGCCGTCGCCACGTTCCGCGTGGACCAGGACCCCACCCGCGCCGAGGGCGTCCGCTCGCTGGTCATCGGGATGCACCACGCCGACGGGGCGGTGGCGGAGGCCGACGAGCTCCGGAGCGAGCTGGTGACCGCGCTCCGGGACGCGTCGGGCGCGCTGCTCGTCGTCGGGTTCCTCGGTGGCCACGAGCACGACGGGACGTTCCGCCTGCGACCGGCGCGGGACGACCCGGATCGCATCGAGCTGTGGATCGAGGCGTTCCTCGGCGGGGCGGTGCTGCAGCCGGGGGAGCGACGGGAGCTGCACGCCGTCTCCCTGGCCGACGGTGAGACCGATCCCTCCCCGCTGCTCGAGGCCTGGGCGGGGGAGCTGGGGGCAGCGGCCGCGGCCCGCACGACAGCGCCGTACCAGGTGGGGTGGTGCTCCTGGTACCAGTACTTCCACGCCGTCACCGAGGCCGACGTGCGCGCCAACCTCGCCCTCGCCGACGACTGGCCCTTCGACGTGTTCCAGGTGGACGACGGCTTCCAGGCCGCCATCGGGGACTGGTCGTCGACCAACGAGCGGTTCCCGTCGGAGCTCGACGTGCTGGCCGGCGCCATCCGTGCGGCCGGTCGCACGCCCGGGATCTGGATCGCTCCCTTCGTCGCGGAGCCCAGCTCCGCCGTCGCCCGCGGGCACCCGGACTGGCCGGCGATCCACCCCGCCACCGGCGCGCCGCTCGTCGGCATGGTCAACCCGGGCTGGGGCGGCGCCGTGCACGTGCTCGACACCACGCGACCCGAGGTGCTGGCCCACCTCGAGCGCACCGCCGGTGCGCTGGTCGAGGCGGGCTTCCCGTACCTCAAGCTCGACTTCACCTACGCGCCATCCCTGCCCGGCCGCTACGCCGATCCCAGTCGCACGCCGGCGCAGCGCGTGCGGGCCGGCTACGACGCCATCCGCCGAGGGGCAGGTGAGGGCGCGTTCCTGCTCGGGTGCGGTGCGCCGATCGGGTCGTGCGTCGGGGCCGTCGACGGGATGCGGATCGGCGCCGACGTCGCGCCGTGGTGGCACGTCCAGCCCGACCAGCACCGGCCCGCCGGCCACGCAGGTGGCGAGCCCGCGACCGTGAACGCCTGGCGCAACACCCTGAGCCGGTCGTTCCTGCACCGCCGGCTGTGGCTGAACGACCCGGACTGCCTGATGCTGCGGACCGAGCGCACGCAGCTCGTGCCCGAGCAGCTGCGGGCCTGGGCGCTGGCGGTGGGTGCGAGCGGCGGGATGGCGCTCGTGTCCGACGACCTCGCCCTGCTCGGTGCCGAGGCGCACCGGCTGCTGGACGAGGTGGTCGCGCTGGGCCGCCGGGCCGACGGCGCGCCGGTCTCGCCGCGCTGCCCCGACCTGCTGGACGCCGACCCGCCCGCGCGCCTCGTCGCGGCGGACGTCGAGCTGGTGGGCGATCCCCTCGTGGGCACGGCCGTCGTCCAGGGCCGCCTGGCCTGAGAGCGTCCGGCCGACCAGCCGCAGCTCAGCTGGGGCAGACCCTGCCCTCGCTCGGCTCGCCGCGGAGCGCGAGCACCCGGCCGGCGGCCTCGTCGAGCCGGGCTTCGTCGAGGGACCCGGCGCGGACGGCGTCGACGAGGCCCTGGCGCAGGACGGAGACCTGGTCGCCCTGGGTGACGAGGACGGCGTCGGCTCCCGCCGCGATCGCCATCCCCGGCGCGACGTCGAACCCCCAGCGGGCGTGGACGGCGCCCATCCCGATGGCGTCGGTGATCGCCACCCCGTCGAAGCCCTCCTCGCGCAGTCGCTCGTAGACGTCGGGGACGAGGCTCGCCGGTCGGTCGCCCCAGATCAGCGGGTACGACACGTGGTTCACCATCACCGCCTCCGCGCCCTCGTCGATGAGGACGCCGAAGGGGATCAGGTCGGCGGCCTCGAGCTCGGACAGGCTGGAGTCGTCCACCGCGCCGCCGAGGTGCGGATCGCCCGAGCCGCCATGGCCGGGGAAGTGCTTCACCGTCACTGCCTGGCCGGCCGCGTGCAGGCCCTCGGCGAAGGCGCTGGCCAGGTCGCTGACCTCGGCGGCGTCGGATCCGAAGCTCCGGTCGCCGATCACGCCCTGGGCGTCGCCGTCGTCGAGGTCGGCGACGGGCGCGAACACCCAGTCGACGCCGATCGAGGCGGCGAGGTCGCCCAGCTCGGTGGCGAACGCCTCGGTCTCGTCGGGTCCGAGGCGGGCGAGCGTGCGGGCCGACCGGATCGGCTCGTCGAGCGCGCCCATCGCGCTGACGCGCCCGCCTTCGTCGTCGATGGCGACGAGGAGGTGCTCGCCGAGGCGGGCGCGCAGCCCGTCGACGAGCTCGGTCGCCTGGTCCTCGTCGAGGATGTTCTCGTCGCGCAGCATCACGCCGCCCACGCCGGCATCGGCGAGCTCGTCGACGAGGGGATCGTCGGCGTCGGTGACACCCGGGAGGCCGACCACCAGCACGAGCCCGGCCCGTTCCTCGAGCGACGCGCGGCTGCACACCGCGATCTGGTCGGCGTCACCGGCGAGGGTGGTGGCCGTCGCGCCCGGTCCGGGTCCACCCGGCCCGAGGGCGACGAAGCCGCCGAACCCCGCCAGCAGCCCCATGGCCAGGAGCGGCAGGCCCCACCGGGGGCGCGGCGCGCGCACCGGACGGCCCGCCAGGTGCTTCGGTACGTAGGCCCGCGTCTGCCCCACCACTACAAGGATGGCATCCGTCAGCCCCGGGTTCGCGCCTCCTCGGCGGCCAGGGAACGACGGTCGACCTTCTGCATCGGCGTGAGGGGGATCGCCTCGACGACCCGCACGGCCTCGGGCAGCTTGTAGCGGGCCAGCTTCGGTTCGAGGAACGAGCGGAGGTCCTCCAACGTGGGCGGGCGAGCACCGTCGGCGGGCACGATCACGGCGACGCCGATCTCGCCCATCACGTCGTCCTCTCGCGGCACGACCGCCACGTCGGCGACGAGCGGGTGGTCGGCCAGCAGGGCCTCCACCTCGGCGGGGTACACGTTGTAGCCGCCGCGGATGAACATCTCCTTCAGTCGGCCCGCGAGCCGGAGGCAACCCTGGCCGTCGACGACCCCCAGGTCGCCGGTGCGCAACCAGCCGCCCACGAGCGCGTGGGCCGTCGCTGCCTCGTCGCGCCAGTACCCGCTCATCGAGGTGGGGGAGCGAAGCCACACCTCGCCGACCTCGCCGTCCGGGAGCGGGTGACCCCCCTCGTCGCGGATGCCGACCTCGATGCCGCCGCGGGGCCGTCCCACGGTGAACAGCGCCTCCTCCTCGTCGGCATCGAACGCCGTCCCGGTCCCGCACCCGCCGCTCTCCGTCGAGGAGTACCGGATCGAGTACGCGGCATCGAACCGGGCCATCGCCTCCCGCACCATGGCCGGTGGGGAGGCCGCCCCGCCCATCACGATCGTCTTCACGCAGCTGAGGTCGTACGCCTCGAGGTCCTCCCGCAGGAGCAGGGCCATCTGCGGCGCGACGCCACCGAGCGACGCGATGCCGTGCTCGACGATGCACTCGAGGGCGTCGGCGGCGCGCCAACGGCCGAGGATGTGGGTGGTGGTGCCGAGCCGCAGGTACCACGGCAGCTTGGTGGTGAACCCCACGTGCGCGAACTGCGTGCCGGCGAGCATCGGTGTCGGCTCCGCGGCCGGGTCGCCCCACGCGTCGGCAACGTCGATGCGGGTGACCGCGGCCAGCTGGCGGTCGCGGAACAGAGCGCCCTTGGGCTCGCCGGTCGTACCGGAGGTGAACACGAGCGCGACCGGCCGCTCCGGGCTGTCGTCCAGGGCCGGCACGGGCTCCGGCCGTCGCAGCGCCTCGACCTGGTCCCGGGCGTCGAGCTCCAGCGCCGCGCCGGCCGCGGCGCTGACCGCGGCCTGCTCGGGCGGGGCCAGGCGCGGGTTCACCCCGGCGGTGATGGCGCCGACCTTGGCGGCGGCGGCGTAGGCCACGACGTAGCTCGAGTCGGACGGCAGGCGCAGCAGCACGACGTCGCCGGGACCGACGCCCGCCTCGCGCATCCCGGCGGCCACCTGGTCGGAGCGCGCGTGCAGGTCGGCATACGAGACGCGAGTCCCGTCGGGGTCGACGAAGGCGGCCCGGGGACCGAAGCGCTCGGCCGCGGCGCGGACGGTGGCGGCCAGCGTCACCGGATGTGCGGTTCGATGCGCTGCCCGCTCGTGAACACCCGCTGACCGTCGGCCAGCGCCTCCTCGCTCATGGCGAGGTTGAGGAACGTGTTGCCCATCTCCAGCATCTGCGCGCGCGTGAGCTCGCGCGCCGCCCACAGCGCGCGCAGGCTCGCCTGCACCGCCGCCGGCGGTTGCGCGGCGATCGCGGCGGCGACTCGGCGCGCCGCTCGGGGCAGGTCGGCGCCCGACACGACCTCGCTCACCAGGCCGATCTCGAGAGCACGCGTCGCGCTGATGCGCTCGTGGTTCCCCAGCAGGGTCATCCGCAGGACCTCGCCGAAGGGCATCCGCTGGAGCATCAGCGCGGGCTCGAACACCGCGGGCATCCCGTAGGTGACGTGCGGGTCGAAGAAGGTGGCGTGCTCCGCGGCGATGAGGACGTCAGCCTCGCCGAGCAGGTAGAACGCGCCGCCGCAGGCCATGCCGTTGATCGCGACGACCACGGGCTTCCAGCACTCGTTGCTGCGCGGCCCGAGCTGCCGGCCCGGATCCTCGTAGGTGAAGGGGCTGAACGTGAACGCTGCGCCCCCCTCAGAGGGCACCTCGCTGCGGTCGATCCCGGTGCAGAACGCCTTCTCGCCGGCACCGGTGACGACGACCGCGCGCACCCCGTCGTCCTCACGGACGTGCGCCCACATCGCCGCCATCTCCTCGCACATGGCCATGGTGAACGCGTTGTGGGAATCGGCCCGGTCGAGCGTGACCGTGGCGACGCCGTCGTCGCCCGCCTCGTAGGTGATGGCCGTGAGCCCGCGCGGAAAGCCCTCCATGGCGACCGGACCGTAGTGCCAGGATCAGCCCATGACCGACCTGCGGTGGGCGCCGCCTCGGCGCGAGGACGACGAGGCGTGGGCGGAGCTCCTGGCCGCCATCGAGGCCGTCGACGTGCGCGGCGAGACCTACGAGCTGGAGGACATCGACACCGAGTGGCGGTCGGTCTGGGCCGAGCCGGAGCACAACGCCCGCCTCGTGTGGGACGGACCTCAGCTGGTGGCGTTCGCCTGGCTCACGGTGCGCCCGGGGTCGAGGGCGGCCCACAAGGTGAACATGTGGGGCGGGGTGCGTCCGTCACACCGTCGCCGCGGCATCGGCACCCAGCTGTTCCAGTGGGCGATCGCGCGGGCCAAGGACGTCGCGACCGCCATGCCCGCCGGGCTCCCCACCAAGCTCGAGGCCGACGCCGCGTCCCACCAGACCGACCTCCTCCTCCTCGCGGAGCGGATGGGGCTGCAGGCGGTCCGGCACTTCTACGAGATCGCCCGTCCCGCGTCGGCGCCGCTGCTCGAGGCTCCCGCCCCACCAGGGCTCGAGCTCGTGCCCTGGACCGCGGAGCGCGACGAGGAGGCGCGGCTCGCCCACGTGGAGGCCTTCGCCGACCACTGGGGCAGCGAGCCGCGCACGCGCGAGGAGTGGACACAGTGGTACACGGGCCATCGCGGGTTCCGGCCCGACCTGTCCGTGCTGGCGGTGGACCCCGCGAGCGGCCGGGTGGAGGGCCTCGTGCTCTGCGCGGCCTATCCGCAGGACTGGGTCACGGTGCCCGTGGAGGCATGGCTGACCACCGTGGGCACCCGCCGGGACTGGCGCGGGAAGGGCGTGGCGTCGTGGTTGATCACCGACGCGCTGCGGCGGATCGCCGCGGCCGACGACGGCTTCGAGCGAGCGATCCTGGGCGTCGACTCCGAGAACCCCACCGGCGCGCTGCGCGTGTACCGCCGTCTGGGCTTCAGCGACGACGTCCGCTCGGTGACGTCGCTGAACCTCACGATCTCCTAGCGGCCCCGCGCGGGACGCCCAGAGCGGCGGCTCAGTCGATCGAGAGCATCCGTCGAGCGTTGCCGCGCATGATCTTCTCGACGACGTCCGAGGGCACCGCCGCCATGAGCTCGGTCGCGACCTGCTTGGTGTCGGGCCAGGTGGAGTCCGTGTGGGGGTAGTCCGTCTCGAAGGTGATGTTGTCGACGCCGACCGCGTCGAGCGCGTCGATGCCGTGCTGGTCGCGGAAGAAGCAGCCGTAGATCTGGCGGTAGTAGTAGGTGGACGGCGGCTCGGGCACGAGGTCCTTCACGCCGCCCCACGCCCGGTGCTCGAGCCACACCGTGTCGGCTCGCTCGAGGATGTACGGGATCCAGCCGATCTGACCTTCGCTGTAGGCGAGCTTCACGTCGGGGAACTGCACGAGCTTGCCGCTGAAGAGCCAGTCGCTCATCGAGGCCATGGCGTTGTTGAACGACAGGGTGGCGGCGACGGCCACCGGCGCGTCCGACGACGTCGCCGGCATGCGCGACGACGAGCCGATGTGCATGCACACGACGGTGTTCGTCTCGGCGCACGCCGCGAAGAACGGATCCCATGCCCCGCTGTGGATGCTCGGGAAGCCGAGGTGACTCGGGATCTCGCTGAAACACACCGCGTGCACGCCCCGCTCCGCGTTGCGCCGCACCTCCGCAGCGGCAAGGCCCGCGTCCCACAGCGGAACGATCACCAGCGGGATGAGCCGGCCGTCGCTGTCA
>JBJMHD010000029.1:0-17537 GCA_045807565.1 Acidimicrobiales bacterium | reverse complement strand
GAGGGACTCCTCGCCGAGTCGGCGGCGTACTCATCGCTGCAGGCCGGCCCGGAGTTCGCGGCCTGGCGCGCCGCACACCCCGCCCGCCAGCGCGACGACCGAGCACGTCGTGTCCGCGTCGAGCGCGAGGGCGACCTGCTGCACATCACGCTCACCCGTGCGGAGGCGCGCAACGCGCTCGACACCGCGATGCGCGACCAGCTGGTCGACGCGCTCCTGCTGGCAGCCGCCGACGACTCCATCGCCCAGGTCCACCTGCGCGGCGAGGGCCCATCGTTCTGCGCCGGGGGCGACCTCGACGAGTTCGGCTCTCGCCCCGATCCGGCCACGGCCCACCTGGTGCGGATGCTCCAGAGCGCGGGCCGCGCCATCCACGTGGTCGGAGCGCGGGTCACGGCCCACGTGCACGGCGCCTGCCGGGGCTCAGGCGTCGAGCTGCCCGCCTTCGCGGGGCGCGTCGTCGCCACGCCTGACGCGACGTTCGGCCTGCCCGAGGTGTCGCTCGGGCTCATCCCCGGTGCGGGCGGCACGGTGAGCGTGACCCGCCGCGTCGGCCGTCACCGCACGGCCCTCCTGGCCCTCACCGGTGACGCCGTCGACACCGCCACCGCCCTGGAGTGGGGCCTCGTCGACGAGATCACCACCTGACCACACCCCAGTTGCGTCACGGGGCGCCGCCGAACGCCGGCTGGCGACGCGAGCTCGGAGGGGCGTTCAGGTCAGCCGGAGAACAGCTCGCCGTCGAAGCGGTCGACGGTCGTGAAGGCCTCCACGGGCAGACGGCTGAGCTTGGTCGGACGGCGTACGGGATGACCGATGCACACCATGGCGGCGACCGCCCACGAGTCGGGCAGCCCGAGCAAGGGCCGCGCGTCGTCCTCGGCCCGCGCGAGGAACGTGGTGAGCACGCCGCCGAGGCCGCGGTCGCGCGCGGCAAGGAGGATCGAGAGGACGAACGGGTACACCGACGCGCCACCGGTCAGGGCGGGCCGGTCGAGCGCCGCGTCCATCATCGCGATCACCGAGAGGTCGGCCGCCACGACGAGCACCACCGGCGCATCCTCGATCCCGTCGAGCACCGGGTTCGGCTGGGGACCGAGCTCGGGGACCTCGGCCGGTCGGTCGATCACGTTGAAGGGCGCCACGCCGGCCATCCGCTCGGCGACGTACTCGCTCCACACCGGGCCGCACAGGTCGGCGAGCTGACGGCGGAGGGCGCGGTCCTTGATCACCGCCACGTGCCAGGGCTGGCGGTTGCCGCCGCTCGGCGCGAAGCGGGCCAGCTCGAGCAGCTCAGCGACCGTGGCGTCATCGACGGGCTCGTCGGTGAACTCGCGGATCGAAGGGTTGGTGCGCAGGGCGTGGGCCAGCTCCATGGCCGGACGTTAGGCACGCCGTCCGCCCGCCCCCGATGGGGCCCATCTCCAAGAGATATGGGTTGTTTCTTCCCTTTCTGCGCGAGAGATGGCACCCTGACCTCATGCGCACTCGCAGGATCGACCGGGTCGCCCAACGCCTCGAAGCCCTCGGGTTCCCCGCCCAGCCCGCCCGCCGTCTCTCGATGGACGGCACGCTCCTCCACCTCGACGCCGGCAGCGTGCTGTGCGAGGAAGGCGAGCGCGGCACCCAGGCGTTCCTGCTCCTCCAGGGCGAGGTCGACGTGCAGCTGGCCGAGACCACCCTCCGGGTGGGGTCGGGCGCGGTGATCGGCGAGCTCGCCACCCTCGACCACCGGCGCACCCGCAACGCCACCGTCGTGGCCGCCGGGCCCATCGAGGTGCTCGTGTACGACGTCGCCACGTACCGCTCGCTGGCCGAGCAGGACGACCTGCGGTCGCGCCTGGCGCCGGTGCGCAACGCCGCCTGACGGCGGTCGGCCGCGTCAGCGTCGGCTGAGGGCGTCCACCTCGGCCATCTCGTCGTCGGTGAGCACCCACGACACCGCCGCAGCGTTGGTGCGCACCTGCTCGGCACTGGTGGCGCCGGCGATGACCGACGCCATGTGGGGCAGGCACGCGAGCCATGACATCGCCAGCTCGAGGAGCGACCGATCGCGCTCGGCGGCGAACGCGGTGAGGCGCTCCACCACGTCGAAGGCGCGATCGTCGAAGGCCCGGGCGGCGCGGTCCTCGGGCAGCTGCGAGAGGCGGGTGCCCTCGGGCGGCGGCACCCCCCGCTGGAACTTCCCGGTGAGCATGCCGCTGGCGAGCGGGAAGTACGGGAGGATCCCCATGCCGTGGCGCTCGCACGACGCGATCGTGTCGTCCTGCTGCCGGCGGTCGAGCAGGCTCAGCTGGTTCTGCAGCGACACGAACGCCGGGAAGCCCTTGGCGTCGGCGGCCCCAGCTGCGGCGTCGGTGCGCGGGCCGTCGAAGTTCGAGCAGCCGACCTCGAGGACCTTGCCGGCGGCGACGAGCTCGGCGAGCGCACCGAGGGTGTCCTCGATCGGCACGTCGTCGTCCGGCCGGTGCACCTGGTAGAGGTCGATGCGGTCGGTGCCGAGCCGGCCGAGCGACGCGTCGCAGGCCCGGCGGACGACGTCGGGGTGAGCGCCCTCCATGGCGCCGAACTTCGTGGCGACCACCACGTCGTCGCGCCGGTCGGCGAGCGCACGCCCGAGGAACTCCTCGCTGAGCGAGCCGCCGTAGATGTCGGCCGTGTCGAACAGCGTGATGCCGGCGTCCACCGCGGCGTGCACGACGGCGGTGCTGCGCTCCTCGTCGATGCGCATGCCGAAGTTGTTGCAGCCGAGCCCCACCACCGAGACGTCCAACGAGCCGAGCTTCCGTGTCTCCATGGGACGAGTGTGGCGCACGCGCCGCCCGGCACCTCCTCGGAGGCGCCGGGCGACGAGCAACACGAAGCGGTCAGCGGCGGGTGGCCACGACCTCGAGGTACTCGGAGTCGATGGTGAGCGCCCCGCGCTGGCTGCGGTTGTGGCTCTCGGCGAGGCTGATGATCTGGCCCTGGAAGGACCGCCGGCCGTCGGCGTCGAGCGCACCCCACGCCTTGAAGGTCGGGCCGTAGAAGGTCTTGAACGTCTCGAAGAAGTCGGCCCCCGAGCGGTAGCGGAAGGTGAAGTGCTTGCGCTCGGCCTCCACCTTGGCGTCTCCGCCCAGCAGCTCCTCGACCCGGGCCTCGGTGCCCCACTGCAGCGGAGAGGGGACGCCGGCGGGCGGCGGAACGTGAGCACCGACCACCTTGAACAGCTGACCGATGAAGCCCTCGGGCGTCCAGCTGGCCAGCCCGATGCGGCCGCCGGGGCGCACCACGCGCAGGAGCTCGGACGCGGCCCGCTCCGGGTTCGGCGTGAACATCACGCCCACCGTGGAGAGGACGACGTCGAAGCTGGCGTCCTCGAACGGCAGGTCCTCGGCGTCGGCGACCTGCGTGGTGAGCGGCAGGCCGTCGGCGTCCGCCCGCCGACGCGCCCGCTCGAGCAGCGACTCGACGTAGTCGGTCGCCACGACGTCGCAGCCCCGGCGAGCAGCGGCGAGCGAGGCGTTGCCGTTGCCGGCGGCCACGTCGAGCACCCGCTCGCCCGCCGCCACGTCGACGGACTCGCAGAGCTCCTCGCCGATGATCTGGAGGGAGGTGCCGATGACGGCGTAGTCCCCCGAGGCCCAGGTGGCCTGCTGCTTCTCCTTCACGGCCGCGAGGGCGTCAAGGCTCAAGGTGGTGGTCATCGCACTCTCCTCTGCGCCCCCTCGAGGGCGCGGTCAGTGACCCGGTCGGGTCGAACGAGATCTCCTAGGTCTGGCGGCCGGTGTAGGCAGCCAGGCGGACGATGGGCGGCGCGCCCGGGGAGGGGTCCGTCGCCTCAGCGAAGGTCGTGCCGTCGCGCAGCGGGTCCAGCGCCTCGTGGGCGAACGCATCGGCAGCCGCCACCAGCTCGTCGGGCGGCTGGTACGCCTGCCCGGTGGCGGTCGCCATGTCCCAGCCGTGCACCAAGCCGTCGAGCACGACGAACCGGGCGAAGGTCTCGCCCGGCACGGCACCGAAGGGCGCCGCGACCGTACGTTCGAGCGCACCCGGCGCGGTGATCGCACCGACCAGGTCGCCGAGCACCGCCGGGAAGTCGCCCAGCGGGTCGCTGAGGTCCGGCTCGGACGGCTGCTCACCTCGGTACGCGGCGGCGAACGCCGTGGCGCCGCCGATCATGTGCTCGAGGACGCCGCGCACGGTGTAGTCGGTGCAGGGCGTCGGGTTGTCCAGCTGCTCGTCGCTGATCCCGGCCACCACACCCGCGAGGTGAGGGCCGAGCAGCTCGAGCTGGGCGATCGGGTCCATCGGCCCTCCAAGGGTCGGTGCGGTGCGGGCGCCCTCCACCGCCGCCTCCCGGTCGAGTCCGGCATCGATGAGCCGAGACACGCGGGAGCGGTCGTCGAGGGCCATGGGCGAATGATGGCGCGGCGTGCCCTCGGACGTCGTCGGCCACCGACCCCATCTCCGCCGACCTGCCAACGCGGCGCGTGGGTCGAACACCCCACGCGTCGACGAGGACGGCTCGTCGTGGTTGGTGCGCACGGCCGATGCCGCCAGACCACGCAAACCGCACGATCGAACCGCTCCGGGATGCGCCCGGGTGCCAGGCCCAGGAGGTCGACATGAGGAAGTCCGTGGACGAGATGGCGACGGAGCTCGAGGTGGGCGACATCCACACCAAGGGCGAGGACTGGGGCGACCAGTGCGTGCGCCACATCGATCTGCCGCCCGGAGCCGACCTGCGACCGCTGCTCCGCGGGCTCCCGGGGGACCGCTGCGACTGCCCGCACTGGGGCTACGTCCTCGAGGGCTCGATCAACGTGCAGTACGCCGACGGCAGCATCGACGTGAACCGAGCCGGCGACCTCTACTACTGGCCGGGCGGGCACACCGGCTGGACCGACGAGGGCGTGGTGTTCATCGAGCTCAGCCCCGCCGACGAGATCAAGCCCGTGCTCGAGCACCTCGGTGCCCAGCTCGCTCCCTCGACCTGAGCGACGCGCGTGGGCAACGGCGTTCGCCATCCGACGACGGCGCCCTAGCGTTGTGGTGTGGCGGAGGCCGTGGTGACCGGCGACGACCCGCTCGCGCGCGCGCGGGATGCGCTGGCGCGCCACGACTGGCAGGCGGCGGCGGACGCCGCCCGCGCCGCCGAGCTCGACAGCCCTGCGCTGGAAGCAGCCCGGGCCGACCTCCTCGCCGATGCCACGTGGTGGCTGGGCGATCTCGACAGCTGCACGTCAGCGCGCGAGGAGGCCTACCGGATCTACGACGAGCTGGGCGACGGGCGGCGCGCCGGGCAGTGCGCGGTGTGGCTGTGGGAGCACAACGCGTTCTGGGCGCGCCCGGCCATGGCGAGCGGCTGGCTCCGCCGGGCGCGGCGCGCGCTGGCCGACGACACGAGCTGCGAGGAGCACGGCGCCCTCCTCCTCCGCGAGGCCGAGGTGGCCCATGGCGCGGGCGACCTCGAGGAGGCGCTGGCGCTGACCGCCGAAGCGCTCCAGCTCGGCCGGTCCCTGCGCTCCGCCGACCTGGAGGCGGAGGCGCTGCAGGCACGTGGCCGGGTGCTCATCGACGCCGGCCAGCTCGAGGAGGGGCTCGGACACCTCGACGAGGCCATGCTGTTCGCGGTCGAAGGTCGGCTCCGGCCCTACTCCACGGGCAAGGTGTACTGCAGCCTGATCGCCGCGTGCGAGGAGATCGGCGACTACGACCGGGCGGCGGAGTGGACCGAGACCACGATGCGGTGGGCCGAGGACAACCACCCGTTCGCGATCTTCCCCGGGATCTGCCGCGTGCACCGCGCCGTCGTGCTCAAGCGACGAGGCGCGCTGGTGGAGGCTGAGGAGGAGGCGGCGCGCGCGTGCGAGGAGCTGCGCACCAGCCACATCGCCAACAGCGCGGCGGCCTACGCCGAGGTCGGCGACATCCGCCGCCGCCTGGGCGACCTGGTGACGGCCGAGGAGGCCTTCGATCGATCGCAGCAGATCCGCGGCGGACCCTGCGGTGGGCTCGCCCTGCTGCGGCTCGCCCAAGGCCGGGTCGACGAGGCCATGGCCACCATCACCAGCTGCGTGCAGGGCGCGGCGAACCCCCTGGCCCGGGCCGGGCTCCTCCCGATGCTCGCCCACGTCGCGGTGGCGGCCGACCGGCTGGACCTCGCCGCCGACGCGGTCGCCGAGCTGGAGGGCATCGTCGCCCGGTTCGACACCCCCTCGCTCCAGGCTGCGCTGAGCTCCACGATCGGCCGGCTGCAGCTCGCGCGAGGTCAGTCCGACGCTGTCGCGACGCTGCGGGGGGCCGCCGAGCGCTGGCGCGCCCTCGAGGTGCCGTACGAGGAGGCGACGGCCAGGACGCTCCTCGGCCAGGCGCTCCGCGACGCCGGCGCCGACGGGGCCGCGACCGAGTCGTTCGCGGAGGCGGCCAGGCTGTTCGACCAGATCGGCGCTCGCCTCGACGCCCGGCTCGTCTACGACGACACGAAGGTTGCGCTGCCCGACGGGCTCACCGCGCGCGAGGTGGAGGTGCTCCGGCTGATCGCCGCCGGGAGGTCGAACAACGAGGTCGCCGCCGAGCTCTACCTCAGTGTGAAGACCGTGTCGCGCCACCTGTCGAACATCTTCACGAAGATCGGGGTGTCCTCGCGCTCGGCCGCGACCGCGTACGCGTTCGAGCAGCACCTCGTGGACCGGCGCTGACGCGCCCGTCGACACCTACGCTCACGCCGTGCCCGTCGAGATCCAGCCGCCCGAGCTCGCTCGCGTGGTCGACTTCTCCGAGCGGTCCCGCACGGGTGACTGGAGCCTGCGGTCGGCGCTCGTGCGCTACGCCGAGGGCCAGCCCGTGCGCGTCAGCCAGCTCCTCGAGCAGGTCCGCCGGACCGAGACCGCGCTGCACGCGCTCGGCAAGGTGCTCGACAAGCGCGGCCCCGAGCTGTGGGCGGCGGTCGAAGGGGGCGACGTCGACCCGGACGATGCCAAGGTCGTCCAGCTCCTGCGCGCCACGATCGAGCTCGATCGGCTCGGCGACGCGCTCGCTTCGTGGGCGGACGACCGCACCGGGTCCCGGCCCGATGACGCCGTCGACGCTGTCACCGCCGAGGTGGCGGCGAAGCTCGACGATCTCGGCGTCCCGCGCGAGGAAGCGCCCCCGCGTCGCTCCGGACGCGATCGCGGCGTGTGACATGCGTCCCTTCCGGATCACTGCCACCGCGTGTCACGGTGTCGCTGTCTTGATGACGACCGATGATCCGTGTCCCGGAGCGCCGTCACCACCCTGACCGCGCCTCTCCCCCTCTGCACAGGAGGTCCCCGTGTTCGCTCGCCTAGGTCCGTGGTGCCATGACAACCGGTGGAAGGTCGTCATCGGGTGGGTCGTGCTGCTGGTCGTGGGCAACGGCCTCGCCAGCGCGGCCCGCGAGGCCTACCGCCAGGACTTCTCGCTCAGCGGCTTCGAGTCCACGGAGGGCTTCGCGCTCGTCGAGGACCAGTTCGCCGACGGCAGCGGCTCCCCGCAGACCGGGCAGATCGTGTTCAAGGCCGACGACGGCGTCACCGACCCCACCGTGCAGGCAGCCATGGAGGAGCTGTTCGCGGAGGTCGAGGACATCGACGACGTGACGTCCGTGCAGAGCCCCTACGCCCCGGGAGGGGAGTTCCAGATCGCGCAGCAGGGGCCCGCCGCCGGCACCATCGCCTATGCCACGGTGAACCTGCCCGAGGACATCGACTTCACCCGCGCCGCCGAGATCAGCGATGAGATCGAGCAGCTCGTGCCCGAGCAGGACGGGCTGCAGGTCGAGCTCGGCGGCTACCTCTTCGCCGAGTTCGAGCCACCGTCGTCCGAGCTCTTCGGCCTCGCCTTCGCCATCATCATCCTGATCGTCGCCTTCGGGTCGGTGCTCGCGATGGGCCTCCCCGTCGGCACGGCGCTCGCCGGCATCGGGCTCGGCGGCGCGGCCGTCATCATCGCGAGCCATCTCCTCGAGGTGCCCGACTTCGCGCCGTTCATCGGCTACATGATCGGGTTGGGCGTCGGCATCGACTACGCGCTGCTGATCGTCACCCGTCACCGGGAGCAGCTGCACGCCGGGCAGGACGTCCGCGAGTCGATCGCCATCGCGATGGACACCGCCGGCCGCTCGGTCGTCTTCGCCGGCGCCACCGTCGTGGTGTCGCTGTTCGGGATGCTGTTCATGGGCATCGGCTTCGTCGGGGGCCTCGGCGTCACCGCCTCGCTCACCGTGCTCTTCACGGTCCTGGCATCGATCACGCTGCTGCCCGCCCTGCTCGGGTTCGCGGGCCTCAACATCGAGCGCACCAAGTGGCGGGGCCTGGCCGCGGCGGGCTTCACGGCGGTCGCGCTGGTCGGCGTCGGCCTCGGGATCGCTTCGCTGGCGACGGTCGGCGCGCTCTTCGCCGTGCTCACCATCGTGCTCGGCTTCTTCGTGCCCGGTCTCCAGCGCGAGGTCGGCCACCGTCCGCCCAAGCCGAGGCGCGAGACCGCCGCCTACCGGTGGAGCCGCGTCATCCAGCATCGGCCGTGGCCCTTCGCCATCGGTGCGACCGCCCTGCTCGTCGTGCTGGCGATCCCGTTCCTGAGCCTCCGCCTCGGCTTCTCCGACGAGAGCAACTTCGCCGAGGACACCACCACCAAGCAGGCCTACGACCTCATCGTCGACGGCTTCGGCAAGGGGTCCACCGGGCCGATCTACCTCGTGGCGACGGTGGACGGCGCCGAGCAGGCCCGTGCCCTGGCCGCGGTCAACGACGCGGTGGCGGCCGACCCCTCGGTCGTGGCCGTGCTCGGCCCCCAGCCGAACGACCCGGCCGACCCCACGGCCGTGCGATGGATCGTCACCCCCGCATCAGGACCGCAGGACGAGGAGACCGCGCGTCTCGTCGACCGCTTGCACGATCGGCTCCTCCCGCCCGTCGAGGAGGCCACCGGCGCCGACGTGCTCGTCACCGGCGCGGTGGCCGGCAACACGGACATGTCGGAGTACATGGCCGAGCGGATGCCGATCTTCTTCGGCGCTGTGCTCACCCTCTCGTTCCTGCTGCTGATGGTGGTGTTCCGGTCGCTGCTCGTGCCCCTGAAGGCCGTGATCATGAACCTGCTGTCGATCGCGGCGGCCTACGGCGTGACGGTCGCCCTCTTCCAGTGGGGCTGGGCCAGCGGCATCACCGACGTCCAACCCGGGCCGATCGAGCCGTGGGTGCCGATGATGCTGTTCGCCGTCGTGTTCGGCCTGTCGATGGACTACGAGGTGTTCCTCCTGTCCCGCATCCGCGAGGAGTGGCACCGCACCGGTGACAGCCGCACGTCGGTCGCCGACGGCCTGGCGGCCACGGCCAAGGTGATCACCGCCGCCGCGGCGATCATGGTCGTGGTCTTCGGGAGCTTCATGCTCGAGTTCGAGCGCACCATGAAGATGATGGGCACCGGTCTGGCGGTGGCGATCCTCTTCGACGCCACGATCGTCCGGATGGTGCTGGTGCCGGCCACGATGGAGCTGCTCGGGGACCGGAACTGGTGGCTGCCGCGCTGGCTCGACCGGATCCTCCCGAACATCGCCGTCGAGGGTCACGCCGGCGAGGCCGCCCCCATCCTCGACGACGAGGACGCTGAGCGCGAACCCGCCCTCGCCGACTGAACCCGCACCTTTCACCCGCGACGGGTGACGCCGTTGGGTCCCGGGTCTGGTGAAGTCGACCTGGACACGACAGAGAGGCGCGGAAGATGGACACTGCACCCGCCGAGTACATGATCTTCGGCTTCCCCGGCAACCAGTTCAACGGCTCCATGGCCCCGGCCCTGGCGAACCTGGTCGAGAAGGGGCTGATCCGGGTACGCGACCTGCTCTTCATCCTGAAGGACGCCGATGGCAACATCAGCGCCTTCGAGATCGACGAGGTCGACGAGCTGAAGCCGTTCCTCGACGTCACGAGCGATGCCGGCGGTCTTCTGACTCCCGCCGACGTGGAGCACGCCGCGGCCGGGCTCGAGCCCAACTCCTCCGCCGCGCTGCTGATCTGGGAGGACCTGTGGGCGGCCGAGTTCGCAGAGGCGGTCCGGAGCTCCGGAGGCGTGGTGCTCGAAGGCGCTCGGATCCCCTACCAGCTCTGGGAAGCCGCGCTCGCGGCCGGCGACGACTGACGACAGGAGACGAATCGACATGAGGATGCGACGTAGGGGCGGGATCGCCCGAGGGGTGGCTCGCACGGCGGTGGTGGCCGGTACGGCCTCAGCGGTGGCGGGACGCGTGCACCACCGACAGGACCAGAAGTGGGCGGCGGACGAGCAGCAGGCGCAGGCCGAGCAGTACTACGCCGCGGCCCCCGAGGCCGCCGCGCCGGCCGACGACATGGACCAGCTGCAGAAGCTCGCCGCCCTGCACACGCAGGGCGTCCTCACCGACGAGGAGTTCGCGGCCAAGAAGGCGCAGATCCTCGGGCTCTAGCGAGCGCCCTGGCCGTCAGAGGTACTTCTGCTCGCGCAGCGAGCGCATGGCGAAGAACCCCGCGACCGGAGGCAGGTACGCGGTCATCACCCGGTGCACCAGGGCGGCGCACAGCGCGGCCGGCTCCGACATGCCCGCGGCGACCAGGCCAGCGGTGAGCCCCGCCTCCGACACGCCGACGCCGCCCGGGATCGGGAGGATGCCGGCGAACAGCGTGACGACCGTGTTGATGAGCACGGCGTCGGCCAGGCCGACGTCGTTGCCGGTGGCGGCGGCGGCCGCGACCAGCGTCACGCCGTAGAGCACCTGGGTGAGGGCGTTGCCTCCGATCACCATGGCGACCTTCGCCGGTGAGCGCAGCGACTCCAGGCCCTCCTTCACCTGGGTCAGCACCGGGATGACCTTGCGGCGCAGCTTCGGCACCGCCAGCACGACCACCGCCGCGATCAGCAGGCCGACGCCGATCAGGAGCACGAGCCGGGCGGCATCGCCGTCCAGGTCGCCCGTGCCACTGGAGATCTGGAGGTCGAGCGAGCCGAGCCCGAAGACCGTGATCACGAGCAGGAGCCCGACCTGCACCACGAAGTTGGCCATCGAGTCGATGGCGCTGACGCCCACGGCAGTCGAGGAGGAGCCGCCCACTCGCTGGAAGAACCGCATCATCACGGCCAGCCGTCCCGCCGCGCTCGGCACCGCCAGCCCGATGTACGCCACGACGTACTGGAGCTCGACGACCGGCCCGAGCGGGAGGGGCACCGGCGACGCACCCATGGTCGACACCACCCCCGACCCCCGGCTGACCTGGCCCATCACGAAGCACACGAGTAGCCCGGCGAGCGTGAGGGCGGCGACCTCCTCGCGGACCGACGCGAAGTCCAGGCCCGCCAACCCCGAGACGAGCGCCGAGCCCGCCAGCACGAGCAGCGCAACCTGCACCACCGAGCCGACGGTGACCCGCCGGAGCTGCACCAGGTCCGGTTGCTCGATCGCCAGCCTCGTGGCCAGCTCGGCACGAACGTCGTCGATGGTGTCGCCGAGGTCGTCCACCCGTCGGCGCATGCTCGGGGGGACCGTCGACTCCTGCACGTAGGGCACCACAGCGGCGGCACCATCCGGCCCGAGGGCATGGACGGCGGCGTCGATCGCCTCATCTCGTCCCCGCAGCACGGTCGTGGCCACGAGGAGCTGGGCGCGATCCTGCAGTCGCTGCACCTCCGTGGGGGCCGTCGTGCCGCTCGCCCAGGCGCCGAAGCCCCCCGCACCGTCGGCCGTCCAACCGAGGTCCTCCACGTCGATCGAGCCGGGCGAGACCCCGGCGTCGTGCGCGGCGGCCAGCCCGTCCCAGAAGCGTGCGATGGATCCTGTCGCGCCCGGATCGATGACCGGTTCGAGCACGAGCACGGCGTCGCCGGACTGCGAGCGGCCGGCCGCCCGTACGCGCGGGACGGCCACCGATGCACCGTCGGCGAGGAGCAGGAGCAGGCCCTCGTGCTCCACCTGGCCCTCGCGAGAGGGGCGCAGGCGGGCAGTGGAGTGGCGGTACCAGAGGAAGCGCCAGGCCTGGGTCACCAGCTGAGAGTCCCAGGCATCGCGTCCGTAGACCTTGATGACGAGCGGCTTGTCGTCGGCATCCCGGCCGACCACCGTCCAGGTGCCGGCCGGCTGCAGCTCGGCCGGCCGGACCTCGCGCGCATCGACGCCGAGGTCGCGCACCGCTGCGGTGACCTCGCGAAGGCTCGGTCGGCCGCCCGGAGAGCCGTAGGCGAGGTGGACGGCGGCTGCCGTCATCGATCCGACGATCAGCG
Source organism: Acidimicrobiales bacterium (assembly GCA_045807565.1). Classification (GTDB taxonomy): domain Bacteria; phylum Actinomycetota; class Acidimicrobiia; order Acidimicrobiales; family VFJN01; genus VFJN01. Next base: position 5,285 of record JBJMHD010000029.1, on the reverse strand, counting down.
CCGCGATCGTCCCGCCGACCGTCGCCTGGTGGGTGAACACCGTGCCGATCGTCCCGAGGGCGATGACCCACCGGCCGGCGTAGCGCAGCGGTCGGCTCAGGTGCGGAGCCGTCGTCACGATCATGGCGACGGCGATGGCCAAGCGGCCGGCGGGATAGGTGACGGGGTCCGCGTGGCCGACGATCTCCCGCACCGTGGGCCACGACTCCTCGACGATGCGATGGGCGACGACGGCGACGAGGACGGCAAGCCCCGCCGCGAGGAGCTGGTCGCGGACGAGGCGCCGGCGAGCCTTGGCGACGAGGGCGATGACCACGAGGGCCAGCGCCCACATGACCACGAGGTCGGCGGCGAAGGTCCAGAGCCCGTCGAAGACCAGAGGAAGCGACCGGACGAAGGAGGCGGTGGCGGCCTCGGTCCCGGCGGCGGCGTCGTTGGCGATCGCGCTCACGAGGAGCAGGGCGCCGCCGAGCGTCAGGAGGGCGTAGTCGGTCGGGCGCCGGACCCGCTCGGCGTCGGAGACGGACGAGAAGAGCCGCACCTCCGCGAACGGCTCCGGACGGCGATCGCGGCCGTCGGCGCCCTCGGTCACAGCGTCCGCTCTACCAGAGCGCACGGCGTCCGGACGGGGATCAGCGGCGGGGATCGCGCGCCCTCAGACGGCGGTCGCGCCGCCGGTCGACCCCTCGAGCGACGATGGCCGCCGTGCCCGCGGCGGCGGCCGTGCGCGCCACGGGGGCGGCGATCACCGCCCTGCGGGCAGTCCGTGACGACCGCAGCGGCATCGTCAGCTCCGTTCCCCGTCGTCGGGATCGGCCTCGAGCGAGGCCACGATCGCCTGGAGCGGGATGCGACCGGAGGCGATCATCTGGCCGCCGGATCGGCGGGCCGCGGCCGCGAACGGCGCCGCCCACCGGTTCTCCCACACGATCACACCCGCCGTGCTGCCGTGCTCCATGGCGGCGGCGAGGTGGGCGACGTCCTTGGCGGCGAGGATCTCGGCGATGTCGGCTTCGAGCGGCACCAGCTCGTCGACCTCGTCGAGGTCGTCGAGCTCGAACGCCTCGATGGCGCCCTTCTCGTCGCGCTGCAGGATCAGGAGGTCGAGGACCCGGATCGTGCCCGCGCGGCTGAGGGTGGCCAGCTCGTGTGCCATGTCGCCGCTGAAGGTCTGCTGGCCGGGCGCGAACTCGACGAGGACGTAGTCCACGGGGCCGAGCTCGTCCAGCGCTCGTCCGCTGCCCGGCCGGCCCCCGTCGGCGTCCACATGCCGACTCTGGGCGCGCGTGCCTGGTGGCGCATCACCCCATGGGGATGATCGGTCCGACGAGACGAATCGCCCATCCGGGGTGATTGAACGAGGGCATGCCTCGCCGTACCGTCCAACGAGAGGCGGACCGTCTCCGGTGCGCCCAGACGGGTGGAGGTACACCTTGAGCCAGAACGAACCGAGCGGCTGGGCGATCGGCTGGGCGCTCTTCTCCGCGGTGATGCTCATCACCGTGGGCTGCTTCCAAGCCATCGCCGGCATCGCGGGAATCGCCGAAGACGACGTCTACGCCAAGACGCCCAACTACGTCCTCGAGCTCGACGTCACCACCTGGGGGTGGGCGCACCTCGTGCTCGGCGCCCTGCTGATCCTCTCCGGCCTCGGGATCATGACCGGCAACGTCGTGGCCCGCACCGTCGGCGTGCTCGTCGCCGCCGTGAGCATGGTCGCGAACTTCGGGTTCATCCCGATCTACCCCGTGTGGTCGATCGCGATCATCGCCGTGGACATCGCCGTCATCTGGGCGCTCACCGCCCACGGCCGCGACGTCGTCGCCGAGTAGCGCCACACCCTCTGGGCGCTCACGCCCGCCACATCTGAAGCCCGGACCGGCGCCGATCGCGAAGCGCCGGCCGGGCATCAGAACTACAGTGCGCAGGGCCACCGGTCGTCGCACCCCCACGCCACAGCCGACCGGTGACGAGAGGGCGGACCGTCGTGCCAGAGATCGTCTCCGTACGCAACCGGGCGCGGTTCGTGCCGCCCCGGATCGAGGGTCCGGTGGTCAGCCGAGACCGACTCGATGGGTGCTACGCCGAGGCGACCGGCCGGGTCCTGCGAGTCCTGGCCCCTCCCGGGTACGGGAAGTCGACCCAGGTCGCCCTGTGGGTGGCCGCCGACCCCCGCCGCGTCGGTTGGGTCGACCTCGAGCGGATCGACAACGACCCGCTCGTCCTGGCCGCGGCGCTCTCGCGGGCGCTGCTCGGCTCGGACGCCGCTGAGGAGGAGCTCGCACACGGGCCGTTGGACGGCGGGGGGCCCGTCGATCAGGTGAGGGCCGCCATCGCCGCGCTGACGGAGCGCGTGGACGCGCCGTTCGTGCTCGTGCTCGACGACATGCACAACCTCGGCCCGGAGACCGCCGACGTGGTCGACGCCGTGGCCGCCCACCTGCCGTCCCACTCGACGCTGGTCCTGTGCGGCCGTTCGCACGCGGATGGCGGATCGCTCGCCCGGCGACGGCTGCAGCCCGGCGTCGTCGACGTCACCGTCGCCAACCTCGCCCTCGACGCCCCCGAGACCGAAGAGCTGCTCCAGATGATGGACGTCCACCTGGAGCTGGAGGCCCTCGCGCAGCTGTGCGACCGCTTCGAGGGCTGGGTGGCGGGACTGCGGCTCGCCGGGCTGGCGCTGCGCTCGAGCGGGGACCAGCCGTGGCTCGACCCCGACCACGTGGGCGATGCCACCTTCGTGGTCGACTACCTCCGTTCCGAGTGGACGGGACAGCTCTCGGCCGACGACCGACGCTTCCTCGGGGAAGCCGCCTGCCTGCAGCGGTTCACCGGTGCCATGTGCGACGAGATCCTCGGCCGCGAGGGATCGCACGAGCGGCTGCGACGCATGCACCGCGAGGAGCTGCTCCTCCTGCCCCTCGACCAGCGCGACCAGTGGTTCCGCATGCACCCGCTGCTCACCCGGTGGCTCTCGCTCGACCTCCAGGAGACAGACCCCGTCCGCTGGCAGGCGATCCACGTCGCGGCCGCTGCCTGGTGGCGAGGCCGAGGCGATGTCGACCTCGCCTTCGAGCACGTCATGGCCATCCACGACCTCGGCGCCGCTGAGGCCCTGGTGGCCGAGCACGGCGTCACCTACCTGAGCCGTGGGCTGTCGTCGACGGCGCGGCGCTGGCTGAGCGCGTTCCCGAGCGAGCTCGTGCAGCGATCAGCGGGGCTCTGCGCGGTCAACGCGATCGACGCCCTCCACCGAGGCGATGGAGGCCAGTCGCTCCGCTGGTACGAGCACCTCGACCGCGTGCTGGGCCCACGCCGGTCGACCAGCGGCGACATCGACAGCCAGCGCGCCGACATCCTCCGGATCACCCTGGCCCGAGAGGCCGCCACCACCCTCCTGCCCGTGGCCGACGCGCTCAGCGTGGGGCTCGAGGGCGACGTGTGGACCGCCATCGCGCTCTACGCCACCGGCGGGCTCCGGTTCCTCGCCGGCGACGATCGCGCCGCGGACGCCCTGGAGGCGGCGGCGTTCGTCGCCGAGCTCAACGACCTCTGGGTGCACCAGGCGAACTGCACATCAGCGCGCGGGATCCTCGCCGACCTGTCCGGCGACCATGAGGCCGCCGCCAGCGCGAGCCGCCGGGCCAACGACCTCCTCGCGCGCTGGCCCACGGACCTCCCTCCGACCACCGCCATGACCGACGCGCTGACCGCGGTCGTCGCCGCGCGCGCCGGTCGGCGCGAGGTCGCCGCACGTCTGCTGGAGCAGGGCCAGCGCAAGCGCGACGTGATCAACTCGGTCTCTCCCTGGTTCAACACGATCTGCGGGTTGGCCTTGGCACGGGCCGCTGTGCTCATCGACGACCGCGCCCGCAGCCGCACCCTGCTCCGGGAGCTGGAGGACTGCCTTCGCCTGGAGGCGCAGGACCACGGCGCCGCAGCGCATGTCGCCGACCTCCACCACCAGATCGACGCTGCCCGTCAGCTCTCCGGGGACCCCTCGTGGGCACTCACCGAGGCCGAGCTCAACGTGCTGCAGCACCTCCCGACGAACCTCACCCTCGCCGACATCGCGACGCGGCTCTTCGTGTCTCGCAACACCGTGAAGTCGCACGTGGCGGCGATCTACCGGAAGCTCGACGCCACCTCCCGTGGCGACGCGGTCGAGCGAGCCCGCCGCACGGGGCTCCTCGAGGCCTCGGCGGGCGAGAACCGCGACTGACGGGCCATCTCGCCCGAACTGGCTGATGCGCCAGACCGTGCCTGGCCGGATGCTGGGCGCCGACGCAACTCGAGCCCAAGGAGCGGTCGATGGTGCTGGCTGACTTCGGAACCGGTCAGGTCTTCTGGTCGATGTTCTGGTTCTTCCTCTTCTTCATCTGGATCATGATCCTGTTCCGGGTGTTCGGCGACATCTTCGCGAGCAAGGACCTCTCGGGTGGCAGCAAGGCGATGTGGACGATCTTCGTGATCCTCCTCCCCTACCTCGGGGTGTTCGTGTACCTGGTCGCCCGCGGCGACGAGATGGGCAAGCACGCGATCGAGGCCGCCCGCGCCCAGGACGCCGCCTCGCGCGAGTACATCCAGTCGGTGGCCACGAGCAGCAGCGCGGACGAGCTCGCCAAGCTCGCCGCCCTCAAGGCCGACGGCACCCTCAGCCAGGCCGAGTTCGACGCCGCCAAGGCCAAGCTCCTCGCCTGAGCCCGGCCGGTGGCGCTCCTTGCCCCCTTCGACCGACCGCTGGCCCTGCGCGTGCGTGGGGAGGTCGGACGCCCGCGAGCGGCCGCCGCACCCCCCATCGCGCCTCTCACCGGCCGCATCTACGGCCCGAGCGAGACACCGACGTCGCGCTCGACGCTGCCCGAGATCGCCCGCTTCCTCGCCCGCGCACTGCTGACGGACATGCCGGGCATGGCGGCGGTGCTCCCCGACCTCGAGGCGAGCGTGGACGAGGACGTCGTCGTGTGGAGCCCGTGCGTGTCCACCCGCTCGCGCACCGAGCTGGTCACCGCGCTCCTGGAGGGTGACGACTCGATCTCCGACGTGCGCGTGTCGATCCTCGGCACCAGCCGGTCCGGGTCGACGGTGTTCGTCGAGTGGGGGCTCGAGGGGCACTTCGACAACGCCGGCTTCGTGAACGACGACGTGCTCATCGAGCCGTCCGGGGCGACGGTGCAGGCGACGGGCGTCTGCGTCATCGAGTTCCGCCACCACCGAGCCATCCGCATCCGCTGCTACTACGACAGCCTCAGCCTGTTCGAGCAGGTGATGGGGCCCGCCGACCC
>JBJMHD010000028.1:0-39470 GCA_045807565.1 Acidimicrobiales bacterium | reverse complement strand
GATCGATACGCGGGTGAAGAAGGCGGCGGAAATCCTGGAGCTCGGGAAATTCCTCGATCGCAAGCCGCGCGCCCTTTCCGGCGGCCAGCGCCAGCGCGTGGCGATGGGGCGCGCGATCGTGCGCGAGCCGGCGGTGTTCCTGTTCGACGAGCCGCTCTCGAACCTGGACGCGAAGCTGCGCGTGCAGATGCGCGCCGAGCTGCAGTCGCTGCATCGCCGCCTCGGAACCACCAGCCTCTATGTCACCCACGACCAGGTCGAGGCCATGACCCTCGCCCGCCGCATGATCGTCATGAACGCCGGGCGCGCCGAGCAGATCGGCGCGCCGCTCGAGGTCTACGCCCGGCCGGCGACCACCTTCGTCGCGGGCTTCATCGGCTCGCCGCCGATGAACCTCATCCCCGAGGAGCGCGACGGACGCAAGCGCTTCTTCGGCGTGCGACCCGAGCACCTCGAGCCCTGCTCCGATTCGCAGGCCCAGCTCGTGCTCGAGGTCGACCTGGTCGAGCCGCTGGGCGCCGACACGCTGGTGTACGGGCGTCTGGACAACCGCGACCGCGTGCGCATCGCCGCCCGGATGCATTCGTCCCTGACGATCCCCGCCGGCAAGCTGCCGCTGCGCTACGACCCGGCCAACGTGCACTACTTCGACGCCGAAACCGGCATGCGGCTGTAGGCATGCTGAAGACCACGCCGTTCCACGAGCGCACCTCGGCGCTCTGCGCGAGCCATGCGTGGCGGCGCTGGGCCGGCTATATCGTCGCGAGCTCCTACGAGCTCTCACACGAGCGCGAATACCACTGCATCCGCGCCGCGGCGGCGCTGTTCGACGTCTCGCCGCTCTACAAGTACCTGATCCGTGGCCGCGATGCGGCGCGCCTGCTCGACCGCGTGGTGACGCGCGACGTGGCGCGCTCGCAGGTGGGGCAGGTGCTCTACACGCCGTGGTGCGACACGACCGGCAAGGTGCTCGACGACGGCACCGTGGCGCGGCTGGACGAAACCACTTTCCGCATGACCTCGGCCGAGCCGAGCCTGCGCTGGCTCGAAACAAACGCCGTGGGACTCGACGTCAAGGTAGAGGATGTGTCGGAGGCGCTCGCCGCCCTTTCGATCCAGGGCCCGCAGTCCCTGGCCGTTTTGCAGGCGCTCGGCGACATCCCCGCGCTCAAATATTTCCGCCTCGCACGCACGCAGCTGCGCGGCATTCCGGCGGACGTTTCGCGCACCGGCTATACCGGCGACCTGGGGTTCGAGCTGTGGATCAACCGGGAACACGCGCTAGCGCTGTGGGATGCCCTGATGGAAGTGGGAGGAAACCATGGCCTGCAGCCCGCGGGGATGCTGGCGCTCGACGTGGCGCGCATCGAGGCGGGGCTCATGCTGATCGACGTCGATTACGTACCGGCGAAGAAAGCGCTCATCGCGAGCCAGACTTCCTCGCCCTACGAGCTCGACCTCGCCTGGGCGGTCAACCTCGAGAAGGCGCAGTTCGTCGGAAGACAAGCGCTCGCCGCAGAAAAGGCGCGCGGCCCGGCGTGGCAGTTCGTCGGCATCGAGGTCGGCTACCCCGGGTTGGAGCGCCTCTATGCCGACGTCGGGCTCGCCACCCGGCTGCCGCAAGCCGCCTGGCGCGCAAGCGTGCCGATCTATTCGGGCGCCGAGCAGGCGGGCTACGCCACGAGCGGCGGCTGGTCGCCGCTGCTCAAGAAATACATCGCGCTCGCGCATCTGCGCTCCCGGTGGGCGAAGCCCGGGACGGAGCTCGACATTGAAATCACGGTGGAGCACCGGCGCAAGCGCGCCGCTGTGCGGGTAGTCAAAAAGCCGTTCTTCGACCCAAGCCGCAAGAAACAGTGAAGAAATACGACGCGGCCATTGTCGGCGGCGGGCACAACGGCCTGGTGTGCGCGGCCTATCTCGCGCGCGCCGGAAAGCAGGTCGTGGTGCTCGAGCGCCGGGACCGCGTCGGCGGCGCCGCGATGAGCGAGGAAGTGTTCCCGGGCTTCCGCTTCTCGGTGTTCTCCTACGTGGTAAGCCTGCTGCGGCCCGAGATCATCCGCGAGCTCGACCTGCCGCGGCACGGCCTGCACATCCTGCCGCTCGAGAGCACCCTGACGCCGCTGGACGAGGGCGGCAAGGCGGGCGATTACCTGGCGCAATGGAACGACCACGACCAGAACCGCCGCGAGCTCGCGCGCCATTCCCTGCGCGACGCCGAGGCCTATGACGAATTCGGCATGGAGCTGCACCAGATGGCGCGCCTCATCAAGCCGATCCTCGCCATCGCGCCGCCCGATCCCACCTCGCTGCACCCGCGAGAGCTCGTCGACCTGGCGCGGCTGGCGCGGATGTTCGCGAACATCGAAAAAAAGAAGTTCAACGCGCTGTGGCGGCTGCTGACCATGAGCTCGGCCGACTACCTCGATGGCTGGTTCGAGAGCCCAACGCTGAAGGCAACCAAATCGGCGAGCGGCATCATCGGTACGATGCTCGGGCCGCGCTCACCCGGCACGGCGTACGTGCTGCTGCACCACTACATGGGCGAACTCGACGGGGTATTCCGAGCCTGGGGCTTCGCGAAGGGCGGTAACGGCTCGGTCAGCGCGGCGATCGCTGCCGCTGCGCGCGGCTTCGGCGCGGAGATACGCACCAATGCCGCTGTATCTCGGGTCTGGGTGGAGAACGGCCGCGCGAAGGGCGTGGTCCTGGAGGGCGGAGAGGAAATTCTCGCCGGCACTGTCATCTCGGGCGCCGATCCGCGCAGGACCTTCCTCGGGCTGGTCGGAGAACAGCACCTCCCAGGCGAGTTCGCCGAGTCGATCCGCCGGTTCAGGTTCCGCGGCTCCTCCGCCAAGGTCAACCTCGCGCTCGGCGAGCTGCCCGATTTCACCTGCCTGCCCGGGCGCGGCCCGCACCTGCGCGGCGCGATTTCGATCAGCCCGAGCATTGCCTACCTGGAGCGCGCCTACGACGACGCCAAGTATGGCGAGATCTCGCGCCGGCCCTACATGGACATCGTCATCCCCTCGATGCTCGATCCGGCGATGGCACCGCCGGGCAAGCACGTGATGTCGATCTTCGTGCAGTACGCGCCCTACCACGTGAACGGCGGTTGGACCGACGCGCGCCGCGAGGCGCTCGGCGACGCGGTGATCGACACGCTCGCCGGATATGCGCCGAACATCAAGTCCGCCATCCTGCACCGGCAGGTCGTGACCCCGGCCGACATCGAGCGCGTCGTCGGCCTGTCGGAAGGCAATATCTTCCAGGGCGAGCTCTCGCTGCAGCAGATGTTCTTCCTGCGGCCGGCACCGGCCTGGGCGCGCTACCGCACGCCCATAGCCGGACTCTGGCAGTGCGGCGCGGGGACCCATCCCGGCGGCGGCGTCATGGGCGCCTCCGGCCGCAACGCCGCATTCGCGATCCTCGGGGGGCGCGCTTGAGCTTTCAGGCGATCGTCATCGGAGCGGGGGTCGACGCGCTGGTCGCGGCGCATCTCCTCGCTCGGCGCGGAAAGCAGATCTTGGTCGTCGAGGAACGAGCGCCGGCGGCCCGGGACTTCGGCTGGGTGCCCTCGAAAGTGATCCGCGAGCTTGGCCTTGCCCTGGCGGTGGACGCGCCCGACCCGTGGGTCACGGCGATTTTGCAGGAGGGCGGCAAGCTCGAGCTCTGGCGCGACGTCGGCCGCACCGCGGAATCCATTCGGCGCTTCAGCGAGCGCGATGCGCGAAGATGGCCCGACTTCTGCCGGCGCATGGCCGCGCTCGCGCGCCTCTTCGAGCAGCTCTATCTCGAGACACCCGCCGATCCGCTGAACCTGCGGTTTGCGCTGCGCGTGCGCGGCCTGGGCCATGAAGGCATGGTCGACCTGATGCGCCTGCTGCCGATGCCGGTCGCGGAGCTGCTGGACGACTGGTTCGAATGCGATGCGCTCAAGGGCGCACTCGGGGCGATGGGCATCGTCAACATCCGGCAGGGGCCGCGCTCCGGCGGCACCGCGTTCCGCTTCCTGCATCATCACGTCGGCAGCCCGGAAGGGGTTTTCCGCCCGCCGCGCACGAATTTGAGCTCCGTTCTGCGCGTCCGCCCCGGGGTTCACTTCAAGCCTGGCCAAATCAGGAAAATCGTGGTGAAGGCTGGACGCGCCGGTGGCGTGGTGCTCGATGAGGGCGAAGAAATCGAAGCACCGATCGTGATTTCCGGGATCGACCCGCGGCGCACGCTGCTCGAGCTCGCCGATGCCGCTTGGCTCGATCCGGAGCTCGCTCGCGCCATCCAACATATCCGCGGCCGGGGCGTGGCGGCTCGGCTGTTGTTCAAGGGAGCGACCAACGAAAACCTGGTGTATGCGCCCTCGCTCGACTACCTCGAGCGCGCCTACGACGAGGTGAAGCACGGACGCGTGTCCGAGCGGCCCTATCTCGAAGCGCATCCCGCGCCGCAAGGGACGCAGGTCCACTTCCAGTACGTTCCGCATGAGGCAAACGCGGACCTCGCGGCGCTGGCGCGACGCCTCCTGCCCGGGCTTGAGAATACGCAAGTCGGCTCCATACTGGGACCTGCGGACCTCGAGCGCGAGGAAGGCTGGCCGGAAGGACAGCCTTACCATGCCGAGCTGGCGCTCGACCAGGCGCTTTGGATGCGGCCGCTTCCGGAATTGGCGCAGTACAGGACGCCGATCCAGGGCTTGTGGCTGTGCGGCCCGGCGACTCATCCGGGAGGCGGCATTGCCGGAGCGGCAGGCTACAACTGTGCGCGGGCGATTCTCAGGGAGAGGAACTGACCAAATGGAAATTCTCATGCACAAGTGGATCCGCACCGTACCGATCGTCCTGCTGCTTCTGCTCTCCGGCTGCGGCTACAACACCATCCAGAGTGCCGACGAGCAGACCAAGGCTGCCTGGTCCGAGGTGCTGAACCAGTATCAGCGCCGCGCCGACCTCGTGCCGAACCTGGTGGAGACGGTCAAGGCCTTCGCCAAGCAGGAGATGGACGTGCTCACGCGCGTCACCGAGGCCCGCGCCCGCGTCGGATCCATCCAGGCGACCCCGGAGCTGGTCGACAACCCGGAAGCGTTCCAGCGCTTCCAGCAGGCGCAGGGCGAGCTCACGAGCGCGCTTTCGCGGCTCCTGGTGGTGGCGGAGAACTATCCGCAGCTCAAGTCCGACGCCAATTTCCGCGACCTGCAGGCGCAGCTCGAGGGCACGGAGAACCGCATCGCCGTCGCGCGCAACCGCTACATCAAATCGGTCGAGCAGTACAACGTCACCGTGCGCCAGTTCCCTACGAACCTGACCGCGATGGCGTTCAGCTACAAGCCGAAGGCAAACTTCACGGTCGAGAACGAGCGTGAGATCTCCAAGGCGCCCAAGGTGGATTTCGGCCAGAAGCAGAAGTAACCGTTCGAGGAATCCGGTGAAGGCATTTCGCGGCCTGCTGGTGTTGCTGCTTGCAGTTTCGGCATGGGCGCAGCTCGCTGTGCCGCCGCTCAAGGGGCGAGTCACCGACCTCACCGGGACGCTGAAGCCCGAACAAGTCGCCTCGCTCGAGCAACGCCTGCAGTCATTCGAGGCGCGCAAGGGAACCCAGATCGCGGTGCTGATGGTGCCCACCACGGCGCCCGAGACGGTCGAGCAGTACGCGCTGCGAGTCGGCGAGCAGTGGAAGATCGGCCGCAAAAAGGTGGATGACGGCGCGATCCTCGTCGTGGCGAAGGACGACCGCGCGCTGCGCATCGAGGTCGGCTACGGGCTCGAGGGCGCGCTGAACGACGCCACCGCGAGCCGCATCATCCGCGAAGTGATCGTGCCGCGCTTTCGCGAGGGCGATTTCTTCGGCGGCATCAGCGCCGGGGTCGACCGGATGATCCGCGTGATCGACGGCGAGCCGCTGCCGGCGCCGGCGAAGGCGGCGCCGGCAGCCGACGAGGGCGTGCTCCACTTTCTGCCCGTGCTCCTGATCCTGGCGCTCGTCGCCGGAGCGATCCTGCGCCGGCTGCTGGGGCGCTTCGTCGGCTCGCTCGCCACCGGCGGCGTGGTGGGCGGGCTTGCGTGGCTGCTGGTGGGCACGCTCGCGCTCGCGCTCCTCGCAGCCGTCGTGGCCTTCATCTTCACGTTGATGAGCGGCGTGGGCGGGAGCGGCCGGCGCTACTACGGCGGCTTTCCCGGGGGAGGCGGGGGCTGGGGCGGCGGCGGTTTCGGCGGCGGCGGTGGCGGCGGCTTCAGCGGCGGCGGCGGAAGCTTCGGCGGCGGCGGCGCCTCCGGGCGCTGGTGAGCGTGAAGCTCGGCCGCATCCTGCGCCACTTGTTCAGCATGCCCGGGGCGGTTGCGCGCGCGCTTCCCGCGGCGTCGCTCGCGCGCATCGAGCGAGCCATCAAGAAGGCCGAAGCCGAGCACCGCGGCGAAATCCGCTTCGCCGTCGAGGCGGCGCTCGAGAGCGGGGCGCTCCTCTCGAGTCAGTCGTCGCGCAGCCGCGCGCTCGAGCTGTTCTCGCTGCTACGCGTGTGGGATACCGAGGAGAACAACGGCGTGCTGATTTATCTCCTGCTCGCCGACCGGGCGGCCGAAATCGTCGTCGACCGCGGCATCCATGCGAAGGTCCAGGCCGCGGAGTGGCGCGAGATCTGCCGCCGCATGGAGGGCGCTTTCGCGAAACGCGATTTCGAGCACGGTATCGTCTCGGGCATCGAGGAGGTGTCGCGGGTCCTCGAGCGCCACTTTCCGCCGCGGCCCGGCGACCGGAACGAATTGCCGGACAAGCCCGCGGTTCTCTAGGGTGAACCGGCGCGGATTTCTGCTCGGCGGAGCGTCTCTCGCCCTGGCTTCCCGGGTTTCATTCGCTCAACCCAGGGTTCTGCGCGCGTCGGTCACGCGGCAGAACCTCGTCGGCGGGGTGCACCCCGCGACCGAGGTGTGGAGCTACAACGCCTCAGTGCCGGGACCCGAGTTGCGCTTCAAGCAGGGAGCGCGGCTGCGCGTCGAAGTCGAGAACGCGCTGCCCGCGCAGACCACGATGCACTGGCACGGCATCCGGCTGCCGAACGCCATGGACGGCGTACCGGGGCTGACGCAGGCGCCGATCGCCGCGAACGGCGGCAGGTTCGTCTACGAATTCGACCTTTCCGACGCGGGCACCTACTGGTACCACCCGCATCCAGGCGACGGTGAGCAACTCGCTCGCGGACTGTACGGCGCGTTGATCGTCGAAGAGCGCGACCCGCCGGCGGTGGACCGCGACGTCGTGTGGATCCTGTCGGATTGGCGGCTCGACCGCGAAGCGGTGCTGCGCCGGGACTTCGCAAGCGCCATGGACGCGAGCCATGCGGGTCGGATTGGAAACACCGTTACCGTGAACGGCGCGGTTCGGGATGCATTTTCCGTCAGAAGCGGCGAACGGCTGCGGCTTCGGCTGATCAACGCATCGAACGCGCGCATCTACGGTCTCAACTTCGAGGGCCACGAGCCTTGGGTGATCGCTCTGGACGGCCATCCGGTCACGCCGCACTGGTTCCAGCGCGTGGTGCTCGGGCCCGGCATGCGCGCCGACGTGATCCTCGACTGCACCGGGGATCCGGGCAGCCGCCACCGGGTGGTCGATGACTTCTACCGCGGCCGCGCCTACGAGCTCCTGAGGATGGAGTACGGCGCCGAGCCGCGGCTGCGTGCCGCGTTCGAGCCGGCGCCGCGCCTCGCGGCGAATCCGGTCAAGGAGCCAGCCGCCGCAACTGCAGAGATCCAGCGCATCGTGCTCGGCGGCGGGATGATGGGAGAGATGCCGGACCAGCGCGAGCACAAGGGCGTGTTCTGGACCTTGAACGGCAAGCCGGTGAGCCATGACCGTCACGGTGGAGCGCCGTTGCTCTCGCTCAGGCTCGGCCAGAGCTACCGGATCGAGCTCGTGAACCGGACCGCCTGGCACCATCCGATGCACTTGCACGGGCACGTCTTCCGGCTGCTGTCGAAGGACGGCAAGGAGGTGCTGCCGCGGCAATGGGCCGATACCGTGCTGCTGGATCCCGACAGCCGCGCCGAGATCGCGCTGGTGGCCGACAACCCGGGCGACTGGATGCTGCATTGCCACGTCCTCGAGCACCAGGCGACTGGAATGGCGGCGTTCATAAGGGTCCGATGAAGCGCCTCCTCATCGCGACGGCTTTGCTCGCGGGCTGCGAAGCGAAGCCAGACCTGGCGCTGGGCGAGAAGCTCTACGCGCAGCACTGCGCGTCATGCCACGGCGCCAACCTCGAAGGCCAGCCGGACTGGCGGAAAAGGCTGGCGAACGGCCGGTTTCCCGCGCCGCCGCACGACGCGAGCGGCCATACGTGGCACCACCCGGACGAGGTGCTCTTCGCCGTCACGAAGCACGGTCTGGCGCCGCCGTACGCGCCGGCGGATTACGAGAGCGACATGCCGGCGTTCGGCGGCAAGCTCTCGGACCGCGAGATCCGCTCGGTCCTCGCTTACATCGAGTCGCGCTGGTCCCCCGAGGTGCGCAAGCAGCGGGCCGAGATGCTGAAGTAAACTAAAGCGGTGACCATCTACCTCGAGAAGGCGGCGCGCCCAGCGCAGTCGGTTCCGATGACCGACGCCGAGTGGCAGGCGCGTGTGCAACTCGCCGCGTGCTACCGGATCTTCGACCTGCTCGGCTGGGTCGAGATGATCTTCAACCACATCACGGTGCGCGTGCCCGGGAGCGAGGTCAGTTTTCTCATCAACCCCTTCGGCCTGCATTACCGTGAGATCAAGGCCTCGAACCTCTTGCTCATCGACATCGAGGGCAACCCCGTACGCCCGGCCGAATGGCCGGTCAACCGCGCCGGCTTCGTGATTCATTCGGCGATCCACGCCGCGGTGCCGAAGGCGCACTGCGTGATGCACACGCACACCACGAGCGGCATCGCGGTCGCCTGTCTCAAGGAAGGTCTATCGCCGCACAACTTCTACGGCGCCATGCTGCACGGGCGCGTCGCGTATCACGACTTCGAAGGCATCACCGTGGAGGAGGATGAGAAGGAGCGCCTGGTGCGCGATATCGGCGACAAGCCCGCGGTGATCCTGCGTAACCACGGGCTGCTCGCCTGGGGTCCGAGCGTGCCCGAAGCCTTCCTCATGATGTGGACGCTTCAGCGCGCCTGTGATGTGCAGATTGCGGCGAGCCGCGCCGGGGAGATCCATCCCATCCGGCCGGAGGTCTTTCCGCAGACGGTGCGCGAATCGGGGCCCGGGGAAAAGCGCACCTGCGAGGACGCCTTTGCCGCCCTGCAGCGCAAGCTCGACGCGATCGATCCTTCCTACAGGGAGTAGCGGGTGCCCGAGATTGACGTTTACGTAAACGTCAACTACGCTTCGACCCTACTTGAGGCTTACGCATGACCGACCTCTCGGACTCGGCGAAGCTCGTCTACAAGGCCAAGCACAAGATCCGCTTCGTCACCGCGGCGAGCCTGTTCGACGGCCATGACGCGTCGATCAACATCATGCGTCGCATCCTGCAGGCATCGGGCGCCGAGGTGATCCACCTCGGCCACAACCGCTCGGTCGATGAGGTGGTGACCGCGGCGCTGCAGGAGGACGTGCAGGGCGTGGCGGTGTCGTCCTACCAGGGCGGCCACCTCGAGTACTTCAAGTACATGCTCGATCTGCTGCGCTCGCGGGGCGGCGCGCACATCAAGGTCTTCGGCGGCGGCGGCGGCGTGATCGTGCCGCAGGAAATCGAGGAGCTCCAGGGCTACGGCGTCGCGCGCCTGTACTCGCCGCACGACGGCCAGCGCATGGGGCTGCAGGGCATGATCAACGACATGCTCGCGCGCTGCGATTTCGACCCGACGCAGTACGCGCCGAAGGTCCTGCAGAAGGGCGACCTGCGCAGCCTGGCGCAGGTCATCACCGCGCTCGAGCTCCAGGTTTTTGCCAAGAAAGAATCCTTATACGAGGAAGCGAAGGCAAACCCGGCCCCGGTGTTGGGGATCACCGGTACGGGTGGCGCGGGCAAGAGCTCGCTCACGGACGAGCTGGTGCGGCGCTTCCGCCTCGACCAGGGCGACGCGCTGAAGATCGCGGTGCTGTCGATCGATCCGACGCGGCGCAAAACCGGCGGCGCGCTGCTCGGCGACCGCATCCGCATGAATGCCATCAACGGAGCGGGCATCTTCATGCGCTCGCTCGCCACGCGCGCGACCGGCAGCGAGATTTCCGCAGCGCTCGGCGACGCCATCGCCGCCTGCCGCGCCGCCGGGTTCGAGCTCGTCATGGTCGAGACCGCCGGCATCGGCCAGGGCGACGCGGCGATCGTGCCGCACGTCGACGTGTCCTTGTACGTGATGACACCGGAATTCGGCGCCGCGAGCCAGCTCGAGAAGATCGACATGCTGGATTTCGCCGACTTCATCGCCATCAACAAGTTCGACCGCAAGGGCGCCGAGGACGCGCTGCGCGACGTGCGCAAGCAGGTGCAGCGCAACCGCGAGGCGTTCCACACGGCGGCCGAGGACATGCCGGTGTACGGCACCATTGCCGCGCGCTTCAACGACGACGGCGTGACTGCCCTCTATCACGCGATCTCGACGCGGCTCGCGGAAAAGGGCCTGCAGCTCGGCAGCGGCCGGTTGCCGAAGCCCGCGACGCGCGTCGCCTCGGCGGTGCACGCCATCGTCCCGCCGGGGCGCGCGCGCTATCTCGCCGACATCGCGGAGACCGTCCGGGGCTATCACCGGCGCGCTGCGTCGCAGGCGGGCCTCGCGCGAGAGCGCCAGCAGCTCCTTGCCGTGAAGGCGATGCTCGGCGGAGCCTCGCCGGAAATCGACCAGCTGGTGGCGGAAAAGGACGCCGCGCTGAGCGGCGAAGCGCAGCGGCTTCTGGAGAGCTGGCCGCGCACCGTAGCCGAGCACTCGGGCGACGAGCGCGTGGTGAAAGTCCGGCAACGCGAGATTCGGACTCGACTCACGACGATTTCGCTCTCGGGCACGCATGTGCCGAAGCTTGCGCTGCCGAAGTACGAGGACCACGGCGAGCTGCTGCGCTGGCGCATGCGCGAGAACCTGCCCGGCGAGTTCCCGTTCACCGCCGGCGTGTTCCACTTCAAGCGCGAGAACGAGGATCCGACGCGCATGTTCGCGGGCGAGGGCGACCCGTTCCGCACCAACAAGCGCTTCCACCTGCTGTCGCGCGACATGCCGGCGAAGCGGCTGTCGACCGCGTTCGACTCGGTGACGCTTTACGGCTTCGATCCGGACGAGCGGCCCGACATCTACGGCAAGGTCGGCAACTCCGGGGTGTCCATCGCCACCCTCGACGACATGGAGGCGCTCTACGAGGGGTTCGACCTCATCGACCCCACCACGTCCGTCTCCATGACCATCAACGGGCCCGCTCCCACGATCCTCGCCATGTTCCTCAACACAGCGATCCGCCAGCACCCGGAGCTCGAGCCCGCCGAGGTGCTCCGCCGCGTGAGGGGAACGGTGCAAGCCGACATCCTCAAGGAGGACCAGGGCCAGAACACCTGCATCTTCTCCACCGAGTTCGCGCTCGGGATGATGGCCGACATCCAGGAGTGGTTCGTCGAGCACGAGGTCCGGAGCTTCTACAGCGTCTCCATCAGCGGCTACCACATCGCCGAGGCGGGCGCGAACCCGATCAGCCAGCTGGCCTTCACCCTGGCGAACGGCTTCACCTACGTCGAGAGCTACCTCGCCCGAGGGTTGGCGATCGACGACTTCGCGCCGAACCTCTCCTTCTTCTTCTCCAACGGGATGGACCCCGAGTACGCCGTGCTCGGCCGCGTCGCACGTCGCATCTGGGCCGTCGCCATGCGCGACCGCTACGGCGCCAACGAGCGGAGCCAGAAGCTCAAGTACCACGTGCAGACGTCAGGGCGCTCGCTCCACGCCCAGGAGATGGACTTCAACGACATCCGCACCACGCTGCAGGCGCTCATCGCGCTCTACGACAACGCCAACAGCCTCCACACCAACGCCTACGACGAGGCCGTCACCACCCCCACGGCGGCGTCAGTCCGACGGGCCCTCGCCATCCAGCTGATCATCACCAAGGAATGGGGCCTCTCGATGAACGAGAACCCCAACCAGGGCAGCTTCGTGCTCGAGCAGCTCACCGACCTCGTGGAGGAGGCCGTGCTGCAGGAGCTGGAGAGGATCTCCGAGCGCGGCGGGGTGCTGGGCGCCATGGAGACCGGGTACCAACGCGGGCGGATCCAGGACGAGTCGATGCTCTACGAGCAGCGCAAGCACGACGGCACCCTCCCGCTCGTCGGCGTGAACACCTTCGTCGATCCCGACGGACCCGAGGTGGCGCTCCGGGCGCCCGAGCTCCAGCGCAGCACGGAGGAGGAGAAGCAGAGCCAGATCGAGCGGCTGCGCGACTTCCACGAGCGCCATGCCGCCGAGCGCCCAGCGGCCCTCGATCGGCTGCGGGAGGCCGCACTGGCCGGTGAGAACCTGTTCGCCGTCCTGATGGAGGCGGTGCAGACGTGCTCGCTCGGGGAGATCACCCACGCCCTGTTCGAGGTCGGGGGCCGCTACCGCCGCAACGTGTAGCGCGCCTGGGCGCCGGGCTCAGTCGACCGAGATGCGGGCCATCAGGTCCGCCTTCTGCTCCTCGAAGTCCTCGAAGCTGATCTTCTTGTCCTCGAACAGCCGGTGGAGGTCCTCCACGCGCTTGAGGAGCTCGCCGGCGGAGATCTCCGTGCCCGGCTCGGCGGGCGCGAGAGGCTCGAGGACGTCGCCTTCCTCCGTGCCCTTCTCGAAGCGCTTCTCGCGCTTGGCGGCCTGCTTGGCCTTCTTGGCTCGGTCGCGCTGGAGCTTCTCGAAGCTCGTTCGCTGTGCGGCCATGCGTACTCCCTTTCCCTACGACCCCCGACCTACCCCCCGGCATGACGGAGCCGCCGGCACCGGGGTGCCGGCGGCTCCAACCGAACGGTTGCGGGACTAGACGACCCGGACGTTCTGGGCTTCCTCGCCCTTGCGACCCGGGGCCACGTCGAACTCGACGCGCTGACCCTCGTCGAGGGTCTTGTAGCCGGAGCCCTGGATGTTGGAGAAGTGGACGAACACGTCGTCGCCTTGCTCACGAGAGATGAAGCCGTAGCCCTTCTCGTTGTTGAAGAACTTCACGGTCCCAGTTGCCACTGTTTGTCTACCTATCTGCACTGCAAGCAAGTCCGACTGACTTCCCTGTCCAGCGATCAAGGATAGAGCGCGCGGCCAGCCAAGACGACATCCCCTGGCAGACTGCGGACATGCCCAGCGCGCCCGTGCTGCTCCGGACCGAGGGGCTCACCAAGCGCTACCCGGCGGTCACCGCGGTGGACGGCTTGGACGTGGAGGTGCCGGCCGGGCGGGTGGGCCTGGTGGGGGCCAACGGCGCCGGGAAGACCACCCTCTTCCGCATGATGCTCGGCCTGAGCCACCCCACCGAGGGGTCCCTGGAGGTGTGCGGGGTCGACGTCCGGCAGGATCCCATCGGGGCCCGGGCGCGGCTGGGCTACATGCCGGAGCACGACTGCCTGCCCCTCGACCAGACGGCGGCCGACATCGTGTCGACCTTCGGCGAGCTGAGCGGGCTCCCCGCCCGGGCGGCTCGCCAGCGTGCGTCCGACGTCCTCGACCTGGTCGGCCTCGACGAGGCCCGCTTCCGGCCGGTGAGCGGGTTCTCCACGGGCATGCGCCAGCGCACCAAGCTGGCCCAGGCCCTCGTCGCCGACCCCGAGCTCGTGCTGCTCGACGAGCCCACCGCCGGCCTCGACCCGCTCGGGCGCGACGCCATGCTCGACCTCGTGGCGCGCCTCGGTGGGCTCGGCATCTCGGTGCTGCTGGCAACGCACCTGCTCGACGACGTCCAGCAGGTGTGCGACCACGTGGTGATGCTCGACGGCGGTCGGCTCGTGGTCTCCGGATCCACGGCCGGGCTCCTCGAGCGCACCGGGGTGCTCACCGTCGACGTCGGCCCCGAGCGTGACGGCCTCGTCGCCCTGCTCGGGTCGCGCGGGCTCGCCGCGGCCGTCGGCGCCGGCGCGGTCGAGGTGCAGGTGCAGGACGACGGCGACGTGGACCGCGTGCGAGACGCCGTGGCCGAGCTCGGCCTGCCCCTGCACCGCCTCACCTCTCGCCTCACCTCGCTCGACGACGTCTTCCTCGATCGGGCGTCGCACTGATGGTGGGTTCGTCGGTGGTCGGGGCCGTCTACGACCGCGGCTATCGCGGCTACGAGGGGATCCGCGGCGGCCGCTCCGCGTCCCGGTACGCGCTGTTCCTCGCGTCGGTGCGGCGGGCGCTGGGGATCCGACGCCCGTGGCGCCAGAAGGTGGCCCCCGCCGTCCTGCTCGGGATCGCCACCGTCCCCGCCATCGTCTGGGTGGGCGTCGCCTACGTCACGCGCGACACGCCCGCCTCGAACTTCCAGCTCATCACGTACCGCGACTACGTCGGCGTCTCCACCTACCTGCTCGCGTTCGTCGCGCTCACCGCGCCCGACATCATGTGCCCCGATCGGCGGCAGCGGGTGCTCCCGCTGATCTTCGCCCGGCCCCTCACGGGCACCGACTACGTGGTCGCCAAGGTGGGCGCCATGTTCGCCCTCGTGTTCGCCTTCGGCTTCCTGCCCCAGGTGGTGCTCTTCGTAGGGCAGATGCTCGTGAGCGACGACGGCGCCCTGCGCTACGCCCGCGACAACGCCGAGGTCCTCTGGCAGGTGCCCGTGGCCGTCGGCCTCCTCGCGATCTACTACGCGTCCATCAGCGTCGCCGTGTCGTCGTTCACCACGCGGCGGATCATCGCGGGCGCGGTGATCATCGGTTCGCTGCTCATCTCCGGCATCGTGAGCGAGATCCTCGTCGGACCGGAGGAGGCCACCGTCCAGGAGGGTCCCGCGATCGAGGACGCCGGCCCGCCCTCCACCTTCGTCACCGAGGACGGCCAGGTGATCGCGGTCCCGAGCGACCAGGGCACGTTCGGCCCCGTCGAGGTGCGCCGCGAGCCGACCTACGCCGCCCTGGTCAACCTGCTCACGTTGCCCCTCGTCGTGCGCGACCTCGTGTTCCTCGGCGAGGTCGAGGCGGGGCATCCCCTCTCCACGCTCGACCACAGCGGGCTCTACGCCCTCGCGCTGTTCCTCCTCGTGGTCCTGGTGGCCCTCGCCCTGCTGCTGTGGCGATACGACGAGGTCGAACGATGACGGACCTCGCCCCGCCGCCTCCACCGCCGGTCGCGCTCGACCCCGCCTTCGTCGCCAACCCGGTGGTGGTGGCCAGCGACGTCTCCGTGTGGTTCGGGCAGAAGGTCGCCCTCTCTGACCTCAGCTGCTCCTTCGGCGCCGGCGTCACCGGCCTGCTCGGGCCGAACGGCGCCGGCAAGACGACCTTGATGCGCGCCATCACCGGGCTCATCCCCGTGAACCAGGGCACCGTCGTCGTCGACGGGCGCGCCCCGCGGCGCGACCGGTCGCTCTACGAGCGCCTGGCCCTCGTCCCCGAGGACGAGGCCGTGCCCCGAGGGCTCTCGCCGCGCCAGCTCTGCACGTACGTCGCCGACCTGCACGGGATCACCGACCGCCGGATGGTGGACTGGGCGCTCGACCAGGTGGACATGCAGGCGTCGGCCGACCGGAGCATGGACGGCTTCAGCAAGGGGATGCGGCAGCGCAGCAAGGTCGCCGCCGCCCTGGTCAAGAACCCGCTCGTGCTCGTGCTCGACGAACCGCTGAACGGGGCCGATCCCATCCAGCGGCTGCGCCTCATCGACCTGTTCCAACGACTCGGCGACGAGGGCCGCACCGTCATCGTCAGCTCCCACGTTCTGCACGAGGTGGAGGCCATGGCACCGCGCGTGATCGTGATCGTGCGCGGCCGGCTGGCCGCGGCCGGCGGCCATCGCGCCATCCGCGACGCGATGGATGGGGTTCCGCGGCAGGTGCTCGTGCGGGCCCCAGACGGACGTCGCCTCGCCGCCGCCCTGGTGGGCCACGAGGCGGTGGTGGGCGTGCAGGTCGACGGCGATGACCTGGTCGTGTCCACCACGCGCGCCAAGGACGTCGCCGTGCTCCTGCCTCAGGCAGCCCGAGACCTGGGCGTGCACCTCGTGGAGGTCCGACCGCTCGACGACTCGCTCGAGAGCCTCTTCCGGGAGCTGGTGCGGTGAACGCGGTCGCCACCCGGCCCAGCGCGATCCGGTCGCTGCGCGCCATCGTCGCCTACACGTTGCGGTCCACGGTGCCGGCCAAGCGGCGGGTCGGTGCGCTGGTCCCGGCCGCCACCGCCATCCTCTTCGGGCTGCTGGCCACCACGCTCCCCGACAGCGCCGAGTCCGCGTTCGTGGAGGTGGCCTCAGAGGCGCTGTTCTTGGTGGTGCTCCCGATCACGTGCCTCGTGATCGGCGATGCCGTGCTCGGCGCCGAGGTGCGGTCGGCGACGTTCGCGTTCACGTGGATGTCGCCGGTGCCCACGTGGCTCATCGCGCTGGGACGCTGGGTCGGCGGCACCATCGTCGCGGGAGGCACGATCGCCGTCGCCTTCGCGGCCGCGGCCGTCGTCGCCGGCGCCCCGGAAACCGCCGGCGCCGCCGCTCTGTCGGGCGCGCTCGGGGCCGGTGCCTACGTCGCCGTGTTCATCGCCATCGGCTGCATCACCAAGCGGGCGGCGGTGTGGTCCCTCGTGTTCGTGGTGATGGTCGAGCACCTCCTCGGTCGGTCGCTCACCGGCATCGCGCAGCTCTGCCCGGGATGGGTGTCACGAGCCGCGTTCCTCGGCCTCACCGACGTCCGGCCGGATCTGGCACGCAGCGGCATGCCCGAGGGCACCGGTGCGCTCGTGCGCCTCGTCGTGATCACGGTCGTCGCCCTCGCCCTCGCCAACGCGCGGCTCCGGTCGCTGCGCCTCGCCGGCAGCGCCGACTGACCGACGAACCCCAGCGCTACGCGCGCTCGCGGCGGCTGGCGAGGACGGCGCCGGCGACCACGAGCACGACGCCGAGGATGGCGAGCGCCGCGACCTCGTCGTCGCGGAACACCACGCCGAGCACGAGCGACACCACCGGGATCAGGTAGGTGATGAACGAGGCCCGGGTGGGCCCCACCCGGCCCACGAGCGTCCCCATGAGAAGGTACGCGACGCCCGTGCCCAGCACGCCGAGGACGATCACGGCCAGCACCGGCGCCAGCTCGACGTGGGAGCCCGGGATCCCCCGCAGCCCGAGTGGGAGGGTCCAGATCGTCGCCAGCGCCAGCATGCGCGCCATCACCTTGCGCGCCCCGTAGCGAGCCTGCAGGCGGGGCGCGAGGTTGGTCGCCAGGCCGTAGCAGAGCGTCGCGATCAGCACGAGCCCCACGCCGAGCGCCTCCGACGACCCCTCGCGCAGGCTCGGGAGGCTGATGAGGAGCACCCCGGCGAGGCCCACGCCCAGCCCGAGCAGCTGCGGGCCGGTGGTGCGCCTCCCGAAGAGGAGCACCCCGAAGAGGGCCGTGAACATCGGCACGGCGCCGTTGAGCAAGCCGGTGACGGCGGAGTTGATGTGCTGCTCGGCGATCGGGAAGAGCGTGAAGGGGATGCCGACCCAGATCACCGACAGCGCGACCATCGGCATGCGGTCCTCGGGTCGGAGCCGCAGGCGCGACCCGGGCAGCAGCGCGAGCGTGACCGCGCCCAGGCTGACCCGCAGCAGCGTGATGACGCCGGGCTCGAGGCTCTCGAGCCCGATGGCGATGAAGAGGAACGACGCGCCCCAGATGAGCGCGATGGACGTGAAGATCGACCAGTCGCGCGGAGTGAACGCGGCCGACGACGACGGCGCGGAGGTCACCGCCACCTGATCGCCCGGTGCCGAGGCGCGCTACGCGCCGGGGTCGAGCACGGCGCGGAGGAGCTGGGTGACGGTGGCGCTGGTGCGCGCCGCCGACAGGCCTTGCGCGGCACGGAGCTGGTCCCACGCCTCGAACGACAGCCCGAGCTCCACCGCGCTCACGGTGTCTCGGTCGCCGGCCGCCAGCTCCTCGGCGAACACCCGCTCCACCTCGGCCCGCACCCAGCCCCGCGCCCGGGCGAGCATCTCCTGCACGGCCGGCGACTCCGGCGCCGTGCGCAGTGCGGCCCGTCGGACCGGCGCGATCGACTCGTAGAGACGACCGTTGATCGCGACCACCTGGTCGATGCGGGTGTCGAGGCTGCCCTCGGCCGGCACGTCGATGAAGAGGTGGCGGACGCGCGTGACCTGGCGAGCGCAGGCGGCCGCGTTCAACGACTCCACGTCGTCGAAGATCCGGAAGATCGACCGCAGCGACACGCCCGACCGCTCGGCGACCTGCTGCGCCGTGGGACGCACCACGCCTTCGTTCAGGAGGTCGAGGAGCGCGTCGACGGCGAGGTCTCTGCTCCGATGCCGCCGGGCTCGACGGCCGTCGACCGTTTGCTCGATCGCAGCCACTGGCTTGACGATAGCGGCCGGTTCGTGCGGTTCCGGACGCGGGCCTCGACAGCGCTCAATAGGGTGCGGCAACGGCAGAGGAGGGGGACGAGGATGGCCAACGCACCACGGGTCGAGCTCGACGGAGGACGCGTCAGCGGCACGGAGGACGAGGGCGTCCTCGTCTTCCGGGGGATCCCGTACGCCACCGCCGATCGGTTCGCACCACCGGCCCCGGCGGTCGTGCGGGGCGACCTCGCCGCCACGGCCTTCGGCCCGATCGCCCCTCAGGCTCCGGGCGCGCAGTTCCAGCGGCCGGACCTCGAGCAGCACGAGCAGTGCCTCTCCCTCAACGTGTGGACCCCCGGGACCTCGCCCCGCGAGGACGGGACGGCGCGGCCGGTGATGGTGTGGATCCACGGCGGCGCCTTCCGGAGCGGATCGAGCGCCAGCCCGCTCTACGAGGGCACGCCGCTCGCCCGGCGAGGCGATGTGGTGGTGGTCTCGATCAACTACCGGCTGGGCGCCCTGGGGTTCCTCGCCCACCCCTCGCTCTCGCCCGAGGGCGAGCCCTTCGGCAGCTGGGGCCTCCTCGATTGCGTCGAGGCGCTTCGGTGGGTGGCCACGAACATCAGGGCGTTCGGTGGCGACCCGGGCAACGTCACCATCTTCGGTGAGTCCGCGGGTGGCGCCGCCGTGTCGCTGCTCTGCGTGATGCCCGTGGCGCGCGGGCTGTTCCACAAGGCGATCGTGCAGAGCGGCGCGCCGCTCGCGCTCGACGTGGCTGCGGCCGCGGCGCTGGCCGAGGACCTGGCCGGAGCCGTCGGCGCGTCGGACGTCCCCGCCCTGCGGGATGTCCCGCTCGCTGACCTGCTCGACGCGCAGGCGCGCCTCGAGGCCAGGGTCGACCGGGCCTTCGTGCCCGTCATCGACGGTGTCACGATCCCGCTGGCGCGACCGCTGAAGACGCTCGCCCAGGGGAGCGCCGCCGGCGTGCCGCTCCTGATCGGCACGAACGTCGACGAGTGGAAGCTGTGGGCGGCGGCCGACCCGCACAGCCGCGACCTGGACGAGGATCGGCTCCGTGCGCGCCTCGACGCTCGCTTCGGCGCCGACCGCGCCGGCGACGTCATCGACGCGCTGCGCGCCGCGCGCGCTGACCGGGGGGAGCCCGCCGACGCCAAGGACCTGTTCTACGCCGCCGAGTCCGAGCGGACGTTCCGCGTCCCGGGTCTCCGGATGGCGCTCGCCCAGGCCGGGAACGCCCCGACCTTCGCCTACCTCTTCGAGTGGGGGTCGCCGGCGATGGGCGGGTGGCTGGGCGCGTGCCACGGCCTCGAGATCGCCTTCGTGTTCGGCACCCAGGGGCGGGGCGAGCTCGCCGCCTTCACCGGGTCGGGGCCCGAGGCCGACGCCCTGGCCGAGCAGATGATGGACGCCTGGCTGGCCTTCGCCCACACCGGAGACCCGTCCACGGCCACGCTCCGCTGGCCCCGGTACGAGGCCGAGGCACGGCCCACGATGGTGTTCGGGCGCAGCGCCAGGGTCGAACCGGCCCCTCGCGACGAGGAGCGGGCGGCGGTCGAGGCCGCGCTGTTCGGATAAATCGCCCCCTTTGCGGCATGAGGACGGCCCACACGGGGTACGGCGGGTCCCATGCGGCCCGGTGCAGGCTTCGGTAGCGTCCCTGGCATCGAGCGCGGGCGACGATTCGAGCCGAAGCCGAGGAACGTGCGGGAAGCGCGGGAGTTCGTCGCGGACACCCTGCGGGACCAGGGGTTCGTCGGCGACGAGGACATCGTGCTGCTCCTGACCAGCGAGCTCGTCACCAACGCGGTCCGGCACGCCGCGACCCCCTTCGAGATCCGGGTCGACGTCGATGCGGCCAACGTGCGCGTCGCGGTCTTCGACGACGATGCCGAGCACCCGCCGGAGGTGCGGCACCCCGGGCCCGACGACACCAACGGCCGCGGCCTCCTGCTCGTCGACCAGCTGGCCGCGGTGTGGGGCAGCGACCGGGTCGGCCAGGGAAAAGCGGTGTGGTTCACGCTGTCGTGAGCCGGGCATTGCCAGAACGCCGTCGCTAGTCGATAGCCTGCGTCGCTGCCGGGCGGACACGCGAGGACAGAGGTCGACCACTCGATGCCCGACGACGGGGACAGCGAACAGGCAGCGTTCAAGGAGCTCCGTCGCACCAACGACCCCAAGCTGCGCGACCGCCTCGTCGAGGATCACCTCTGGCTGGCCCGGCACTGCGCCCGGCGCTTCAGCGGCCGTGGCGAGTCGCCCGACGATCTGAACCAGGTCGCCAACCTCGCCCTGGTGAAGGCGGTCGACCGCTTCGACCCCTCCTTCCAGGTCCGCTTCACCACCTTCGCGGTCCCCACCATCGTCGGCGAGCTGCGCCGCCACTTCCGCGACCGCACCTGGTCCATGCGCGTCAGCCGTCGCCTCAAGGACCTGCACCTCGAGCTGAAGGCCGCCAGCGAGACGCTGTCCCACGACCTCGGCCGCGCGCCCACCGTCGACGAGCTGGCCGACGCCCTGGAGTGCGAGCCCGAGGCCGTGCTGGAGGCGCTCGAAGCGGGCGCGGCGTACCGCGCCACGAGCCTGAGCGCCGGCTTCGGCACCGAGGACAGCGAGGAGATCGTCCCCGGCGAGGCCGACGACCACCTCGAGGAGACGAGCACGAGGGTGCTCCTCCAACAGGCCCTCAACACGCTGCCCGAGCGCGAGCGCCGGGTGGTGTACCTCCGGTTCTACCTCGGCATGACCCAGAGCGAGATCGCCGACGAGATCGGCGTCAGCCAGGTGCACGTGTCCCGCATCCTCCGCAGCACGCTCACCCAGCTGGGCGAGGAGCTCGGCGACGACATGACCCAGCTGCTCGAACCAGGATGACCATCCGTCTGCCGCGGCGGCGCCGCGGGTACCCGGGGCGCCGATGCGCCCCCATCCGACCGTGCAAGACCGACGTGTAGCCTCACCCCGACCATCCCTTCAGATCACGGAGCCATCCATGTCATCCACGCCGGGTTTCAACCTCGAGGCCGACGAGCCCGAGGGCGACCGCGTGTCGATCCGGGTCAAGGGCGAGCTCGACATGGCGGCGACGCCCACGCTCACGCAAGCCATCGTCGGCACCACGGGTGTCGAGCGCATCCACCTCGATCTCAGCGGGGTCACGTTCCTCGACTCGTCGGCGATCGGCGCCCTCGTGGCCTCCGGCCGGGAGATCGGCGAGAAGGGCATCCGCCTGGAGATCGGCCCCCGCTCCGACATCGTGGCCCGCGTCCTGCAGATCACCGGGCTGGACGAGTCCTCCGAGGCCTTCGACGTGCTGCCGGCGGACGGCTGAGATGACCGACGGCCCCACCCTCCGGCTCGAGCTGTCCCCGGACCCCCGGCTGCTGCGGATCCTGCGGCTCGTGGCCAGCGGCATGGCGTCGCTCGGCGCCTTCGACCTGGCTGCGGTGGAGGAGGCACGGGTCGGCGTCGACGAGCTCGGCGCCACCCTGATCGCGGCGAGCAGCGGAGGCCCGCTCTCGCTCACCTTCGAGCTCACCGGCGGTGTCCTCGCCATCGAGGGCGAGACCGCCCTCGGAGCCGGCCGCGAGCTCGAGGTCGACCCGCTCACGGACCGGATCCTCGACGTGGTGGTCACGCACCACGAGTGGAGCACCGACGGTGGCGTCGCTCGCGGCCGCATCGAGAAGGCGGCCCCAGCGGAGGCCGTCTCCACCTAGCCGCCGGGCGCGACCTGGGCCTCAGCCTCCGAACGCCCGTCGGGCCAGGGGAGCGCCCGTCTTGGCCTGGTCGAGGAACCCCAGCGTGCCGGGCCCGCGGAGCTCCTCGGCGGCCGCCGCCACCGCCGCGACCGCGACCCACGCCAAGGACCCGCCCACCGAGATCCGGGCCACCCCCACGTCGGCCAGCTGCGGGACCGTCGGCCCGCCCGGTCGCACGATCACGTTGACCGGTCGGTCGACGGACTGCACGAGCGATCGGATCTCGTCGAGGTCCATCAAGCCCGGGGCGTAGAGGACGTCGGCGCCGGCGGCTTGGTACGCCTGGAGCCGGGCGATCGTGTCGGCCAGGTCGTCGTGACCCCGGATGTGGTTCTCGGCGCGTGCGGTGAGGACGAAGGGCACGGTGCCGGCATGGGCCGCCTCGGCCGCCGCCGCGACCCGTTCCGCGGCGTGATCGATCGCGTAGACGGCGGGATCGGGCTGCGGCGACCAGTCCTCGATCGATCCTCCGGACAGCCCGGCGGCGAGGGCGTGGCGGATCGTCTCCGCCGCGTCCTCGGGCGCGTCGCCGAAGCCGTTCTCGAGGTCGGCGCTGACCGGCACGTCCACGGCGGCGGCGATGGCCCCGGCGCTGGCGACAGCGGCCTCCCGGCCCATCGATCCGTCCAGGCCGCCGAGGGTCGCGGCCGCCCCACTGCTCGTGGTGCAGAGCGCCTCGAACCCGAGCGACTCCAGGAGCTTGGCCGACCCGACGTCCCACGGGTTCGGTGCGAGGAGCGGCTGACCGGGACGGTGGAGGGCGAGGAGGTGCGTGGCGCGCTCGACGGCGTCCATCGGTCAGGCGGGCTCCCCCGCGGCGCGGCGCGCCGCCTCCCACCAGGTGTCGGTGGTGGCTCCGAGCCGGAACGCTTCGGGCTTGTCCTGAGCGGTGAGCACGCGCGTCTCCAGCCAGAGCCGCTTGAGGTGCCGCACCTTCCCGTCCTCGCGGTCGTCGGTGTACGCGTCGCGTGCGTGGAGCACGTGGTAGTTGTTCACCAGCTGCACATCCCCGGGCTGGAGCGCCATCGAGAGGTGGAACGCGGGGTCGGCGCA
This sequence comes from Acidimicrobiales bacterium, assembly GCA_045807565.1. GTDB lineage: Bacteria > Actinomycetota > Acidimicrobiia > Acidimicrobiales > VFJN01 > VFJN01. The sequence continues at coordinate 16,220 of JBJMHD010000028.1, read as the reverse complement.
CATGGCATCGACGCGGTCCATGGCCTCGGTGGCGGCCGCCGACGGCGGGGGCGCGTCGGCGTGGCGGCGTGCGGAGAGGATGTAGGGGCGGATGTACCTCGTGAACAGGCGACCTGCCCGCTCGGTGAACACCGGCATGAGGTACCAGGGTCGGGTGCCGGGGCGCTCCTCGCCACGCATGTCGTACGCGAAGGGCTCGTAGAGCTCGGCGGCCAGGTCCGGTGCCTCGCGCACCAGCTCGTTGTGGATCGACACGGCGTTGGCGACCAGGCTCGCACCACCGCTCGCTCCGGCGTCGAGGCAGAAGAGGCCCACCAGGTCGGACCCGTCGGAGTGGAAGGGGAACGCCACCCCGCCGATCTCGTTGCCGCGGCTCGTGGGGTCGTGCCCGGACCTCCCCTGGTCGGTGACGTCGCCGAGGAGGTGGCCCTTGTGGTTCTGCGGCCACGGCCGGCCGAGGTGCATGCCGATCCCCCAGTACACCGCCGAGGCACGCTCGCGCCCGAGGCGCTCGACGGGCACACCGCGGATGAGCACCACACCGCGACCGTCGATGAGCTCGTGCGCGACGGCGTCGAGCCTCGGCCCGAGGGTGGGAAGCGGGAAGTCGTCCACGGTGATGTCGAGCGTGCGCTCGGTGTGGGCCTCGGCGTGCTCGAGCGCGGCCACGAGCTCGGCACGGTCGGCGTCGGTGAGCTCCCAGAGGTAGTCCTCGCCCACCTCGTCGCTCGTCCACGCACAGGCTGGTTCGAGCACCTGCACGTCGCTCATCGCGCCAGCGCTCATCGCGCCGGCGCTCGTCGAGCTCCGCGCACCAGGCGCCCGGGGAGGGCGTCGGTGGGCTCGCCCCGCTCGTAGGTGACCTCGCCCTTGGCGATGGTGGCGACGTAGCCGTCGGCTCGCTGGAGCAGCCGCTTCCCGCCCGCCGGCAGGTCGTGGCGCATCTCGGGCCGGCGCGGGCGCAGGGCCTCGAAGTCGATGAGGTTCACGTCGGCGCGGTAGCCAGGCGCCAGCACGCCGCGGTCGAGCAGGCCGACGGTCTCGGCGGTGTCCTTCGTGTGCTGGCGGACGAGGTAGGCGAGGTCGAGCCGGCCGGTGGGGCGGTCGCGGCCCCAGTACGAGAGGAACGTGGTGGGGAAGCTGGCGTCGCAGATGGTGCCGACGTGGGCACCCCCGTCGGACAGGCCGGGGACCGTGTGGGGGTGCGCCAGCATGTCGCGCACCCCGTCGAGCGTGCCGTCGAACCAGTTGATGATGGGCACGTAGAGGAACGTCCGCCCCTCGTCCTGCGCGAACAGGTCGTAGGCCAGGTCGAGCGGGTCTCGCCCGGCCCGAGCCGCGCGCTCGGCGATGCTGGTCGACGGATCCGGCTCGTAGTCCGGCGGGTCGGCGAGCTCGAACATGCGATCGGCGCCGCCGAGGGGCTTGGCGGCCGCCAGGAAGCGCTCCTTGAAGCTGGGCTCGAGCATGGCGCGCGCCTGCTCGGGCACCGACAGCTCGGCGATCTCCTGCCACACCGGGTTCCCGGCCAGCACGTTCACGGTGCACTGCAGGCCCACCAGGATGCCGATGGCGCGAGCGGCGGCCTGTCCGCGCATCCGGGTGCCCGCGGCGTTGGCCTCGTCGAGGAGCTCGAGCTGGCGCGGGTACTTGGACGGGTCGACGCCCGCCAGGGAGAACGACAGCGGCCGGCCGGACACCTCGGCCATCGACCGGAACAGCGCGAACTCGGCGTCCACGTCGTCGAAGTCGGACACGAGCTGGAGCACCCCGGTGCCCGCCGCGCCGATGGCGCGGGCGATGCCGAGGAGCTCGTCGGCCTCGGCGGTGAGCGACGGGGTGTACTCGCCGGTGGAGCTGCGGTGGTTCCGCGTGCGGGAGCTGCTGAAGCCGATGGCGCCGACCTCGACCGCCTCGCGTGCGAGCCGGGCCATGCCGTCGATGTCCTCGGGCGTCGCCGCCTCGCCCGCCGCGCCCCGTTCGCCCATGACGTGGAGGCGGAGCGCGCCGTGGGGGACGTGGGTCGCGAGGTCCACGTCGTAGGCGCGGCCGTCGAGGGCGTCGAGGAACTCGGGGAACGACTGCCAGGTCCAGGGCAGGCCCTCGTGCAGTGCGGCGCCGGGGATGTCCTCCACCCCCTCCATCAGCTGGATGAGGCGATCGTGGTCGGCGGGGCGGACCGGAGCGAAGCCGACGCCGCAGTTGCCGGCGACGACGGTGGTGACACCGTGCCAGGACGACGGGATCAGGCGGTCGTCCCAGGTGGCCTGCCCGTCGTAGTGCACGTGGATGTCGACCAGCCCGGGCGTGACGGTGAGGCCGTCCGCGTCGAGCACGCGTCGCGCCGTGCCGTCCACGGCGCCGACCTCGGTGATGGTGCCGTCGGAGATGGCGACGTCGGCCGACCGGGCCGCCGACCCCGTCCCGTCGAGGACGGTCCCCCCTCGGATGATCAGGTCGTGCTCGGCCAAGTGTCCCCCATTCGAGACGTCGGACGGAGCTCCTCAGACGAGGATGCGCTCCTCGGGGGCGGGCGCCCCCACCACGGCCATGGCTCGACCGAGGCCGAGGAACATCCCGCAGCAGATGATCAGGTCGGCCACCTCGTCGTCGGAGAAGGCGCCGCGGAGGCGAGCCCAGAAGGCGTCGTCCATGGCCTGGTGGTCGAGGGCGAAGCGCTGCGCGAACTCGGCGGCGAGCTTCTCGCGCTCGGTGAGCTGGTCCGACGTGGCCCACCGCGCCACCTCGGCGTAGAAGCCCTCGTCGATCCGGTTCGGCGCGGCGTCCTTGGCCCGCGTGTCCTGGCACACGATGCAGTGGTTGATCAGCGCGATCGTCCAGCGAGCCGCTTCCCGCTCCCGGACCGGCAGCCGGCTGTTGCCGTACACGGCCTCGGAGAAGGCGCCCATCCCCACCGCCATCTCGGTGCGGTGGAGCGACCAGTCGACGTGGTCACCCATCCCGGTGACGGCCGGCGGCTCGATCCGTGCCATGGCGAGACCCTACCGACCACCCGTTCCGAGCGCCCCTTCCTCGGGCGGCACCACCACCTGCTCCTCAGGGGGCCGGACGTCGCGGAACAGCAGCAGGAACAGGAGGTCATAGGTCGTCTTGAGGATCCCGGCGGCGAGCAGGGGCCAGCCGTACGTGGAGTGGTCGAGCATCCAGCCGGCGGCGAGGGGCGGCAGCGCCGACGCCAGGCTGCGCGGGACGTTGGTGACGGTGGCGGCCGCCGTCCGCTCGTCCGGGTCCACCACGGCCATCACGTACGAGGTGCGCGCGGGGACGTCGAGCTGCGACAGGAACGCCCGTCCGAGGAGGAACCCGATGGCGAGCGGCGCGGTGGGCGCGACCGCGGCGAGGAGCAGGAGGAGGTTGGCGGGGATGTGCGTGTACACCATGGTGCGGACGAGACCGATGCGGGCCGCGATGCGAGGCGCCAGCAGCGCGGAGCTGGCGGTGAGGAGGGCGGCCCAGAAGAACACCGCACCGGCTGTGGCGGTGGAGAGCCCGAAGCGGAGCTGCAGCCAGAGGACGATGATCGCCTGGCCGGCGAAGCCGCTGCCGAAGGCGTCGAGGCTGAACAGCGCCGACATCCGGTACACGATCGCCTTCGAGCGATGCAGGGCGTGCCCGCCCCGCGGTCCCACCGCCGCGGGGGGTCGAGGTCGCAGGCCGGCGTAGAGCACGAGCAGCAGCGCGCCCACGGCGGCGTAGGCGTAGAACACGCCGCGGAGGGCGTCGAGGTCCGACAGCCAGTCCTGGTCGGCGATCCAGCCGGGGAGCCCGGCCAGGAGGGCACCGAAGGCGGCGCACACGGAGGCGACCAGGCTGAACATCGCGAACACGTGCGTGCGCCGCTCCGCGGGCGCCGTCTCCGGGAGCAGCGCCTGCTCCACCGGGAGGAAGGCGCTGACGTCGCCGCCCGACGGGTTGATGGTGCCGATGGCCGCGACGACGAGCAGCGCGGCGAACGTGGTCACCGTGCCGAAGAGCAGCCCCGTGACCACCATCAGCACGGACATGATGCGGAGGAGCTGGCGCCGGTCCACCCGCCCGGCCCGGAGGCCGATCGTGAGGGTGACGGCAGCCGAGCCGAGGAGGGTGGCCGTCACCACCGCTCCCACCTGGGTGGGGGTGAGGCCGCGGGCCAGGAGGTAGGCGGGGAGCACCGTCGCGACGGTGCCGTCGACGAGGGCGCGCAGGCCGCGGGTGGTCAGCAGCCTCCGCCGCTCGGCCACGTCCGTCACCCCATCGACCGTCACGGCCATCGCGACCGAGCCTCGCGCGCCCGCCGGCGCGCGAGGTCATCCGACGTCAGACGGTGACGAGCTCGCGGTCCGGCTCGGGATCGGCGTCGGGATCGTCGTCGTCGTCGATCTCGCTGACGTCGTCGGGGGTGCCCTCGATGTTGATGTTCGGGAGGATCCGGTCGAGCCAGCGCGGCAGCCACCAGTTCCGATCGCCGAGCAGCTCCATGGTGGCGGGCACCAGGAGCATGCGCACCACGGTGGCGTCGAGGAGGATGGCGGTGGCGAGGCCGATGCCGAACATCTTGAAGTTGCGGTCGTTCTCCAGGATGAAGCTGCCGAAGACGACGACCATGATGGCGGCAGCGGCCGTGATCACCCGAGCGGTGGTGGCGAGGCCGTTGGCGACCGAGAGGTGGCTGTCCCCGGTGCGCGTCCACTCCTCCTTCACGCGGGAGAGGAGGAACACCTCGTAGTCCATCGACAGGCCGAACACGATGGCGAAGAACATCATCGGCACGAACGTCTCGATCGGCGACGGAGACAGGCCGGTGAGGTCGCCGAGCCAGGCCCACTGCACGATCGCGACGGTCACGCCGTAGGCGGCGCCGATGGACAGCAGGTTCATGATCACGGCCTTCAGCGGCACGAGGATCGACCGGAACACCACCATCAGCAGCAGGAACGACAGCACCAGCACGGCCGCGAAGAAGTACGGCATCCGCGCCGACAGGTAGCCGGAGAAGTCGATCGTGGCGGGCAGCTGGCCGGTGACGTCGATGTTGGTCCCGAGCGCGGCCTCGCCGTCGACCAGCACGTCGTCACGGAGGTGGTGGACCAGCGAGTACGTCTCCTCGGCCTGCGGTGACGTCGTGGGCGTGACCTTCCACAGGTACGCCCCGAGATCGCGGTCGGGGGCGATCAAGGTGTTCGGGACGGCTGGTGTCACGAACGCGACGCCCGGGTCGGCCGCGATGTCGGCCGTGATCTGCTGGAGCACCGCGGGATCGGCCTCGTGGTCCACCTGGGCCACCAGGAAGAACGGGCCGTTGTACCCCGGGCCGAAGCCGTCGGAGAGGAGCTCGTACGCCTTCCGAGTGGTGGTGTCCTCGTTGTACTGGCTCTCGTCCGAGAAGCCGAGCCGCATGCCGAGCACCGGGAGCGCGAGCAGCACGAGGATGAACGTCCCCACGCTCGCCGCCGCCCAGGGGTGGTGCTGCACGAGGCGGCTCCAGCGGTACGCATAGGTCTCCCGCACCGGTCGAGGCGTCCGCTTGGGGACCTCCTTCCTCAGCGCGGCGATGGACAGCCGGGGGTGCCACCCCAGCAGGAGCACGAGGAACGCGAGGGGGAACCCGATGGCGAGCGCCGGGATGTGCAGGCCCTGACCGATCAGGCCCATGACGAGGAAGCCCGTGGCGATCACGCCGCGCCAACGGCTCACCTCGACGCGGTGCCCCGCGAAGCCGAGCAGCGCCGGCAGCAACGTGAGCGACGCGACCACCGTCATCAGCACGACCACCGCGGAGCTGATCGCCAGGCCCGAGATGAACGAGATGCCCATGACCAGCATCCCGAGGAACGAGATGACCACGGTGAGGCCGGCGAAGGTGACGGCGCGACCGGCGGTGTCGATGGCGATCGACGTGGCCTCCTCGGGCGTGTGGCCGTGGTGGAGGTTCTCCCGATATCGGGTGACGATGAACAGCGCGTAGTCGATGCCCACGCCGAGCCCGATCATCACGCCCAGGAAGATGGCGAAGTCGGGCATCAGGAACGTGTTGGAGAGGATCGTGGCGAGCATCGTGCCCAGCGCGATCCCGGAGAGGGCCACGCTGATCGGGAGGCCCATGGCGAGGATCGACCCGAAGGCCACGACGAGGATCACGATCGCGAAGGCCAGGCCTAGCGCCTCCGACTCCGGCTCCTGGAACTCGGCGAAGGCCTGGCCGCCCAGCTCCACCTGCAGCCCCTCGACCTTCGGGAACATCTCCTGGAGCGGCGCGGCGATCGGTGCGGCGTCGGCCCAGTCGTCGCCGGGGATCTCCAGCGAGGCGAACGCGATCTTGCCCGCCTCCGGGCCCTCGCTCGAGATCTGCGGCTCGGGGGTCGGGTCGTACGGGCTCGTGAGGGTCATCCCCTCCCACGCCTGGAGATCCGCCGACTCGAGGGCGTGGATCTGCGCGGCGCTGAGCCAGCCGAACGTGTGGACGTCGACGTCCGGGTTCTCGGCGATCGTCTCGATGGTGGCGAAGAGCTGCGTCATCTGCGCCTCGACCTCGGGATCGTCCACGCCCTGCTCGGCGCGGAACACGATCGAGCCCGGCACCCCCGCGCCGAACCCGCCGATCTCCTCGTTCAGGACGTCGAGGCCGTGCGTGCTCTCGAACCCGGACGGCGTGAAGTCCTGGCCGAAGGCACCGCCCATCGCGCTGGACGTGGCGCCGAACACGACGGCACCCACGACCCATGCGCCGACGACGAACCACCGTCGCCGGAAGCACCACGAACCGAGACGAGCGAACACCACGACCTCCGGGGGTTGGTTCCAGGCGGGCGGGCGATCGTCCGCCACCGACCAGGTCAGAATCTACGGGTCAAGGTTCGCCGTCGATCGGGGATTGCCCTGGGATGTGACGGATGTCATCGGGGTGCCGGTGAGTAACTTCGCCGGATGATCCAAGAGCGGTTCCGCGTCGACGACCAGGTGGCGATCGTGACCGGCGCGGGGCGCGGCATCGGCGCCGCCTCGGCGCTGGCGCTGGCCGAGGCCGGTGCCCACGTGGTGCTGTCCTCTCGCACGAAGGAGCAGCTCGACGCCGTCGCCGAGCAGATCGAGGCGCTCGGACGCACCGCGGTGGTGGTGCCCGCCGACCTCAGCGACCTCGACGCCGTCGCCGGGCTGGCCGAGGTCGCGGCGCGCGAGCTGGGGCGCATCGACATCGTGGTGAACAACGTCGGCGGCACCATGCCGCGCCCGTTCCTCGACACGTCCGCCAGCCGGCTCATCCGCGAGTTCTCCTGGAACGTCGCCACGGCGCACGCGCTGACGCGCGCCGCGGTCCCCACCATGCTCGAGACCGGCGGCGGCGCCGTCGTCGGGATCTCCTCGATGATGGGCCGCACCGCGGGCCGCGGCTTCGTCGCCTACGGCACCGCCAAGGCGGCGCTGTCGCACTGGACGCGCCTGGCGGCCCAGGACCTGGCGCCGCGCATCCGCGTCAACGCGATCGCGGTGGGCTCGATCGCGACGTCGGCGCTCGAGATCGTGCTGGAGGACGACGCCCTGCGCACCACCATGGAGCAGGGCACCCCGCTCAAGCGCATCGGAGACCCCGAGGACATCGCCGCCACGGTGCTGTTCCTCGCGTCCCGGGCCGGCGGCTACGTCACCGGCAAGGTGCTCGAGGTCGACGGCGGCATCGAGCAGCCCAACCTCGACATGGGCCTACCGGATCTGTGAAGGCACGCCGGCTCGGCTCTACGCCGTCGCGCTGTAGACCGGCAGGTCGAGCATGGTGAGGATGCCGGGGTCGGCGGCGACGACGTGGGGGATGGCGTTGACGACGTGCATCGCGGTGGCGAGGCAGCCGGCGTGGTTGTGGTCCCCGAAGTCCGAGCTCAGCTCGAGATCGATCTTCAGGCGCGGGTCGCCGTCGATGAGCACCCGGTAGCCGCTGCCCTGCGGCCACTCGGGGGCATCGTCGTCGCGCAGGCGGGTGACGTGCTCCACCACGATGCGCTCCTCGCCACCGACGAGGCCGATGATCTCGAAGCGCATGCCCGAGATCGTGCCCTTCCCGATCGGCCCGGACGCGATCTCGAAGTCCTGGTCAGCTCGCAGGATCTCGTGCGTCTCCTGGACGTCGTCGAGCTGGAGGCCGATGGCCGACGCCACGAGGTGGAGGACCGGGCCCCACGCCAGCGAGATCGACCCCGGCGACAGGAGCAGCGACTGCGACGGATCCTGCTTCCCGAAGCCCATGATCTCGAACATCGTGAAGGGGTTGTCCCACGTGTCGTAGTTGACGATCTCCATCATCCGGACCATGCGCACCTCCTTGCAGAGGGCGAGAGCGTGGACAGCGAGACCGGCGTTGCCGAAGCCGGGATCGATGCCCGAGGTGTAGAAGCTCGTGCCGCCCTCGAGGCACGCCGCCCCGATCTTCTCGGCGACGCCCTCGCCGGCCGCGGGCGGGAAGAGCAGCGGGACGTACGAGGTGTTCACCACGTTCTTGCCGCTGGCCAGCATGCGGACGATGTCGTCCACCACGCCGTCGGGCCGCAGGTCGGAGTTGGCCGTGTAGCAGACGCAGTCAGCGTCGAGGTCGAGGAGGGCATCGGCGTCCTGGGAGGCCAGGACGCCCACGGGCGGCCCCCCGCACAGCTCGCCGGCGTCGCGGCCGGCCTTGCTGTCGGAGTGGACCCACAGCCCGGCCAGCTCGAGCCGGGGGTGGGCGACGATGGCGGGCACGGCGTGGATGCCGACGGTGCCGGTCGCCCACTGGATCACACGGATGGTCATGGGGCGGAACGTAGTGGAGCCCCCTACACCGCGATGGGTCGGGGCCGCGCAGGTTTGACGCTCAGCGCGGCGAGGTAGTCACCCGCCGCACAAGAAGCCCCTGGCGGGCTCGAAACGGACAGAAGGAGCTGGGATGAACACGTACTGGAGGACGCGCGGCCGCGCCCTGGGTCTCACGCTGGGCATCGGTGGCGCGCTGCTGCTCGGGATCTCCCCGACGGCGCGAGCCGGTGCCGGCGAGCCGGAGAGCGAGCCTCCCGGCAACGCCGGGACGGTGAAGATCCATGAGTCGACGACCCCGGACGCCGATCGGCGCGACGAGCCCAAGGTCTGCGAGTTCCGGATCGTGGGCTTCGGCTTCCCCGAGGACTCGCACATCGAGCTCTCGATCGAGGGGCAGGGCGGCGACAACGTGGCCGGGACGGACTCCTGGGACGGCACGATCGAGTCCGGCGACCTCTCTGCCGAGGGCGACTGGGCGATCGCGGGGCCGAGCCTGACCGACGGCATGTACAAGCTGAGCGCGGACAACACCACCGCACCTGGTGAGGCCAAGCACAAGGTGTTCAAGGTGGACTGCTCCGGCGACGTCGAGGGCGACGACACCGGCGGCACGACCGACACGGGCACGACCGACACGGGCGGTGACGACACCGGGACCACGACAGGCTCCGTCCAGCCGAACACGCTGGAGCAGCCCGCATCCGTCCAGGGCGCGCAGGTGCTCGGCGAGACCCTGACCCGGCCCCAGACCCTGCCTCGCACGGGCTCCGGCACCGACGCCCTGGCCGTCATCGGGGGTGGCCTGGTGCTCACGGGCGCCGGCGTGCTCGTCGCCCGGCGGCGGTTCGCCCACTAGCACCTCGCTCGCATCGCCGGCGACGTGGCCCCGCTACGTTGCCGGCGATGCGGGCGCACCCGTGGAACGATCACTTCGAGTGGAGGGACCACGACGGCCCCTTCACGTTGCTCACCGCCGAGCAGGTGGCGAGCTTCGACGAGCGCGGCTTCGTCGTGGTGCCCGATCTGGTCGATTCCGGCACCCTCGATGCGCTGCGCGAGGACCTCGATCGGCTCGAGGCGGAGGTGGACGCGTTCCTCCAGACGCGCGAAGACGGGCGCTTCTCGATCACCGAGACCGGCGCGCTGACGATCGCCATCCACGCGGTGACGAGGTCAGCGAAGGCCAAGGCGCTGAGCGCGCACCCCGCTGTCCTCGGCCTCTGCACCGACCTGATCGGTCCTGACGTGCGGCTGTACTGGGACCAGGCGGTGTACAAGAAGACGGAGAAGCCGCGCCGCGTGCCGTGGCACCAGGACAACGGCTACACGTACGTGGAGCCCCAGGAGTACCTCACCGTGTGGCTCGCCCTCACCGACGCCACCGAGGACAACGGGTGCCCGGAGGTCGCGCCGGGCGCGCATCGGCAGGGCACGCTGGAGCACCACTACGTGGACCCGCTCGGCTGGGAGTGCCTCGAGGAGGGCACGCCGTCGGTGGCAGCGCCGGTGGCCGCCGGTGGCGCCGTCGTGTTCAGCTCGCTGACCCCGCACCGCACGGGCCCGAACCTCACCGACCAGGTCCGCAAGGCGTACATCCTGCAGTACTGCCCGTCGCACGCCGAGATCCTGCAGGGCGACCCCACCCGAGGTGCGGCCGTCGCCCGTGTGCCCTGCACCGCGCCGGACCGCCAGTACGAGGTGCTGCGGGGCGGCGAAGCGGTGCCGGTGGAGGGGTAGGCCGAACCCGGCCCGCGTCGACACGGACCCTCGGCGTCAGGCCCCGCGACCAGCGCCGACCACGACGGGTGCCGGCAGGCCCTTCGGCTGCCCGGCGTCCTGCTCGGGCGCGCCCGGGGTGAGGCGGAGCGGGACGACGCCAGCCCACACGGGAAGCTCCATGTCCTCCTCGTCGTCGATCGGACCGCCCGTGCGCACCTTGGCCGATCCCTCCCCGATCGGGAGGGCGAGGACGAGCGTCTTGCGCAGCTCGGCCTCGCTGGCCGGGCGCGCGACGCCGCTGCGGCCGACGAGGGCATGGTCGACGATGCAGTCGAAGGCGCGACGCTTCTCCACATCCTCCTCGACCTTGCGCGCCGGCCCGAGCAGCACCACCGAGCGGTAGTTCATGGAGTGGTGGAAGGCGCTCCGGGCCAGGACGAGGCCGTCGAGCAACGTGATGGTCACGCACACCTCGGTGTCCACCGACGTTCGCAGCATCGCGTTCCCCACCGCGCCGTGGAGGTACAGCACGTCACCGTCGCGGCCGTAGGTCATCGGCAGCACGCGCGGCTCGCCGTCCACCACGAACCCCACGTGGGCGATGTACGCCTCGTCGATCACCGCGTAGGCGGTCGCCCGATCGTCGGTGCCACGGTCCGGGAGCCGCCGGACCTTCGTGCGATCGGTGGTGACGAGCGGCTGCGGCATGCCGGCCATGGTGCCAGTCCCGTGTCGTCGGCCCGGCAGGGATTGGGCTAGGAAGTCCCGCCATGAGCATCCTCGTCACCGGCACCATCGACTTCGACCCTGCCAAGCGGGAGGAGGCCATCGCCGCGGTGAACACCGCGGTGGAGGCCACCCTCGCCGAGGACGGGTGTGAGGGCTACGTCTTCTCGGGCGACCTCAAGGACCCGGGACGCTTCTACATCGCCGAGCAGTGGGCCAGCCAGGAGGCCATGGATGCCCACATGCAGACCCCCCACCTCGCCGCGCTCATGGCGTCGTGGGGCAACGTCGGCGTCACCGGCGCCAGCCTGACCAAGTGGGACGGCGCCACCCCCTCGAAGCTGATGTAGCGCCGCCCCGGTGTCCCGCCCGGGTCAGGCGGGCGGCAGGTCGCCCCAGAAGCCCGTCACCCGCTGGAGGCGGCCGTCGGGAGCGAGCTCGGCCACATCGATCCCCGCGACGATCGGGGTGCCGTCGGCACCGTCCAGCTTCCACGCGAACCGCAGCTGGTCGCCGAAGCGGTCGATGCCGCTGGTGCGGGCCATCTGGAACCCGGGGAAGCCCTCGTGGACCCCGGCGATCATCTCCACCAGGCCGTCGTGGCCCCGGGCGTCGGCGTGCTGGTCGACGTGGCGCCCCTCCGGCGTGAACACGCGCCCGACGAGGTCGGCGCGCTCGGCGGGATCGGCGGTCCGCCAGAGGTCGAAGTAGGTCTCGACGATGGTCGTGGTGTCGGGGCTGGTGGTCTCGGTGTCGGTCACGGTGTCTCCTCTTGGTGCGTGGTCCGTGGCACCACCTTGCGGGCGCGAGGGAACGAGGGCGATTACCTCCCAGGTAGGCGACGGCCCGCCATGCCGTCGGTACGGTCACGGCATGAGCACGATCTCGGCGCCGCTGGGCGTGGGCGACCTCCTGCGCGGCTGGCGCCAGCGCCGACGGCTCAGCCAGCTCGACCTCTCGAACGAGGCGGCGGTGTCCGCGCGCCACCTGAGCTTCGTCGAGACGGGGCGCTCGAAGCCGAGCCGCGAGCTGGTCCTGCACCTCGCCGAGCACCTCGACGTGCCGCTGCGCGAGCGAAACTCGCTGCTCATGGCGGCGGGCTACGCGCCCGTCTACCGCGAGCGCTCGCTCGACGACCACGAGATGGACCCGGTGCGGGGTGCGCTCGACATGATCCTCGCCGGGCACGAGCCGTATCCCGCCGTGATCGTGGACCGGCTCTGGAACCTCGTGTCGGCGAACGCCGCCGCCCTCTCCCTCTTCGCCACGGGGGTGGCCGAGCACCTGCTCCGACCCCCCGTGAACGTCGTGCGGCTCGGGGTGCACCCGGAGGGGCTGGCACCTCGCATCCGCAACCTCGCCGAGCTGGCCGACCACCTGCTCGTCCGCCTCCAACGGCAGCTCGCGGTCGCGCCGGATCCCGAGCTCCAGGCGCTCTACGACGAGCTCCTCACCTACCCAGGGGTCACGCCGCGATCACCGGTCGTCCCGGACGCGACGACCCTGCTGTTCGTGCCGATGCAGCTGGTGACGGTCGACGGACGGGAGCTCTCGATGTTCAGCACGCTCGCCACCTTCGGCACGGCGCTCGACATCACGCTGGCCGAGCTGAGCATCGAGAGCTTCTTCCCGGCCGACGCAGCCACCGAGGCCCACCTCCGGTCCTGAGGCTCCGGCTCCTCGAGGGTGCTAGCAACGCGCCATGACCGAGCTCACCGAGAAGCAGGCAGCGCTGTGCGAGTCGAACACCACCGACTTCAGCGACCTGCGCGCGCTCTTCATCAGCTGCACGCTCAAGCGGTCCCCAGAGGTGTCGAACACGGAGGGCCTGGGCGAGATCTCGATGGAGATCATGCGGCGCAACGGCGTGTCGGTGGAGCTGGTACGCGCCGTCGACCGCCACATCGCCACCGGCGTGTGGCCCGACATGACCGAGCACGGGTGGGAGAAGGACGACTGGCCGGCGATCTTCGAGCAGGTCATGGCGGCGGACATCCTCGTGCTGCTCTCCCCCATCTGGCTCGGGGAGAAGTCGTCGGTGTGCACGCGCGTCATCGAGCGGCTCTACGGCAACAGCGGCCAGCTCAACGAGGCGGGCCAGTACGCGTACTACGGCCGCGTCGGTGGCTGCTTGATCACCGGCAACGAGGACGGCATCAAGCACTGCTCGATGAACATCCTCTACTCGCTGCAGCACCTCGGCTACTCGATCCCGCCCCAGGCCGACGCCGGGTGGATCGGGGAGGCCGGCCCGGGCCCCAGCTACCTCGACGAACCCGGTGGCGGGCGCGACAACGACTTCACCAACCGCAACACCACGTTCATGACCTGGAACTTGTTGCACCTCGCTCGGATGCTGAAGGACCAGGGCGGCATCCCCGCCCACGGCAACCAGCGCGCCGGCTGGGACGCCGGCTGCCGCTACGACTTCGAGAACCCCGAGCACCGCTGATGTCCAGCGGCGGCGCGTCCTGCTCCCACCTCGACGTCGTCGAGGACGTAACGCCCTCTGCCGACGGCTGCGAGGACTGCCTGCGCACCGGTGGTCGGTGGGTGCACCTCCGGCTCTGCATGTCGTGCGGCCACGTCGGCTGCTGCGACAGCTCACCCGGACGCCATGCCACCGCGCACTGGGTCGCCGATCGCAGCCACGCCATCATCCGCTCGTACGAGCCCGGTGAGGACTGGTGGTGGTGCTACGAGGATGAGCTTGGCTTCGAGGTGCCCGGCGCGCCGCCCGCGCCGTCCCACCGCTGAGCTCCCGGAGGGGTCAGGCCATCTCGGCGGCGGCCTGCTCGAGGCACGGGTGGAACACGTGGGGCGCGACCTCCGGAGCGACGGTGCGGGTGGCGCGGATCGTCAGCCATGCGATCGCCCCGCCGAGCGTGCAGACCGCGGCGCTGATGGCGAGCGCGGTGCTGTAGCCGACGAGGTCGCCGTCCGGTCCCGCCGCCAGCTCCACGCCGGCCACCGATGGCAGCACGGCCACCGCCAGCAGCCCGGCGAGGCGAGCGACGGCGTAGTTGGCGGCCGAGCCCACGCCGACGTGGTGGTCGTCGACGCTGGCGAGGACCGCGGCGGTGAGCGGCGCGACCGTGATCGACAGCCCGAGCCCGAACAGCGCGGCCGCCGGCAGCACCGACGTGGCGTAGCCGTCGCCCGCTGACACCGTGGCGAAGGCGAGCAGCCCGCCGGCGACGACGATGGGACCGACGGTCATCGGGATCCGCGGGCCGACGCGCTGGCTGAGCGCCCCCATGCGGGGTGACAGCACGAGCGACGCGAGCGTCACGGGGAGCAGCGCGGAGCCGGCCTCGAGTGCGGAGTAGCCGAGGCCGACCTGGAGCTGGACCACGACGAGGAAGAACGCCGTCCCCAGCCCGGCGTACACGACCAGGGTGACCAGGTTGGCGCCCACGAACTGCGACGAGCGGAACAGTGCGGGCGGCAGCATCGGGTTCGGGCTGCGGCGCTCGATCACGACGAACGCCACGAGGACCGCCAGCCCCGTCATCGCCACGAGAGGTGCCTCGAGGATCAACCCGGCAGTCACGACGAGGAGGCCGACGATGGCGGTGGCCGCGCCGAGGACGTCGAGGTGCGCGGGCGCATCCTCGTCGAGGCTCTCGGGGACGTGGCTGCTGCCGTAGAGGGCCAGCGCACCGACCGGGACGTTGATGAAGAAGGCCCACCGCCAGCTGACGGCATCGACGAGCCAGCCGCCGACGAAGGGTCCGATCGCGCTGGCGACCCCGGTGAGGCCCGCCCACGCACCGACCGTGCGCGCCCGATCATCCGGTCGGACCGTCGCCGACAGGAGCGCCAGGCTCACGGGCACGAGCAGCGCGCCGGCGGCGCCCTGCACCGCGCGGGCGACGACGAGGACCTCCGTGGTCGGTGCCAACCCGCACAGCACCGAGGACGTCGCGAAGCCGACGGCGCCCACGCGGAACACGCGCCGACGTCCGTACTTGTCCCCCAGCGCCCCGCCGAGCAGGAGGAACGCGGTGAGCGTGACGAGGTAGCCGTCGAGCACCCACTGCAGCCCCTGGACGTCGGTGTCGAGGTCGGCGCTCAGCGCGGGCAGCGCGACGTTGACGACCGTCGAGTCGAGGTACGCCATCCCCGACCCCAGCACGGTCGCGAGCAGCACCCACCTCGCCGCCACCGTCCCGGCCGCTGCGTCGCCCACCTCGCCATCTTGGCGAGGACAGCCCGACAGCGCGCGCCCGGGCGCTCAGGGGCGATCCCACCGGCCATCGCACGAGAAGACCCAGATGGGGACTTGCGGAGGGAACACCAGTTCGATAGGGTGGCGCATCCCTTCGGGACCCGGGTGAGGGTCCCCGACACCTGAGCCCCGCGTCCGCCCGCCGTCGTCGGCGCGGTCGCCTCAGTCCCGGAGGAGGATCGCGTGCCCGCTCCCGACGAGCATCCGTGCTCCGCCGCCGCGCTGCTCGCGCAGGCGGGTGACGCGCTCGCGGGGCTCGCCGCGCTCGACCTCGACACCCTTGCGGGCGACGACCTCACCAGCGCGGTGCTGCGGTTCCAGCAGCTCAGGGGTGCGCTTGACGTCGCCGAGGCGCGCATGCTGGCGCGGTGGGACTCGCGGGGCGACTGGCGACCGTCCGGTGCCAAGACCGCATCCGCCTGGTTGGCATGGAAGCAGCACATCCCGATCGGCGTGGCGCGCCAGCGGCTCCGCCACGG
This sequence comes from Acidimicrobiales bacterium, assembly GCA_045807565.1. Lineage (GTDB taxonomy): Bacteria > Actinomycetota > Acidimicrobiia > Acidimicrobiales > VFJN01 > VFJN01. The sequence continues at coordinate 287 of JBJMHD010000028.1, read as the reverse complement.
ACGAGCTCTGCGCGACCTGCCGGCCGTCGAGAAGGCGTGGATGGCGGGCGAGGTCGATCGGTCGCACGTCACCACGATGCTCGGCACGTGCACCGGCCGAACCGCCTCGGCGTTCGAGCGCGACCACCAGGTGCTGCTCGAAGGTGCGACCACGCTCGGCTTCGTCGACTTCAAGGCGCTGTGCGACCGGTGGGAGATGCTCGTCGACCACGACGGTGCCGAGCAGGGCGCGCAGCGCGACTGTGCTGCTCGTGAGGTCCACCTGAACCAGTCGTTCGGTGGGATGT